>CAYOXF010000091.1:0-5662 GCA_964407845.1 uncultured Acidobacteriaceae bacterium | reverse complement strand
GAGCGGGGCTATCTGGCCGGTTTCCCCGTTGTCGATTTTCGCGTGAGCCTCTACGACGGCAAGTATCATGACGTGGATTCCTCCGATATCGCCTTCAAGATCGCTGGCTCCCTCGCGTTTCGCGAAGCCATGAAGCAGGCGCGGCCGGCACTTCTCGAGCCGATCATGCAGATAGAGGTCTATGCACCAGACCAGTATTCAGGCGACCTGATGGGTCATCTCAGCGGGCGGAGGGGAAAGATCAGCGGAAGCGAAACGCGCGCCGGCAATGTCGTGATCAAGGCCCTGGTACCCCTATCGGAGATGCTCAGCTACGCGAACGAGCTGACGTCAATGACACAGGGGCGGGGCAGCTACGCGATGGAGTTCTCGCACTACGATTTCGTGCCGCAGGAGCTTGCCGACAAGGTGATCGCCGCACACAAGCCGCATCACGCCGAAGAAGAGGCGGCCACCGCATAGTTCGGCGAATCGGTCCCTACGGCAGGCCCTATTGCCCCGATGTGGCTGTTGTCGTAACCGCTCGATCGTTCTGAGCTCGTGACTCGTCCGAGGCCTTGCGGTTTTGAGCGTTCTTGGCAGGCTGTTGCGGGGCCACCGCTGACGTGAAGCCCGGACAGCCATAGCCGGCACACGGCCCCACTCCGCAGCCCACCACACTGAACATCGTCAGCAACAACAGGAGTAACGTCTCCGCGGACTTTTTCATCCATGGCCCCTTTCCGACCCCACCTCCGCCGTTTTAGCCGGTGTCGGTGGCTCAGCGCATCTTGGCACAGAACGTACGGTCTTTCCATTTTCCATTGGGGCGCCGGCGAGCCACCCGAAGAGAAGTCAGACCACCGCGCCTATCCGGATGATCGCAAAAGCCTCTAAACAGAGCGCCGGTTTCACACCCAAGGGGAGGCGGTGTGCGACGCCAAATTGGTCCTTGCGATCTCGCCGCGAGATAGGTCAAGCTCGTTGCGACATGAAAAATGGTAAGAAATCTCAGCAGCGGCTCGGCGATGCAACCCTAGCAATCCACGCGGGCGAGGAAAAGTTTCGCCGGGGCACGCCCGTGGGCACCGAGATTGCCCGCACGGCGAACTTCACCTTTGCCAGCACCGAAGAGATGAGGCTTTGGGCCGAGGGCAAAAGCGGTGCGTACATCTACACGCGCTACGGCAACCCTACTCTGAGAGTTGCCGAACGGAAAATTGCGGCGCTCGAGGGGGCTGAGGATGCCGTCGTGGCAGCTTCCGGGTCGGCCGCGATCTCATCAGCCCTCCTCGCACTGTTACGCGCCGGGGATGAGGTGATCGCCACTCGTCAGCTCTACGGAGGAAGTTATAAGCTGCTGCGCGACATTTTCCCTCAACTGGCGATTACGGTCCGACACGTTGATGCCAGTCTCGCGGGAGTGGAGAAGCTGGTGGGCCCGCGGACGAAGGTGCTCTACGTCGAAACGCCGACCAACCCCACACTACGCCTGGTGGACCTCAGAAAGGCTGCCCGTTTCGCACAAGAGTGGGGACTCGTTGCCATCGTGGACAACACCTTCGCGAGCCCTGTGCTGCAGAAACCGCTTACCATGGGCTTTCACATCGCCCTGCACAGCGCTTCGAAATACCTTTCCGGGCATTCCGACGTGATCGCAGGTGCGGCTGCGGGCAGCGCCACGCTGATCCGGCAAGTGCGTGCCAATATGATTCAAATGGGCGGCTCGTTGGACCCCGAAGCGGCCTACCTGCTGATCCGGGGGATGAAAACGTTGGCCGTGAGGATGGAGCGGCAGTCGAAGACCGCCATGGCCGTTGCGAAGTATTTGGTGAAGCATCCAAAGGTGGCGCGGGTTCATTATCCGGGTTTGCCTGGGCATCCCGACCACCATCTCGCCAAGCAACAAATGCGCGATTTCGGGGCGATGATGGCCTTCGATTTGAAGCACGGTTTAAGTGCCGCTCGGCGGTTTTGCGATCGCGTGCGCGTGTTTCTGCTGGCCGCAAGTCTGGGCGGGGTGGAATCGCTCGTCGTTCTGCCCATCTTTACTTCACACTACAAGATGTCCATCGAAGAGCTCCGAGCGGCGAGTGTCGAGCCGGGAACCGTCCGCGTCTCGATCGGCTTGGAAGACCCAGAAGACCTCATCGAAGACTTGCGGCAAGCGCTCGCCTAGCCCGGGCGCCGAGGGCGCCCACACTCTGAATGCCTAGCAATTTTGACCCAAGCGGTGGTATAAGCCTGTCCACGCCTTTGCCGGAGGCGAAGAGCGAGGGAAGAAACCACTAGTACTTGGTGTCCTGTTTTTGACACTGTCCACCCGGGTAGTTCCATTGACCCGGCCTTGATACGCCCGTAGAATTCCAGCTCAGCTCGGACCGCAGCCGGGCAACAGTTGGTCGAGTTACTGAGGATAAGGGAGGGCGCCGGCTGATCATCTGGCCGCGGGCGCTCCCAAGGCACAAGAGATGAGGCGTAGCGCAACAACGTCGGCTCTTCTGGTAGCCGCCTCGATCTGCTTTGTAGGGTGCGAGGAGACCGCAACCAAACAGGTGCGGGTCCAACCTCCCGCTCCCGCTCCTGCCGCCAGCTACGCGCGCGAGCCACTTCCTCTTTCCCAGAAGCCTTTTGATCCGGCTTGGGAACTGTACTATCCCCGTCCTGCCATCGATGTTCTGGTAGAGCAAGTCCAGGCCAGCTTTACTGCCGGACAGCAGGCGCTCGAGGCGAAGAAACTAGATGTTGCCCAGACTGATTTCGATCACGCGGTTGACCTGATCCTGAAGAGCGGCTTTCAGAAAGACTCCGACCCGCGCCTGGCAAAACTGTTTGATGAAATTGGCGATGCCGTTCCCTCCGAGCAATGGAATGCTTCGGAGAACTCCGCGGCCGAGATGGACGTGGAATCGGAAACGCCTGCGCAGCCTGCGCCGATCGATGAGATCGCCGATTTGACTTTGCCGGCGGGCGACCCACGCTTGGCCCTGAAGGCCGAGCAGGAATTGATCGTTGTACCTCACGATTTGCCGCTCACAGTGAACGAGTCCGTGCTGCAATATCTGAGCTTTTTCACGACGACGCGCGGACGTGCCATTGTCAGCCGCGGCCTGGATCGCTCCGGACGCTACGGTGACATGATCCGACGCGTGCTTAAAGAAGAGGGCGTCCCGCAGGATTTGATCTATCTGGCGCAGGCCGAAAGTGCTTTCCAGCCGGATGCCGTGTCCCGGGCCGGGGCTCGAGGCATCTGGCAATTCATGCCGTTTCGGGGCGAAGAATACGACTTAGAGCGCAGCTATTACGTCGATGATCGCAGTGATCCCGAAAAGGCCACCCGCGCCGCGGCGCGACACTTGCGCGACCTCTACGCCCTGTTCGGAGATTGGTATCTCGTGATGGCGGCATACAATTCGGGTCCGATCACGGTGACGAAGGCGATTGAGCGGACCGGCTACGCAGATTTCTGGGAATTGCAAAAGCGCCGCGTGCTACCAAAACAGACGCAAAACTACGTGCCCATCATTATCGCTCTCGCTCTGGTTGCCAAGGCACCTTCGCTCTATGGAGTCCAGGTAGACGCTCAGAAGCCACCCGAGGTTGAAGCGATCCGTCTGGATCATCCGATCGCTCTTCGTTTAGTAGCCGATGCGGCGAACATGGACATCGACGATCTCCACGAACTCAATCCCGAATTGTTGCGCAATGTCACGCCGAGCCTGCCGGGATTTCAATTGAAACTACCCGCGGGCACTGCCAAGGCCTTCGAGGAAAATATTCAGCAGGTTCCCACCGACAAGTGGACGAGTTGGCGGTTGCACTCCACGGAAGCAGGCGAAACCTTGGCCGATATCGCGCGGCGCTATAGCGTGACGGTGCCGGCGATCGAAGCGGCGAACCATCTGGAGCCGCGGGCCACGCTGCCGCAGGGCTTCCTTCTGAACGTGCCGACAACGCCGCCGCCGACCGTACATCTTGTGCGTTACCGCGTGCAGCGCGGTGACACGTTGGCTGGGATCGCCGACCGCTTCGACGTGACCGTGGCACAGCTGAAGCGCTGGAATGGAATCTCCGGCGATCACGCCCCGCGCGGCGCTCGCTTGCGGATCTATGCAGGCAGTGGCGAGTCGGCCGGGGCGGCGCCTCACAAGCCGAAATCGGCCCAGAGTTCTGCGGATACAAACGGACTCCACAACGTTTCCTCGCGGAACTCGGCCGAACCCAAAGCGGTTGAGTATCACGTCAAGGCCGGCGAAACAATTTACTCGATTGCCCGGGAAAACCAGACCACGGTCTCCGCCATCCGTGAAGCAAATACCTTTCTCTCCGATAGACCACTGCAAGCAGGGGACGTGCTGAAGATCCAGCGTTAGGCGTTAGGCTTCTCGCGATATAACCCATTTCCTTTCTTCGTGATAGCTGCACTCTCGAAACTGTTGCAACCGAATCGTCGCTGCCGCTCAAATCGGATCGATTTTCCGTCCATTGCGCCTTGACAATGGTCCGAGCTCCGTTTATAAGCGGGCGAGGCGTCAGCCTTCCGATAAGCTAAGGCCCGGACTGAGCGGAGGATCGAATGTTCTATTCCAAAATGAACGGCGATGATGACGACGAACTGCCCCAGTTCGACGATGAGGAAGAGGAAGGGCAGGAGGACGAACAGCCGCAAGAAGTGATTGAAGTAGAAGAGATCATCGTCGAGGAAGAACCGGAAGAAGAATCTCTTGCAGAGCCCGCGGCACCCGCTCCTGCCAAGCGTGCACCCGCTCGCAAGGCCAAGAAGGCTGCCAAGGCACGCCCGAAGCGCAAGAAAGCCAAGAGCAAGCCAAAGAAGAAAGCCAAAAAAGCCAGCAAAAAGAGGGGCGGTAAGCGTCGAAAGCGCTGACCCTCTTTCTCCTGCTACTGTCAGTGATCAAGATTCCTGGATTCGGGTCCAGTCGGTGGTGTCGTCTGATCGGCCACCGTCGGGCGATCACACCGCATTTTTTGCTGATGGAACTGTCGATGCCGTCGGAGTTTCGCCTCTGAACCCCCGATTGACGCTCGAATCCGATTTTGTTATCTTCACACTTACCGATCCCGCGGAGTCAACCTGTGAAACATCGCTCGGTTCGCAGCGGCAGTTCTGCGTCAAAGGCTCATAAGTCTTTTAGCAAGAGTGGTTTAGGATCAGAAGCGAGGGCCAAACACGCGCCTCCTGATCCGGATGCGCCCGCCCGGCAGCAGCAGCTGAAGCTTTACGAGGAGGCCCTCAGCCTTTTCCACCAGCAAAAGTTCAATCGCGCTCAGCAAGCGCTGGAGCGAGTCCTCGAAGGGCCCAGCAAGGAGCTGGCGGATCGCGCGAGCGTTCACCTACGCATCTGCGTACAAAGGATTTCGCGTCTTCCCGCTCCCACGGCGAAGACGGCAGAAGATCACTATACGCAGGGCGTGGCACTTATGAATTTGGGGCGCTGGGATGAAGCGCGCGAGCATCTGGATCGCGCGCGCAAGGCTGCGCCAAAAGCCGATCACGTTGTGTACGCCATGGCAGCGCTCGATTGCTTAACCGGCGAAGCGGACTCGGCCATGGAGAACCTTAAGATCGCTATTCAATTGCGCCCTGAAAACCGTTACCACGCTCGCAACGACGAGGATTTTGCTTTCCTGCAAGAGGATCCGCGCTTCACGGAATTGCTCTATC
>CAYOXF010000090.1:0-38635 GCA_964407845.1 uncultured Acidobacteriaceae bacterium | reverse complement strand
ATCAAGGCTTCGGTGGGCGGCTTTCTCGGTGGAGGCTCGGGTGGCATCGGCTCGGTCGCCCACGGCAACCTACGCGATTTTCAGACGGTCCGCGCGCTCGAAGTGGTCACTATGGAAACAGAACCGCGTCTCGTTCTCCATGAGGGCGAAGCCGTTCACGATATTCTTCATGCTTGGGGAACGAACGGCATCGTCACGCGGATCTGGCTCGCGCTCGCTCCTGCCGTCGAGTGGGCACAGTGCGCGGTGGCATTTGACACATTTGCTCGAGCCTTCGATTTTAGCGAGCGTATCGCAGCCGATCCCGCTTGGACGAAGCGTCTCGTGACCCCTTTCGAATGGCCGATCCCTTCTTTCTTCACGCCGGTCAAGAAGTACGCGCCTGAAGGAAAAGCCCTCATTTTCTTCCTCATCGCCGAGTCGCAGCGCGGTTCACTCGAAGCAGCCGCGCGTAACGCGGGCGGGGATGTCACCTACTCCGGAAAGTACCTCGGGCTGCGCACCCGCCCGCTGCTCTCTGATTACACTTGGAATCACACGACCCTTTGGGCCATGCGCTCCGATGAAGCCTATACCTATCTTCAATGTGCGTTTGATCCCGTAACGGTGCGCGATCAGATGCGTCGCCTCAAAGAGCGCTTCGGCAATGAAATTCTGTTCCACATGGAGTTTTGGAAAGCAGCCGACGGCCGCATGATTCCCGGGGCGATTCCGGTCGTCTATTACACGACCGAGGCACGCCTGAACGACATGATCTCTTCTTGCCGCGAAATTGGCGTCTTCGTGGCCAATCCCCACGTCAACAATGTGGAAGGCGGCGGCCGTTATCGCGACGACAACGTTCAGTTGCTCGCAAAGCAGCGTTACGATCCGAAGGGTTTGCTGAATCCCGGCAAAATGATCACCTTCAAACCGCAAGAGCTCGTTCGATGAAGACTTGGATTCCGGATGAGCGCAACTTCGCTTATTTGAATTGGAGGCAGGTCGAGGCGCTCCCGCGAGAAGCCACATTGTTGGTTCTTCCGACCGCGGCGGTTGAGCAGCACGGCCATCATCTCCCGCTCGCAACCGACACACTCATTAATAACCTGCTGCTCGGCCGCGCACTCCAAAAATTGTCCCCGAATCTTTCCGTGTACGCCCTGCCGCCCGTGCACTACGGCAAGAGCAACGAACACCTGGGTTTCCCCGGCACGCTTTCTGTGAGCGCGGCCACGTTTATGGCGGTTCTGCGTGATCTCGGTCAGAGCGTCGCAAGTGCGGGCTTTCGGCGCCTGGCGCTCTATAACACCCATGGCGGCAATGCCGCCCTGATCGACGTAATGGCTAGAGATCTCCGCGCCGAGTTCAAGTTGCGCACCTTTGCGGTCCATGGCTCGGCGGGTGCGAACTTCGAGGGTCTCACCCAGCAGGAGCGCGCCTACGGTTTTCACGCCGGAGAAATCGAGACCGCGTTTCTTCTGGCCTCGGTGCCGGAATTGGTGGATCGCTCGGCCTACACAAGTAACTACATAGCAGATGCCGCAAACCCGGGGCTATTGTCCCCAGAGAATGCTCCGGCCACGTTCGCCTGGCTCACCAGTGACATCGCCTCTAGCGGCGTGATGGGTGATCCGCGCCCAGCGACAGCCGAGAACGGTGCCCGTTGGCTCGATCAGGCCTCTACGCGCCTGGCCGCCGTCCTCGAAGCCATGCTCTGTTTTCCGATCTCGCCCAGATCATGAGTGCCGTCTGGATCGAATGCGGCAACGGCGTCCGCCTGGAGCGCGGCGTCCCTTGCCAAATGTCCGACGGCATCGACCTCATATCGGACCATTACTATCCGCCCGAGCCCGGCCCCCACCCCACGCTCCTCGTGCGTCAGCCCTACGGCCGCGACATCGCCTCGACCGTCACCTATGCGCATCCCGCTTGGTTTGCCCGCCACGGCTACAACGTGGTCATTCAGGACGTCCGGGGCCGCGGAGATTCCGGCGGCGACTTCTATCCCTTCCGTCACGAGGCTCGCGACGGCGCCGAAACCATCTCCTGGTTGAGCATGCGACCGGAATCAAACGGCAGCGTCGGCATGTACGGTTTTTCCTATCAGGGAATCACGCAGCTTCTGGCCGCGGCCGAGTCGCCAGAGGGTCTGATCTGCATCGCGCCGGGCATGACCGCGCACGATCTGTACCACGGCTGGTTCTATCACAACGGCGCACTGCGCCTGGCATCCGCGCTCGGCTGGGGACTACAAATGTTGAAGGCTGACGCTCGTCGCCTCAGGCTGCGCGATGCAAGCGACCTGCTCGAACGCACCTGGGCCAGCCTTGCCTCGCAAACAAGCGTTCTGCCCTTCCGCGATCATCCTGCGATTCATAGCCAAGACCTACCCACATACGTGGTCGATTGGTTTGACCATGCTGATCCGAGTGAATACTGGTCGTCGCTCGATGTGAGCCAATCGCTCAGTCAAATTCGCATCCCCGCGCTTCACCTTTCCGGCTGGTATGACACCTACCTCAAGGGAAGCATCGATGGCTTTCTCGCGTTGACCCGATGCGCGGGCAGCGACTTTGCCCGGCAGCATCAGTATCTGGTCGCGGGCCCCTGGCTGCATATTCCCTGGGGCGACCGCATCGGCGCAGCCGATCTGGGCCCCCAGGCCCTCCTGGATACGGACACGCTCCTGCTCCGTTGGTTCGATCACTGGCTCAAGGGTTCGGGCGAGTTTTCCGCCGAGCCCCGGATTCGCCATTTCGTCCTCGGCGAAAACCGCTGGCGCACCGCTGATTCCTTCCCCTTGGAGGCAAACTACGCTTTGTATTTGCACAGCACAGGCCGCGCCAACTCCCGCAAAGGAGACGGCCTGCTGTCTCGAGCTGAACCTTTGCCGGACGAGCCTTCCGACATTTTCATCTACGATCCCGAAGTGCCTGTGCCGGCTCCAGGGGGTTGGGCCGGCTCTGCCGGCCAATTCGATCAGTCCGTTCTCGAACTCGGCAATCATGTGCTCGTCTACACGACCGCTCCGCTTTCTTCCCCACTCCGGATCTTCGGCATTCCCCGGGTCTCGCTCTACGCCTCGACTTCGGCCGCGCACACCGATTTAACGTCCAAACTCGTGCGTGTGCGCCCGAACGGCTCAGCCGAGTTCATCTCGATCGGCATCGCCCGCTCCAGTCGGCTTTTTGCCAGAACCGGATACGCTCCTGAAAAAATCCACCACTGGCAATTCGACTTGGAACCCACCTCTTGCCTATTCGACTTGGGCGATCAGATTCGCGTTGAAATCGCCAGCAGCGCGTTTCCCCTTTATGACCGCAATCCGGGCACGGATGTGCCATCCTCGCGCGCCACGTCCTGGGACTGGCGGCGTTCGACGCAAATCCTTTATCACGCGAGCGCTCATCCCTCAGCGCTCTATTTGCCCGTGCGAGAGGAAGCCGGATGACCTCCGCTTCGTCTGTCCCGCAGATTCAGTTCGAGGGCGTCACGAAGAGCTACGGCACCGGCCGGCTCATCCTGCAATCGATCGATCTAGAGATTCTCAAAGGGGAATTCGTCTCGCTCATCGGACCCTCCGGCTGCGGCAAATCCACGCTTTTGAAACTGATTGCGGGTCTCACGCCGCCCAGTGCCGGAACGGTTGAGGTCGACGGGATGACACCGGAAAATGCACGCGAAACGATGTCGTTCATTTTTCAAGACGCCACGCTGCTGCCCTGGCGCACCGTGACAGAAAATGTGGGCCTTGGCCTCGAGCTGGAACACATGGTCAGCCAGCGCCGCATCGAGAAAGTGGCGTCTCTACTGGAGCTAGTCGGTCTCGGTGAAGTTGCCGACGCTTACCCGCGCGAGCTCTCGGGCGGTATGAAGATGCGTGCTTCAATTGCCCGCGCGCTTGCCACGAGCCCGCGTCTGCTCTTGATGGACGAGCCCTTTGCTGCGCTCGATGAAATGACGCGCGATCGGCTGAACGAAGAATTGTTGCGGCTTCGCGCGGAGCAGGGCTGGACCGCTGTCTTCGTCACGCACTCGGTCGCCGAAGCGGTCTTTTTGTCGACGCGCATTGTGGTCTTGGCGCCGAATCCCGGGCGTATCCACCGAGTTGTCCCCGTCGAGCTGCCCTTTCCGCGCACGGCGCAGCTTCGCGAGTGCCACGAGTTCGAAGGGGTGGTGGCGCGGACGTCCCATGTTCTACGAGAGGTGCTGGCAGGATGAAGCAGCGGCTCATCACCGTCGCCAATGCCCTGGCTGTCTTCTTGGCGCTGCTGATCGCGTGGCAGCTCATTTTGTGGCTCTTTCACGTTCCGCGCTACATGCTGCCGTCACCGTGGGCCGTCGCGCGTGCTGTGGGTAAGCGCTTCCCGTCGCTTCTAACCTCGACCGCCATCACCGCCGAAGAATCCCTCGGGGGCCTGATCGCTAGCATCGTCGTCGGCGTTATCGTCGCGCTCATCTTCGCTCAGTCGCGCTGGGTGCGGAAGATGCTCTATCCGTACACGATTTTGCTTCAGACCGTGCCCATCGTGGCGATCGCGCCGCTGATCCTGATGTGGGTGGGCGCTGGGATCGGGGCCGTGGCGCTGATCGCCTTCATCATTTCGCTTGCGCCCATCATTGCGAACACCACGCAGGGCCTTATCAGTGTGGACGAAAACCTCGTGCACCTGTTCCTGATGCATAAGGCCTCCTCCGCCCAGAAGCTCTTCAAGCTTCGGTTGCCGCACGCCGTTCCCTCGCTCTTTGTGGGAATTCGCATTGCCAGCGGTATCTCCGTTATCGGGGCCATCACCGGAGAGTTGTACGCGGGATCGAGCCAGGTCGGTGTGGGCGGTTTGGGCTACTCGATTCTCTATGCCTCTTCGCAGTTAGAGACCGATTACCTTTTCGCGCTGGTCTTCGCGGCCACCGTGCTGGGCTTCAGTTTCTTTTTTGTGGTGATGTTCTTAGAGTGGTATTTCCTGCACCGATGGCACGAGTCGGCCCGCACGCCAGAAACGGAATGAACGAGCGACTGGGACCTGCGGGTGACGTCGTTTACTCCACGGCGATTCTCGACCCGCGCGCCGTAGTGGCCGAAAGCCGCTCAATTCTTTGATCGATGACGGCCCGGACCGCCTTCAAGAATTCGACCCGCGAATTGTTGAGGTGCTCGCGCACGGCGGGCGGAATATCAAAGACCTTTCCCAAATGATCCAGCACTTCGTGGCAGGCACAACGCTCGCTTCCTGCCTGGCCGCCAGCCGGGTTCGTCGTCTGTTCGTCGCTCATTGTGTCTCCTTCATCTCGACCTTCAGAATCTGGTTATCCAGTTTCGCTCGCGAGGGGACCAGTGTTGCCATTGACCGCGGTAAGCCAATATGGCGCCGCAGCGTGCCGATTTCGACCACCAGCTCGTCGCCCTTTTTAAACAGTGCCACCTCGCCCTTGGCCGCGAAAGGTAGCAGCAAGCGAATTTCGTATACCCCGTCCGTTTTCCCGAATGTATATGGTTTCTCGGTTCGCGTCACGGCCGCCGGGTCTTGGTCATCATACAGCACGCGCGCCAATTCGTGCAGCCGTTGTTTGCCTAGAACTTCGCGCGCAAATAAAGGCACGCGACGGACCGGAACCGGCGCGAAATATTCTTCAATTTCCTTCAGCACTTTTTCCTGGGACATGTGCCATTCGCTGAACCAGGCGTCCTTCACTTCTGACGGAAGAAGCCGATTGACCACAACCGAGTCCACAGTGAGGCCGTGGAGAGAGAAGTAGACAAAGGCGCGTTGGGTCTCGCGCAGAACCATCTTCTCGGGATTGGTGACCAGCCGCACGCTCGTAATGTAGGGGTCCTCCATCAAGTCGTCGACACCCTCAAGTTTTTCGAACAGGTTGCGAATGTTCGCGAAGTAGCTATCGGTCGGCAACTCGAACGGAGCGACGCGATTGGCGATGGGCCGCACCGCCTTCACAAGGTTCCGTTGAAAAGGGAAAATGTGCTTCATGTACCAGTCCAGCGTTGTGGGCATGCTGATGAAGCGGAGCGATTCGGCAGTGGGCGCGGCGTCGAGCACAATCACGTCATAACGCTGCTCCCGGCGGTATTCGTTGATGTACATCATCGCACTCAGTTCTTCCATGCCCGGAAGAATCGCAAGCTCCTCGGCCTCTACTCCGCTGATGCCGGTCGTGCGCAGCACGGAAGTGACGTAGGAGGAGATCTCCTGCCAATGACGTCGAATCTCTTTCTGGATATTCAGCTCGAAAATCGAGAGCCGGTCGTTGATCGGCAAGGGATCGGATGTCTGCGTATGGAAAAGGTCCGTGTCGAGGTCAAAGGAATCCGCCAGACTGTGCGCGGGATCGATACTCATCACCAAAGTCCGCTGATTCAATTCTGCTAACCGGACCCCGGTGGCAGCGGCCAAACTCGTCTTTCCCACGCCGCCTTTGCCACTGAACAGTAGGATTCTCATGCCTCATTATAGCAAGCTGAAGATGGCACGACGAAAACACGAGAATCATTTCAAGTCCACGGCTGCTTTCGCCTTGCTCTTATTTCCTCTACAATGAGGTCGATTGCTTAAGAACGGTTGGTTTGCAGGGTTGACGAGGACCAGGGATGCTTCGTTTAGAAACAGAAACGGGATGGTGGCTGGTAACGCATCCCGATCACGCTCACCTTGCCGGAGCGTTCGCGGAGCGCTGGGGCAACAAGCATTTCCTCTCGCCTGAGCCGCGCGCCCACGTCTTAAAAGGCATCCTGCGGCACGACGACGGCTGGGCTGTGCGTGACGCAGCCCCGCAGATTACCCGGCAAGGGAAACCGAGCGCGTACTCGGTCGAGCTCGTCGGCAAGTACTCTGCGTTTGAGGAAATCGACCTGGCTGACTACCTCGCTGTGCGGGATCGCGCCGTCCGATTGATCGCCGAGGAGGATCCCTATGCTGCCATCCTGATCTCCATGCACACGCACAATTTGCTCAGTGAGCATGCGGACCGTTCGACAATTCCGCCGGCAGAGCTGCCCCTTCTCGATGAATTCCTTGCGCAGCAAAAGGCCTTCCAGAGGCGACTGTTTGAGCGGATCTGTGCTGATCGCAGCCTCCCGCCCGAGCAGAAAACCGAGGCTGCCATCCTTGATCATTTCCGCTTGCTGCAAGCGGCCGACTATCTTTCCCTGCTCTCCTGCGTAGATTTCCGACGGCCTTCTCACCTGCTGCACGCATTGCCGCTGCGGGACGGCACGCGCAATCGAATCGAGGTGCGGTCAGCTGGATCGCGCCATTTCATCCTCGATCCCTATCCATTTGCCGAACCATCGCTGACGTTTGAGTTTCCGGCAAGGCAAGTCGCCGGGAAGCTGTTTTCCTCCTCTGCGAAACTGCAGGAGCAATTCGCCGCGGCTCCCGTAGAGACTCTCTCGGTCACGCTGAGTGCCGCCTAAAGGGGACGGGCGTAGGTTCCTGCGGGCAACCTAGACACACCGACCGCGGGAGAGTCTGTACCCAAAAGGGCACGATGATTTCCGTCGTTCGAGGTTCAGAAAATCAGAACAGTACGCTCAGCGACATCTGGATTTGCCGCGAACCTCCGATCGTCTTGTTCGTTACGCCCAAACCGCTGAAGCTCGAGCAAACGTACAGGGCAGTGAAGGTCGTGTCGCAGCCATTGGTTCCCGTCGCGGGCTGGCCCTCGTAGGGAAAACCGTTAAAGTTGATGTTCTGGCTCACGTTGTCAATCGGAATGTCAAAGCTTGGGTGGTTCCAGAGATTGAAAACGTCGAATGAATACTTGACCGAGACCCGCTCGGTGATCTGCGTCGTCTTCAGCAGCGAAATGTCCCAGCGGTTTTGCCAGGGCTGTCGGAAGATGTTGCGCTGGCCTTGCTCAATGAAGTTCGTTTCGTAAGGATCATTGGACGGAATGGCGCCAGCTTGGCCCTCTAACGCCGAACCCGCGGCAAGCAACGGGAGTGTGAAGCAGTTCGGGTTGAGGGCTGGTTTCCCTACGACGACTCCCGAAAAACCAGTTACGGCTGATTTCGGCGTACAGCCGGGCGCCAGGGGAACGATCGGATTGGTGATGCCGTCGTTGGTGCCATAGAAGATGCTGCCGACGGCGCCGCTATAATCAACGATGCTATACGGCTGGCCGCTCTGAAGCACGGTCAAGCCAGAAATGCCCCAACCATTCCCCACCTTGCCCTTCCAGGAATTTTCGTCGAAGAACTTTGGTAACTGGTAGGTATAGGTGAAATTGATCACATGCGTACGGTCATAGTCCGAGTTGCCATAAGCGGAGTGCACGTTCAGCGGGTTGTTGCCGTTGTAGAACAGACCCATGGCACTCTGCTCATCTTCCGCGTGCGAGTAGGTATAGGAGAAGCCGAACTGTAGGCCATGGCTCATGCGTTTCTCAACGTGCGCTTGCAGCGCGTTGTAGGCGGAAACACCCACTGCAGTGTAGGACTCCGACTCAGCCGAATAGCCGATGTAGGGGACACGCAGGTCGACGTTACCGCCTTCGAAGTTTTCCTGATAGAACCCTACGGGCTGCCCATTGACCGGAGGCAGAGCGATCGTGTTGAAGGAGCCGGGCGCGGTCACGATCGAGTAGCCGTAAGTATAATATTGCGCCCCCACGTTCGGCATTGCGGTCTGAGGATCGGGGCAGACCGGTGCAGGACCGCACAGTGGATTCGTTGGCGAGGCGATCCTAGCTTGGTTGAAGGGAAGAGGAATTATCTCGTGGCGGCCCAGATTGCCGACATAGCCGATATCGATGGCAAGGTCGTTGCGAGGCTGCCATTGAATATCGAGCGTCTGGTTCAGTGTGTAGGGAAGCTTATTGGCACGGTTGTAGACGGCAAAAGAGAACAGCGGTATCCCCGTTTGGATTTGCTCCGCATTGGGCACGAAAAGGTCCGCCGGATTGCCGGTCGGAGGAACGGGTGGTGTCGTGCCCCAAGGATTCTCGAACGTGCAATAGTTATACGGGAGAAAGTTGCACTTTGTCGTATTGACATACGGCGGAGATTGGACGACGCCGAAGGGTCCGCCTGGGATGACTCCCGATGCAAACCCTGGAGAGAGATACGTGAAAAGCTCTCCGCGGTCGTAGTATATGCCCCATCCTGCGCGCACCACCACCTTGTTATTGAACTTCTTAGGACTCCACGCGACGCCGATGCGGGGTGCGAGTCCCCATTGGCGGCCGGTCAAGGTGGAATCACTCACACCCTTGCTTGGGAACAGCTTGTTGTTAGCGGCAATGATGAAGCCGTTGTTCACGATGGTGTCGGTGTCTTGGTTGTAGTCATAACGCTGAGGATCGAAGTTGTAAAGTTCACCGTTTTTCTCGGTCAGACCACCATGATAATCAAAGCGCACACCGAGGCTGATGCTGAGGTTGGGTCGAATTTGAAACTTATCCTGCACGTATTCGCCCGTTTCGTTGTTCCGATAATATCGGTTGGCGTTGCCGTTTAAAAAGGCGGTGGTAATGAATCCATTGGCGGTATAGGTGATGGGCACACCCTGGAGAAAGGCGTTGAAGTCTGTGAATCCAATCACTCCCTTGTCGGTTCGGAAGTCGCGCGCATTGAGCTGCGTATAGGAATAGCTGGCGCCGAAGGTGAGCGTGTGCCGGCCCTTGATCCAAATAGCTGTGGCCGCAGGCATGAAGCGGTTCTGAATCACACCCGTGAAGGCGCCCTGCGAGTTCGAGCCGCTACCGATATTGGTGGCCGCGTTGAAAACCGCGTTCGAGTTGTAGAAGCTATACGTATTGGCCTCCGGATTGCCGAAATCATCGACGATGGAGATTCCAGGGAAGGTGGTAGACCCAAATGTGTTGATGAGAGTGTCTGCAGGAGCGAAGGGGATGCCCTGGCTCGTGAGGAAGCCTTGGAGCCACGTCGAAAACGACTGGGGCGAAAAGGGTTGCTGGATCGTGCTGTAATTTTTCTCGCGAATGAATCCAAACGATTCCGCAAGGTTAAAGCTCGGCGTCAGCGTTTGCGTGTTCGTGATGGTGGCCACTTGGCTGCCGGCGTCAAGGTGCTGGTTGAAACCGGAAACGCCAGAATACGCGTACGGGGCTATGCTCGGATCGTGCTGGTAGTAGTACTTGAGCGCCAACGTGTCTTTGGGGTTCACAATGAAGTCAAGATCCCCGACGGCTTGATTGGCCAGAAAATAAGCAGTTCCAAGCGTGAACACGTTTTCCGGGAAGTTGATCGTGGGCAGGTAGGAACCAGACGATGGAAACATATACTGCCCGTTGGGCAGCTTATAGTTGAGCAGGCCGTAGGCAATCGGATTGATCTGACCAGGGCCCGTGCCGACCGTGGCGGGTAGAGCCACTGCTGTGCCGATCCCAGACGGAGTGGCACTAAAAAAGTAAGGACAAGGCGGGGGCATCGCTGGGATCCCGGTAAGTGGGGGACAGGTGCCTGTCGTTTGTTCCACCGCAGCGGCAAGACCCGCCGGGCTACGATCGTTGGTTAGATAAAACGGTGCGGAGAAGCGGGAGCTTCCTATCTCTGCATCGGACGTATGGTTGTATTGGTATCCGACGAACAGGAAAAGCTTGTTCTTGATCAGCGGCGCGCCGATGGTTCCACCAGGCACGACGCGATGTAGGCCCGGAACCTTATCGTCGGGCGGAATATTGCCATTGAGCTTGTAGAAATAGGGAGCCGCATTAATCCAATTGGTCGCGCGATGCACGTAGGCGCTGCCGTGAATGTCATTGGTGCCGGACGCCGTGCTGATATCAATGTGCGCCCCGCTGGTAGAACCCTGCTGCGCGTCATACATCGAAGTGTTGGTCCGAAACTCCTGAATCATTTCCGGTGGAGGGCTTGGTAGCGATTGGCCAATAGATAAGTACGGCGAGGCCGTGGTTTGCAGAGGCTCCGCGGTCGTACTCGACATGCTGGCCGCGCCGCCGATGCCGGTGTTGTTCACGATGCGAGCTGAGGCCACCGAACTCGTGCTCTTGCCATTAAACAGGTTGCTGGCATCCACGCCGTTCAGCAGGAACGTATTACTCGTATCGCGCTGGCCATTGGCCCAGATCGGCTGATTGCCTAGGCCCGTGTTCACCCCCACTCCGCTCGGAAGCTCTGCGTTGACTCCCGGCGAGAGAACGGCGAGCCCCGTGAAACTTCCCGTCGGCAGGGGGACCGACTCGATTTGCACCTTATCGAGTACGTAGCCGTTCGTTGTATCCACGGCGTTGACGAGCGGCGTCTCCTCGACCGTTACCGTCGTGCTCACGGCGCCCACCGTGAGCGTTGCATTCACGGTGGCCGTGCGATTGGCCTGGACGGTGATCGAAGGGATCCTCTGCGTTTCAAACGAGGCGTGAGTGAACGTGAGCGTGTAGGTGCCGATCGGCAAGTTCACGAAAAGATAGACGCCGGTCGTATCGGTCTTTTGCGTGCGCGCGAGCGAGGTTTGGTCTTCGACAGCTGTTACGGTTGTGTCGGGGAGTGCGGCGCCGGAGCTGTCTGTGACAGCGCCCGTGATGCCGCCAAGAGTCTGCTGGGCTGAAGCGGGACGCGACATAGCGAGAAATACGCAGAAGCAGCCAAAGAGAACCAAAATGGAAAGACCAATCCGGTTGTTCATCGGCGCAAGCACCCCCTGAAATAGATGAGAAACACTTCAACGAGCCTAAGCGTTGAAGCCATAACAGGAAATTCAGTTTCCCCGGCGACCCGCCGCCGAAAACCTACGTCGCTGATCAAACCCCGAAACCGCTGGATGGGAGGGTATTCCATCTCGGTAGCGGAAGAAAATCAAATATTTTTGTGAAGCCGATCAGGTATTTGGATGTAAAACTGTGGAAAACCTGTGGAAAAGCGTGATCGTTTCCTCTGGATGGCATAAAGGATGCGTAAACGCGACGCCTCCGATCGGAAATCGGGCAAAACTACAGCCCATTGAAAACCGATTTCGACGGGAGCACCGCTTTTGGCAGCAGCGCGCTAACGGTGAACATGGGTTCATTCACGACTTGGCTGAGACGCAAGTAGAGCGCGACGCTCGATAGGATATAGGCATGAATGTCGGTGAACCCCCAGTGCGCTACCAGGAGATCGATCATGCGCGACGTGGCGGTGCGTGCGGCGGCGATGGCGTCCGGTCCGGATTCAACGACAACCCACGCGCCATCCTGCCAGATGGGTTCACGCGGCGCAGGAGATTCAAGGAAGGGTGCTGAAAGCGGCTGCCGCTTGTGAAGGCGAAAGCGCAGCGTGACGTCGGCCGGGCATTCGATGCCGTTGATGCACACCTCACCATCGCCTTGTGCGGCGTGGGCATCGCCGGCCGAAAACAGCGCGCCGCGATTGAAGACGGGCAGATACAGTGTGGCGCCCGCGCACAAATCGCGCACGTCCATATTGCCGCCAAAAATCCCCGGTGGGCGCGTACGGAATTCTCCGTCCTCGGCAGGGGCGACACCCATCACGCCGCAAAACGGACGCAGCGGGACGACGGCAGGGACGAGAGAGCGGCTCGTGGCGCCGTCGAGATGCCAGTGAAAAAGGTACGGCTGCCGGAAGCGCTCTTTCAAAAATCCAAGCCCGGAGATCACACTCGACCAGCCCCAGCCCCGGTGAGCAACCTCTCGTACGTTGATCTCGAGGACATCGCCCACCTCCGCCCCTTCGATATGAATCGGGCCGGTCAGTGCGTGGATGCGGTCGCGATCGATGGCCAAATACTCTGGCAGGGTCATGGCAGGGTGAACCTGCGCGCCGCTGGCGTCGTGACATTCCAGATGCACGGTATCGCCGGGCGCGATCCGGAGACGCGGCGCGAGATTCCGGTTCCAGCGAGAGTGCGTAGGATCGGCGGAAAGGGAGTGTTCGGCCATAGTGCGTTAGGCCTCGAGCTCGACGGTCATTTGCAACTCCACCAGCGCGTTGCGGGGCAGCGCGGAGACTCCGATGGCTGCGCGGACGTGGCGGCCCGATTCGCCGAAGAGTTCAACGAAAAGGTCGGATGCGCCGTTGATGACTTTGGGCGAATCCGGAAAGCCGGCAACGGCATTTACGTAGCCGTTCACGGTGACGATTTGCTTGACCACATCGAGTGAACCGATATGGTGTTTGAGCACGGCGAGTTGCGTAAGCGCGCAAGACTTCGCGGCTAGGTAGCCGTCTTCCACCGAGCGATTCAGCCCGACGGTGCCCGCGATGACCCCTTCCGGGCCCGTGGAAATGACTCCCGCTAAATAGACCATGCGACCGAGAGTTTTGGCGGGGACGTAATTCCCGCCGGCTTCGGGGGGCGCCGGGAGGGAGAGCAAGAGTTCTCTGAGCCGCGCTTCCGTTCCTGCTGGCATACGGTTATGGGAGCCTCCGATGAAGACATCGAATGCGCCACTCTAGCACACAGTGGCCTTAGGAGATTGCCGCTTGCGGCCATGGCGAGCTGCGATACGATGGGCGCGGAATCAGCGCGGTGGCTGCCTTCCCGTTTGTTGTGACCTCACAGCCGAACGCGTTGACTGCCGATTTCAATTCTTTTCCGAGGCGGGGAGCCCAGGATGCTGCGTCTAGCGAAGGTATTGCTCGTGTTCGGCGTGGCTGTGTTCTACACGTTGGTTGTATTCAACAACATCACAGACTACGGCTCGAACTACGAATTCGTGCGACACGTGCTGATGATGGACTCAACCCTGCCGAACAATCACGGGATGTGGCGCGCGATCAATTCACCCGGGATACACACGGCGTTCTATCTGGCGATTATCGCCTGGGAATTCGTGACGATGCTATTGTGCTGGTGGGGAGGATTTCGCCTGGCAAAAATGCTGAGCGCAAGCGTAGAGGACTTTCAAAGCGCGAAACGCGTGGCTATCGCGGCGCTGACACTGGGTTTGCTGATGTGGCTCGTCGCGTTTCTCAGCATCGGCGCCGAGTGGTTCTTGATGTGGCAATCAAAGATTTGGAACGGGCAAGAAGCGGCCTTCCGGATGTTCACCGTTGTGGGAATTGTGCTGCTCGTGGTTGCCGTGCCCGAGCCAGCCGAGCAGTTCTAGGATCTCGAGCCTTGATGGCGGCCGGCGACGGCAAACGAAAACATGCCCGCCGCCAGATAGACAAGATAGACATAGGGAAGCTTGCCGTAAGGTCCCTCGGGCACAGGGTACAGATTTCCGACCAGCGCGAGCAGCATGGCCACGAATGCTAGTAGAGAAAGGACCCGCGCGACAGGCCGGGCGCGGCCGTGGCCGCGCAAGTATCCAGGGAGTGCAACGCAGACGAGCGCATACGTCACGATGAAGCCATAGGTCGCAAGCGAGCCCATCCACCCATAGACGTCGAGTCCGCTTGCTCCCCGTGCCGCCAACACAACGACGGGAAGCCCCGCAGCGATCCCCGTGACGACAATCGCAGGGCCGGGAGTCTCGTGGCGCTTGTGCGTGTTGCGTAGGGTGCCGTGGGCGAGTCCGTTGTGGGCCATCAGCAGCAGCACGCGGGCGGCGGCCGTAACGCAGGCGAGCGTGCAGGCGAACAAGCTTACCAGCACGCCCACGTTGATCAGAGTCCCGAGGATTGGCGCCCCAGCCACGCCTGCCAGCGTTTGCATAGGCGCCTGGCTGTTGCCCAAATTCTGTCCAACAACATGAAATCCTAGCACCTCGGTGTAAGCGCACAGGACGAAGATCGCTCCCGCGAGAAGCGAGCTCTGGATGACGGCGCGCGGGATTGTTCTCAGAGGATTCCGTGCTTCGGCGCCAAGCGTGGTGGCGCTCTCAAATCCAACGAAGCTGAATAGCGCCAGGACAAGTCCTAGGCGCAGGCCGCTACCGCTCATCCCTTCGAGCGTGATCTGATTTTTGTCCCAGTGGGACCCGTGATGGCCGAGAACGAGGACCACGACCGTCAGGATCGTGAGCAGAGACAACGCTTCGATCCAAAGCATCAAGCGCGCAGAAACCTTTACATCGCGCCAGGCTACCCACATCGAAATCGCGGTTACGGCGAGAGTGAGAAACACGCCGGAGGCAGGTGTAACGGCCGAACGCAAAAGCACCAGTGCGGCATATTGGTAGAAGCCGCCGATGACGCTGGAACCCGTTGCCACGTAGGCGAGCAGCAGGCTCCACGCCACCACGGCCCCCAGCCACCGAGGGAGAACCTTTTCCGCGTAGATGTAAAGGGAACCAGGCGATGATGAATGACGCGCGAAGTCGGCAATACAGAGGGCGACGAGCAACACAGCGACGGTTGCCAGTAGATAGGCCAGCCATGTTCCGTTACCGGCGAGCGCGCACACAAGCGGGATCGTGACAGCAGGCGTGCTCGTCGGCGCCATAGTAGAAACGGACTGCGCCAGCGTCTCCATCCCGGAAAGGACTTCGTGGCGCAGGCCATAATGGGGTTTGGCGGTGGCGTGAGCGCCATGATCTTGAGAGGAGGAAGTGGCCCGCTCCGACGATTGGGCTGGTGTGACCATGGCGTACCATACCCATCCAGCGCCGCAAGCGCAAGACGGGCTTTGAAAGAAGGTGTACAGACAGGCGCGTGGGACGCATAGGATGCCGAGCGGGAAGGCGCAGAGGGCGCGCTATAATCGCGGTTCGTTGTCGACAGTTGAATCGGGGGGACACGATGGCATTCACGCAAAGACGCTCCGTCCGAGCTGCTTCTGTCGTTTTGCTCATTGCGTTGTGGGCGGGCTGCAGCACTCGACCCACCGAGGAGAAAAGGCCCGCTTCCCCACCCGCAATCGTCTTTATGACCGATTTTGGCACCGCGAACGACGCCGTGGCGATCTGCAAAGCAGTCATTCTGGGAATCGCGCCGGATGTGCGCATCATGGACATCACGCATCAAGTGACGCCGTTTTCCATCGAAGAGGCCGCGCGGTTTCTCGCAGGTGTTACGCCCTACTATCCTTCGGGAACGGTGTTTCTCGTGGTCGTCGATCCAGGCGTGGGCACATCGCGAAAAGCAGTGATCGTCAAGACGAACAAGGGGCAATATTTCGTCTTGCCGGACAACGGACTTGTGACGCCGGTCGTTGACCGAGATGGATTCGCGGGTGCCCGCGAGATCACCAATCCCGCCTGGATGATCGGCGACAAGATTTCCTCAACGTTTCATGGCCGCGACGTTTTTTCGCCAGCCGCCGCACACCTGGCCCAGGGAGAGGACTGGATGCTGGCAGGGCCCGAGGTCAGCGAGCTCGTGCGGCTGAATCCTCGCGTCGCCACAGTGGAGGCGAAAGGCATTTCCGGTACTGTGATCGGCCTCGACGATCCTTTCGGCAGCTTGATTACGGATATTCAGGGCGATGATTTCAAAAAGCTCGGCTACGCGCTCGAAGACAAAGTCACGTTGAGGATTGACAAGAAGCAGTACACCTTGCCCTATGAGAAAACGTTCATGGGAGTGCCGGTCGGCCAGCCGCTCCTCTACATTGATTCGCGGGGGCGGGTCGGGATTGCGATCAATCAGGGAGACTTTTCAAAGAAGTTCCACATCACGCCGCCCGCACCGATCTTTATTCCGCGTAAGTGAGAAGGCCTCGGTTTTCCCGCGGCCCTAGCTCCGTATTCGAAAGAAAAAATCCGTTCCTGTTCTCTGGTTGACGCCACAATGGCCGGCACCCTATAGTGGCTCGTTTTCATTTCGCGCAGAGGATTCGGACGTGCTGGAGCGGTTGTTTCATCTGACGGAGAACAGGACGACGGTGCGGCGTGAGCTGTTGGCCGGGCTCACGACGTTCATGACCATGGCGTACGTAGTAGTCGTGAATCCGCAGATTCTGTCGCAGGCCGGGATGCCGGTCGACGGCGTGCTGTTCGCAACCTGCATCTCCGCGGCGATCGCGACGCTGGTGATGGGGCTCTGGGCGAATTACCCGATCGCGCTCGCCCCGGGAATGTCGCTCAACGCCTACTTCACCTATTCGATTGTGATCGGGCGGCACGTGCCGTGGCAGACGGCGCTTGGCGTGGTGCTGCTTTCGGGGTTGCTGTTCCTCACTCTGACGCTCACGAACGTGCGCGAGCAGATCGTCAACGGCATTCCCGATTGCCTGAAGCACGGCACAGCGGCGGGCATTGGGCTCTTCATCGCCTTCATCGGATTTCGCAATGCCAATATCATTGTAGCCAACTCATCGACGTTTGTCGGACTGGGAAAGCTTTCCGACCGGACGGTGATTTTGGCGCTCCTGGGTGTGCTGCTGATTGCGATTTTGGTCGCACGGCGCGCGGGAAGCGCGATTTTGATCGGCATTATTGCGATTACCCTCGCCGGCATACCGCTTGGAGTGAGTCACTGGCCCCAACATCTTTTCTCCCTCCCCCATCCCAGCGGAACGCTTCTGAAGCTGGACCTGCGCTCGGCGACGAAGATCGGGCTGGGCGAATTGGTCTTTGTATTTTTCTTCGTCGATCTATTCGACAACGTGGGAACGCTCGTCGGTGTGTGCGAGGAGGGGGGATTTCTCCGCGATGGCAAATTGCCGCGGGCCAGCCGCGCGCTGCTGGCCGACGCCTTTGGCACGATCATGGGCGCGCTGACAGGAACGTCGACGGTGACCAGCTATGTGGAGAGCGCGGCGGGAGTGGCGGCCGGCGCGCGAACTGGTCTTGGGAATCTGTTGATCGCGGCGCTGTTTTTGGCGGCCATGTTCTGTGCGCCGATCGTGGCGGCCATTCCTTCCTATGCTACGTCTCCGGCGTTGATCTTGGTGGGTGCGCTCATGTGCGGGGCGGTTGCGCGCGTCAAATGGGATGATTTCACCGATGCGGTGCCCGCCTTTCTGACTCTGATTGCCACCCCGCTGACGTTCAGCATCGCGACGGGGCTCAGCATGGGGCTGTTGTCGTTTACGTTTTTGAAGTTGTTTGCCGGGCGGCGTCGTGAGATCAGTCCTCTGATTTGGGTGCTGAGCGTCTTGTTTCTCCTCCGCTACATCTTTCTTGGCGCCGAGTGACCCAGCCGTTTTGCGCTCGTGCCTGTTTGCCTCCATCGGTGTGACTCGGTGGCTCGGTGGCTTCGGTTTGTGTTACGCTTTTCCAAGGCGAGAGCTTCGATGGCTGCTCTAGGGTTTGGGGGAACGGCCCGGCATCTCGCTGGTCTTCTCGGACATCTAAAAGGCGAGGATAAGATTTTCTATGTCTAGCACGTTGGTTCATCCTCCGCAGCGCAAGCGGGAAACGTTGGAGCATGCGGTGATCCGCTTTTGCGGAGACTCCGGCGACGGCATGCAGATCACCGGCAGCCAGTTCACCAACACCGTCGCGCTCTACGGCAACGATCTCGCCACTCTCCCCGATTTTCCCGCTGAAATTCGCGCTCCTGCGGGCACACTCCCAGGCGTCAGCGGCTTTCAGGTGCACTTTTCCTCGAGCGATGTGTACACGCCTGGCGACAGCGTCGATGCGTTGATCGCCATGAATCCCGCGGCCCTGAAAATGAACCTGCCAGACCTTAAGCCGAACGGGATCCTCATCGTCAATCTCGACAATTTCGAAGAGACCGATTTGCGCAAAGCGCAGATGAACGTAAATCCCCTTGAAGATCACTCCCTCGACGGCTACCGCGTGTTTCCCGTCGAACTGACCAAGCTGACGCGCGCCGCGCTCAAAGAACTCGGCCTCGACGCAAAGAGCATGGACCGCTGCAAGAATTTCTTCGCGCTGGGGATGTGCTATTGGCTTTACAACCGCTCGATGGAAACGTCGCTACGCTGGATCGAGGACAAGTTCAAGAGCAAGCCGGTGCTGGTCAACGCAAATCGAACCGCGATGCAGGCAGGCTACAGCTATTGCGAAGCCACCGAAGCGTTTCAGATCACGTATGAGATTCCGCCGGCGAAGCTTTCTCCCGGTGTGTACCGCAACATTAGCGGCAATAGTGCGCTGGCCATGGGCTTCGTCGCTGCGTCGGAAAAGTCCGGCCTGCCACTGTTTTTGGGCTCCTATCCGATCACACCGGCTTCCGACATCCTGCACGAGCTGTCGGCCTACAAGAATTTCGGCGTCATCACTTTTCAGGCCGAAGACGAAATTGCCGCGATCACCTCGGCGATTGGCGCGGCCTATGGCGGAGCGCTCGGTATCACTAGCACATCCGGCCCTGGCATGTCGCTTAAAACCGAGGCGCTCGGCCTTGCTGTTGCGGTCGAGTTGCCGCTGGTCGTATGCGACATCCAACGCGGCGGCCCATCCACCGGCCTGCCGACAAAAACGGAGCAGGCCGACCTATTGCAGGCACTGTTCGGGCGAAACTCAGAGGCGCCCATTCCAGTTCTTGCGCCTTCGACGCCGGGCGATTGCTTCTGGATTGCGCTCGAGGCCAGCCGCATCGCCATCAAGTACATGGTACCCGTGATCGTTCTTTCCGACGGCTACCTCGCCAACGGCGCGGAGCCCTGGAAGATTCCCGACGTCTCTCAGCTACCGGACCTTTCCGTGAAGTTCGAGACCAATCCCCAGGGGTTTCAGCCCTATAAGCGGAATCCGGAAACGCTCGCGCGCCCGTGGGCGATTCCCGGCACGGCTGGTCTTGAGCATCGCATCGGAGGAATTGAAAAGCAGGACGTGACGGGTAACGTGAACTACGAGCCGCTCAACCACGAGCGCATGGTCCGCTTGCGCGCCGAGAAAGTTGCCAGGATTGTCCAGGACATACCGGACGCGGTGCCGGTGGGCGACCCATCGGGCGATGTGTTAATCGTAGCCTGGGGCTCGACATACGGACCAGTGACGGCGGCTTTGAGATCCCAGCGCGCGAAGGGCCACCGCATCGGCCATGTTCATTTGCGCTATTTGAACCCGCTACCGAAAAATTTGGGCGACGTTTTAATGCGCTACGACCGCGTTCTCGTGCCAGAAATGAACATGGGCCAACTGTTGATGCTGCTGCGCGCGAAATATCTGGTCGACGCGGTGGGCTACAACAAAATTCAGGGCAAGCCCTTCAAACAGTCCGAGATCGAACACAAAATTGAGGAGCTGCTCGGCTAATGCGCTCCGATCGACAGAGGATCGCCTGACATGAGCACCGCTACTTTGCCGGTTTACACGAAAAAGGACTTTCAAACCGATCAGGAGATACGCTGGTGTCCGGGTTGCGGAGACTACGCCATTCTCTCGGCGGTTCAGTCGGTCTTTCCAGAGCTTGGCATTCCACGCGA
This sequence comes from uncultured Acidobacteriaceae bacterium, assembly GCA_964407845.1. Lineage (GTDB taxonomy): Bacteria > Acidobacteriota > Terriglobia > Acidiferrales > UBA7541 > Palsa-295. The sequence goes on along the minus strand of CAYOXF010000090.1, from coordinate 18,491 downwards.
AAAATTTGTCGTCGTTTCCGGGATCGGGTGCTCAAGCCGTTTTCCTTACTATGTAAACACCTTCGGTTTCCACACGATCCACGGCCGTGCGCCCGCCGTTGCGACAGGTCTCAAAATCGCGCGGCCGGATTTGGAGGTCTGGGTCGTTACGGGCGATGGCGATTCGCTTTCAATCGGCGGCAACCACACCATCCACATGTTGCGCCGCAACGTGGGCCTGAAAGTGCTCATGTTCAACAACCGCATTTATGGATTGACCAAGGGCCAGTATTCGCCGACTTCGGAAATCGGCAAGAAAACGAAGTCGACTCCCTACGGCACGACGGATCGTCCGTTCAATCCGATCGCGCTGGCTTTGGGCGCAAACGCGACGTTCGTTGCGCGTTCGGTCGACGTTTTTCAGCAACATCTGAAAGATACGCTCCGGAAGGCAGCGGCGCACCCGGGCTCAGCCTACGTCGAGGTCCTGCAGAACTGCAATATTTTCAATGATCACGCCTGGGAATCGATCACGGAGAAAGACGCGCGCAGTGAGCACGTCGTACAGCTCGAGCACGGCAAGCCTTTGCTGTTTGGCAAGAGCCGAGACAAGGGGATCCGGCTGAGGGGTCTTGATCTGGAGGTTGTCACGCTCGGTGACGGCATTACCGAGAAAGATCTGCTGGTTCATGATGAACACGATCCAAGGCCTGCCTACGCGTTTCTGCTCGCGCATATGGAGGAACAGCCAGGGTTCCCGACTCCGATTGGCGTTTTTCGCTCATGGAGTGTGCCGCGCTATGAAGATGCCATCGCTTCCCAGATCCACGATGTGCGGTTGAAACGGGGTCGGGGCGACCTCGATAAGTTGCTGCACGCGGGCGACACTTGGGAAGTTCGCGTTTGACGCGATACCTTCGAAGCACAACGGATTCATAGAGATTCTGGATCTCTTCGCGGGTCTCCTAGCGTCCCTGCTTACCTGGCAGTCAGGCCGGCCTGCCCGTTTTGGGCCAATGCGGTCTGCGCCCCCGGAAGTGGCGGCATCAGAGCGAAGGCGCGATCGCGCGCTTCGGCGAACGCCTCCCAATTGCGCTTCAAGATCGGCTCCGCCGTCGGCAACGGCAACTTTTCGAAATTCAGGAACTGTCCGCGCAGCTCTATGCGAAAGTCAAGATGCGGCCCGGTGGCAAGACCCGTCATGCCGACCAAGCCGATGCGCTCACCTTGTTCAACGCGTTGTCCGTTGTGAACGAAAATGTGCGAGAGGTGCATGTAGTACGTGGTGTAGCCGTTTGCGTGCTGGACTTTGACGAGATTTCCGTCCCCGCCCTTGGGGCCAGCGAAAACCACTTTGCCGTCGCCAATCGTCTGCACCGGAGTTCCGATCGGTGCGCCGTAGTCGATGCCGAGATGCGGCCGATATTCTTTCAAAATGGGATGGAAGCGGTGATAGCTGAAGTGGGACGTAATGGGCGCGGCGAATTTCAGCGGTGAATGCAGGAAAGCTTTCTTCATCGACTTGCCTTCTGCCGTGTAGTAGGCCTCTTTGCCAGAAGCGTCGCGGAAAAGCACGGCTCGGTACGAGCGGGAGCCGTTCTTGTACTCGGCGGCAAGAATAGGGCCGTACGAGAGGGTCTCCCCGCTCGCGAGAGTGTGTTTTTCGACGACTACCCGAAACGTATCGCCCGGGCGCGTATCCGTGTAGAAATCAAGATCGAATGCAAAGATCGCGGCGAGTCGCAGCGCCAGGGCAGGGTTTTCCCCCGCATCCGTGACGGCCTGAAACAGCGAGTCGTCGATTTCTCCGCTCACGCCGATCGTTTCCGCGTGCGAAGGAATCGCTTCGATCTCCGAGCGAAACCCATCCCCTTTGGGCGCGATGGAAAGGACATGGTCCGGATCGATCGTATAACGCACTTCCCGAAGGTCGCCGAACATAGAACGTCCAATCGCCAACTGATTTCCTGCACGAAGACGGCGCAGGTCAAAAACCGGCTGTGCCGAAGCAACCACGCGAGCTGCCGTCGGCGAGTCCATACCTAGTCCTTCGAGAAACGTAGCGAGGGGAAGTCCTTTGGGAATCGCGCGCTCGGTGAAACGGACAATCTGCTGCTGAAAATTAAGGGACTCTTGGTGTGCGGCCGCGAGGTCGAGGGCCATTTTTTTCTCGGCGGATGAGCGCACAGAGTAGGACGCATAGGCGCAGGCCACGGCCAGCAACAGAAAACTCGGCCAGAAAACAAATCGCTTCACGGTCATGCGAGCTCGGAACACTCCTGTCCGAATGCCTCGGCAGGATAGCCCACGGTTGCCGCGATAGAAAAGCGAAAATGTAAGGCATGATTTGCGATTAGTGACTAGGGGTGATGAGCCGGGATTGGTGCTCCGATCAAGGCTGACGAGCGGCAGGGGCTTGCTGCGGGATAGGGGTGCCTGGAGGCGCTTTTGGAGGAACGGAGGACGGCTTATCGGGGCGGGAGAATTCGTAAATGCCCCAGGGATCAGAGGCAATCAGAATGCGATCGGGTTCGACGAGAATGGCGGTGGGCTTAATGCTCGTGTCACCGGTGATCGTCACATAGTAAGTGTCCAGAAGATTGCCGCTTCTATCGAGATGCGCAAGCATATCGCCGATAGCCGCCCAGGCCTCTTTGGTTTCAGGGTCGACTCCCAGGGCCGTGATGACGGGTTTTTCAAGCTTGTGCTTGGACGGATCGTCAAGGCCGACCCGCAGCATGCCCGTGGTGCGGTAGGTTCCAAAGCCGCCAGGATGAAAATGTCCAAATCCCTCGGCGCTGTCGGGGGGCCTTCCGCCGAATAAGCCCGACCTGAGCCCTTCGCCGCCGAAACTCCCGAAGCCTCCTCCGCCATGCATTCCGCCGAAGCGGAAGGGATCGCCAAGTCCCATGCCCATCATGCCGGGCATCCAGAGGCCAGGCGTTCCCAGGCCCGGTATTGCGAACAGAGAGGCGTCCGTGCTGGCCGCGGTGTTCTGCGCGTCGTAGCTCAGTGTTTGGCCATCGAAATCTGAGGAATCTCCGGCAATGGCGGGCGTGGATGAATCCGCCGCGGACGAGCCTGCCGTACCGCCGCTGCCGAGCCCTGTGGCGGAGCTTCCGCCCGTCGCCCGGGCGCCCCGGCGGTTGCCCGTCGATGCCGACGCTTCCACCGAGTGCAGATCGGTCCAGGCGGCTACCGTCGGGCCCGTCAACCCCGACATGGTATAGCCGAGCTCGATATCACGTCCCGTGCGTCCAGCAAGTGCCCCAAATTCGTTGGCAGGCAAGACGGAATCGTACGCCGAATAACCGTAGCGGTCGAACCTTTGAATCACAGGATCGGCGAGGGTGGTAAAAGCAAAATAGATGTTGCCTGAGGAGTCGCCCGTAATCCGCCCGCGATCCACTACGGGCACGGGTGAGGCGGCGGAGCTGGTGTTGGGCGCCGGCTGTGCCGCGGCACTGCTGCCGGGCTCGTCGGCTGGATCGCCGAAGCTGCGAATGGTTGCACCGCTCTGGTCCATAATCTGTACGAGGCGCTTGGATTGCAGTTTGGTGACGGCGAATTGACCATCGGAGAGCGCCACCACCGAAGTCGGAGCGGTGACGGGAACGCTTGCGATGAGCGCGCCGTTCGGGGCAAAAATCTTGACGGCGTTGTCCCCTCGATCGGCGACGTAGAGCAATCCAAACGGATCGATGTCGATGCTGATCGCGTAGTGGATCGTCGCACCTCGGGAATTGGCGTTGGGAATTTGTTCGATTGAGCGGCCAGCGGAGTCGAAGACGAGGATGGTGCTGGCCGGCTCCGCCAGAATGTAGTAACGGCCCGCGGCATCGCGTTTCAAACAGGAGACACCGGGACCAATAGAGGGAAACAGGCGCGAACGGGAGTGGATGACATTCTGCATGCCCTGTCCTGTGGCAGGGAAGACTGCGATGAGAACTAGGACCAGGAGCTTCCCACCAGACAGGCCGATCCGTTTGTTAGTGGACATAGACGGATTCCGGGTCACACCGTCGCTCGACATAGTTGTCCGAAAAGCTGCGAAAAAGTTCCCGATTTTTAGGGGTGGTCCAGCGGGCTAAAGGAGCAGGCTTTCGAAGATGAGACGAGCTAGTACGGGATCTTGTTGGGCTGGCGTTCCCAGGCGCGGAAGGTTTCCAGCGCTTCGTCGCGCATGAGTTGAATCATGGGGATTTTGCGCGTGGAGTGCGGCTGAGCGATTTCGCGATAAATGAGTGAATCATCAAAGCCGACGCGAGAAGCGTCTGCAGCGCAGCCGCCGAAATAGACCCGGTCCGGCCGCGCCCAATAGATGGCTCCCAGGCACATGGGGCAGGGTTCACAGGAGGTATAGAGTTCGCAGCCACGCAATTCGAAGACGCCAAGTTTTGCGCAGCTGGCACGGATGGCGAGAACTTCGGCGTGCGCCGTAGGATCGTTGGACGTGGTGACGGCATTGGCGGCCTCAGCGACGATGTTGCCATCCTTGACGACCACTGCTCCGAAGGGGCCCCCGCGCCCCGAACGGACGTTCTCGATGGCGAGCTCGATGGCCCGTGCCATGAAAGGGTTTCTCATTCTCCGAGTATAAGCTCGGACGAGAAAGGTTTTTCTCCGATCTCAGCGAGGTTTCCAGGCAGCGAGCGCGGGTGAGCTGTCCGAGGCCCTATCTTGCCCCGTGCGGGAGCGGGTAAAGCTAGCGATGATTGAAACAAGGGCAAGCGTACGATAGGCTTTCGCGACACAGGCGATGGGCGGTGGCAATTCGAATGAGCCAGCAAGCATTTATTTCGCGGCGAGTGGTAACTCCGGAGGGAGTACGCGCGGCTGCGGTACTCGTGGAAGGTGAGCGGATTCGTGCCGTCGCGCCGATCGGCGAAGTCCCGGACACAGCCGAGCGGCACGATGTTGGCGACGCGGCGATCTTGCCAGGGCTTGTCGATTCGCACGTCCATATCAATGAACCGGGCCGGACCGAGTGGGAAGGTTTTGAAACAGCCACGAGAGCGGCCGCCGCCGGCGGGTACACCATGCTTGTCGACATGCCGCTCAACTGTCTTCCGGCGACGACGACTGTGGCAGCACTCGAGCGGAAACGAGCGTCCGCACAGGGGAAAAGCTGGGTGGACTGGGCGGCGTGGGGCGGGGTCGTTCGCGACAATTCGCGCGAGATCGAGGCGCTGGCTGGCGCCGGTGTGCTCGGATTCAAATGCTTTCTGATTCATCCCGGCATCGACGGCTTTACGATGGTGACCGAGCAGGAATTGCGCAACTCGCTGCCGCATGTCGCGCGCACGGGACTGCCGCTACTGGTGCATGCGGAGCTGGGCGGTCCGGTGGAGGCGGCGACGGCAGGTCTCAATCGTGCGGACTGGAGATCGTACGCGACGTATTTGCAATCGAGGCCAGATGAGGCGGAACTGTCGGCGATTCGATTGTTGATCGCGCTGTGCCGAGAATTTCGGTTTCGGTTGCACATTGTTCACCTGTCGACGTGCGGTGGATTGGCGCTCCTGCGTGCGGCGCGAGACGAAGGGCTGGCGGTAAGCGTCGAGACTTGCCCGCACTATTTGCACTTTGCTGCGGAGGAGATTCCTGACAAAGCGACGCTCGCAAAGTGTGCTCCTCCGATTCGAGGCCAACTCAATCGAGAGAAATTGTGGCAAGGGTTGCGGGAGGGAGTGATTGATCTCGTCGCAACGGACCATTCGCCTTGCCCACCGGAGATGAAAAAGTTGGAAGAGGGGGATTTCCGGACCGCTTGGGGAGGAATTGCGAGCCTATCTGTGGCGCTGCCCATCATGTGGACCGAAGCCCAGAAACGAGGATTTTCCTTACCCGACATTGCGCGATGGATGGCCGAAGGGCCGGCGCGACTCGCTGGGTGCCTCTCCGAGAAGGGGCGGATTACGGCGGGATCGGATGCGGATTTCGTGGTATTCGAGTCGGAGGCGGAATTTACCGTGACCCGGGACCACTTGCACCAACGCCATGCCCTCTCACCCTATCTCGAGAAGCGATTGCGCGGGGTGACGAAGGCAACCTACGTGCGGGGCAAACCGGTATTTGAGGGTGGGCAATTCTCCCTAAAGCCCGAAGGAAAAGAACAGCGGCGCTAGCCGAGCAATGAGACGTACAAATATCGGGGTTTTTCGTTCACAATAAAGGCGTGTCAGGCTCCCAGACTGAACACATCGTAGGCTCGTCGACGCCGCGCAAAGAAGGGCGCGACAAGGTTCGTGGGCGCGCGCGTTATATCGACGACCTGAGTTTTCCCAACATGTTGTACGGCGCGACGGTTCGCAGCCGAATTCCGCGCGGAAATATCAAATCGATCCAATTCGGTGCTGGAATCGCCTGGGACGAGTTTGTCGTGGTGTCGGCGAAAGACATTCCCGGGAAGAACTACATCGCTCTGATGGAGAACGATCAGCCGTGTTTGGCGGAGAGCACCGTGAATCACCCCGAGGAGGCGATTCTGCTGCTCGCACACTCGGACCGACACCGATTACCGGAGGCTGTGAAGGCGATATCGATTGAGTACGAGCCACTCCGGGCCGTGTTCACGATCGAGGACAGCGAACGGAAGGACCCCATCATCTGGAAGGCGGACAACACCTTTAAATCATTCTTGATCGAGAAGGGTAACGTCGACAGCGTCTGGGCTCAGGCAGACTACATTGTTGAGGGCGAGTATTCGACCGGCGCGCAGGAGCAGTTATACATAGAGACAAACGGCGTGATCGCTCAATTCGATCGCGATCGCGGCATCACGGTATGGGGTTCGCTGCAGTGCCCGTACTACGTACACAAGGCGCTGATGACACTGTGCGGTCTACCAGAACACAAAGTCCGCGTCGTGCAGACAGAAACCGGTGGTGCCTTCGGCGGCAAGGAAGAGTATCCCTCCATGATTGCCGCGCACGCCTCTCTGCTGGCGATGAAATCCGGACGGCCCGTGAAAATCATCTACGATCGCGGGGAGGACATGGCGGCCACAACGAAGAGGCATCCTTCTAGGACGCGCCATCGGACGGCGGTGAGCAAAGAGGGGAAGATTCTGGGAGGCGAAATTGAACTGGTCATTGACGGAGGCGCCTACCTGACACTTTCACCGGTAGTGCTCTCGCGCGCTACCATTCATGCCGGCGGGCCCTATTACTGGCCGCACGTGCGCATTCGCACCAAGGCGGTGGCGACGAACGCGCCCCCGCACGGCGCGTTTCGCGGATTCGGTGCACCGCAGGCCCTCTTTGCTATGGAACGGCACATGGACCGGATTGCGCGGACCGTGGGCGTATCCCCGGTGGAAATTCGCCGGAGCAATTTTCTGCGGCCTGGGCAGACCACAACCACCGAGCAGGTCATCGACGAGCCGATCGACCTCGGAAACCTCCTCGATCGCGCGCTCAAACTGGCGGACTATGACGGGAAAAGGGAGCGCTTTGCAAAGGAAAACCAATCGGGCCCGCAGAAAAAGGGCGTGGGAATCGCAGCATTTCTGCACGGCGCGGGGTTTACCGGTTCGGGAGAACGCTACCTCAACTCGGTGGTGGGTGTGGAGGGATCGGCCGATGGGGGAGTGCGCATTCTGGTCTCGAGCACGGAATTTGGTCAGGGAACGAACACAGTACTCTGCCAGATCGCGGCCGAGGCACTGGGTCTGCCGTACGAGGAGGTAACGATCGCCCGGCCGGACACGATGGAGGTGCCGAATAGCGGACCCACGGTTGCGTCCCGCACGGCCATGGTCGTCGGGAAGCTGGTGGCATCGGCCGCGCTGGGGCTGAAGCAAACGCTGGTGGCCGCGGGAATGCTGAAGGAAGCCTACACAGCGGAGGAATTCGGTGCCGCCTGCCGTAGCTATGTCAGCGCGCACGGCAGCTTGCGCTCATTCGCCCGATACGAGTCACCGGAGGGAATTTTCTGGGACGATCAAAAATATCGCGGCGAGGCCTATGCAGCTTTCGCCTGGGCGATTTACGTTGCCGAGGTGGCGGTTGATTTGGCAACGTACAGCGCGCGTGTGGAAGATTTCGTTGCTCTGCAGGAGATCGGGCGGGTGATGAATCCGGTCCTGGCGCGCGGGCAGATTCTGGGTGGCGTGGCGCAGGGAATTGGATTCGCGCTGTACGAGAAAGTAGAATGGCACGATGGCCGCATGGCCAATAGTCAGATGACGAATTACATCATTCCCACGGCAGCGGACGTGCCGCCGATCCGGGTTTTTTTTGACGAATTGGGCAACCGGCACGGAGCGTTTGGAGCAAAGGGAATCGGTGAGCTGCCGATGGATGGCCCGGCGCCGGCGATTGTGAATGCGATCGAAGACGCTCTGGGAATTCCGTTTGACACCGTGCCGCTGTTACCGGAGAGCATTTTCGAGGGTGTCGTGGCTTCGCGCGCGAATCAGACCGATTCACTGGCCGGAGTCCGATGACGACGAATCGCGGCAGCAAGCGCGAAATCTCTCTTGTTGTCAATGGTGAGCGCCGCACCGTACGTGCCTACCCCATGGAGCGCCTGCTCGACGTACTGCGTGAGCAGCTCTCCCTCACGGGCACGAAGGAAGGATGTGGCGAAGGTGAGTGCGGCGCCTGCTCGGTGCTGCTCGATGGAGAGCTGGTCGATAGTTGTCTGATTCCTGTGGCGCAGGCAGAGGGCGCGCAAATCCTCACCATCGAGGGCGTGGCCGAAAATTCACGGTCGAATGCGCTCGGCGAGGCATTTCTCGAATGCGGCGGCGCCCAGTGCGGAATCTGCACGCCCGGGATGATTGTGGCGGCCGTTCATCTGCTGGATCGCAGCTCGGCTCCGACCCGGGAGGACATTCGCGAGGCTCTTTCGGGTAATCTTTGCCGCTGCACAGGCTACCTGCAGATTCTGGAGGCCGTGGCGGAGGCGGCGCGGCGCACGGCAGCGCGATGAGGTCCGATCCATCCGACTATGAATTCGCGGCCCCCGCGACGCTTCAGGACGCTGTAAAGCTCCTGGCGGAAGAACCAAAAGCATGGCTGCCCATTGCGGGCGGCACGGACGTGATGGTGCAATTTGCAGCCGGGACGCTTCGAGCGCGCAAGTTGTTGAGCATTTGGAATCTTCCCGAGCTACGGCGGATCGAGGTTTTGCCGAATGAAATTCGGATCGGCGCTGCTTCGACATACACCGACCTGCGTGGCCATGAGGTTGTCCAAGCCGAGTTCTCTTTATTGGCGCGTGCGGCGAGCTGGACCGGCGGAATCGCGAATCAGAACCGCGGCACTCTCGGCGGGAACATCGTGAACGCCTCGCCGGCAGCTGACTCGTTGCCCGCGCTACTGGCCTATGAAGGGGAACTGGTCCTTTCTTCGGCGCGTGGCGAACGAAGGGTGCCCTATGTGAATTTCCACACGGGCTACAAGGAGATGCAGCTCGCGCCGGACGAATTGATCCGAGCGGTGTGCCTCCCGCGGCATTTTAGGGGCTACTTGTCATATGCACGCAAGGTCGGCGCGCGCAAGGCACAGGCGATCTCGAAAGTGTGCATGGCGGCACTGGGACGACGGGAGAAGGGAGAAATCAGGGATGTTCGAATCGCGCTGGGAAGCGTGGCGCCGATTCCGATGCGCTTACGAGAGACCGAGCGTGTGCTGGAAGGAAGGCGACTCGAGACGGATACGATCGAGCGGGCGCGCCGGGCAGCCGTGGCCGAAACACGACCGATCGACGACATCCGCTCGACGGCGCGATACCGGGCGGCCGTGGTTGGCAACCTGGTCGTCGAATTTCTCCAAATGTTGGGCGGCTTAAACCATCATGAGTGACGCGCTGACGCGTTGGAATCGGCTGTCGGCCGAAGAAGCCGAAAATGAAATCGTGGCCTGCTGTGGTTCACGCGCCTGGGCGCGCCGGATGACGAATCGCCGGCCCATTGCCGATGAAGCATTGCTGCTGCGCACCTCTGATGAAGTATGGCGCAGTTTGAGCGAGCAGGATTGGATGGAGGCATTTCAAAGTCATCCGCGCATCGGTGCCTCGCGACCCGCGCAGGGGGTAGACGACCGATCGGCGGCGTGGTCGACCGAAGAACAACGCAAGGTCCACGAGGGAGCCGATGCCGTGAAGGCCGCGCTCGAGGCAGGGAACCAGGAGTACGAAAGGCGGTTCGGTCGGATCTTTTTGGTTTGTGCGACGGGCAAGACGGGCTCCGAGATATTGGAGATTCTGAGGCATCGGCTTGACAATGACCGCGCCACGGAGATGCAGGAAGCCGCCGAACAGCAGCAGCAGATCACGCGGGTTCGCTTAAGGAGGTGGCTTTCGGAATGACGCGGATTTCCACGCACGTTCTCGACACGGCGCGCGGAATTCCTGCGCGGGACATGTCGGTTCACCTGGAACGCCACGTCGATTCTGGCGAGTGGCGTGTCATCGCCTCGGCGCGAACCGATTCGAATGGACGCTGCGAACAGCTGATCCCGGAAGGTGAAATCCTGTCGCCGGGGATCTATCGCCTGGCCTTCGACACGGCGGGTTATCACACGAGGCAGAATGAACACGGGCTATATCCGATTGTGCTGGTGACATTCTCGGTGCGAGACGGTGAGACGCATTTTCATATACCGCTGCTGCTAAGTCCGCACGGGTATACGACCTACCGGGGAAGCTAAAGCGATGATCCTACTGGGCGAAAACCGCTACGGCAAATCACGGGTCCGAGTGCTGCGCGTAAAGCGCGAGCATGCCTTTCACGAGCTGCGGGAGTGGACGCTCGAAATCCTGCTCGAAGGCGATTTCCAAACGTGTTTTACACAAGGCGACAACAGCAAGATCTTGCCGACCGACACGATGAAGAACACGGTCTATTCCCTCGCTCGCCGTTCGCCGGCCGCCTCGATGGAGGAGTTTGCGAAGGAGTTGATTGATTTCCTGCTCGAGCGGAATCCACAGGTTTCACGTAGCGATGTCACCGTGTCGGAAAGGGCCTGGGAACACGTCAGCGTTGCCGGAAAGCCGCACCCCACCACCTTCGTGCAATCGAGCGCCGAGCGACAGACCACGCAAGTGGACCGCGCGCAAGGTGGGAAATTCTCCGTCGTTTCGGGGCTCGAAAATCTGATTGTTATGAAAACGGCGGGATCGGGATTTGAAGGATACATCCAGGATTCGCTCACCACGCTACCGCCAACCTCGGACCGTCTTTTCGCTACGGCTTTGAAGGCCCGCTGGACCTATCTAGGGGCCGAAGAGAATTTTCAGAAGCTGCGGGCGAAGATTCGCGAAATCTTAATAGCCATATTTGCCGGACACGCGAGCAAGTCGGTGCAGCATACGCTCTACGCCATGGGTGAGGCGGTGCTTAAAGGGGTTGCGGAAGTGAAAGACATCAGGCTAGCCATGCCGAACATTCATTACCTGCTCGTGGACCTCTCGCGCTTTGGCCAGGACAATCCGAGCGAAGTTTTTGTGCCGACCGATGAGCCACACGGCTATATCGAAGCGCGCGTTTGCCGCCAGGGATAGCGCGCAGAACGAAGCTCCGTGCCGATCACTGACCAGAACCGAGCCAGAGCCAAAACGGTGATGGACCGCTGCCGAAAGCTGGCCGGCTTTAGCGAGCAGCCAGGCGCAACGAGCCGGGCGTTTCTTTCTCCGCCCATCCGCGACTGCCACCAGGAAATCGCCGAATGGCTCGAACCTCTAGGCGTTGGAGTGAAGATCGATGCGGCGGGCAATCTCCGCGCCTACTACCCGGGAACCGAGGTGGGGGCTCCGCGGCTACTCATCGGATCGCATCTCGACACGGTGCCGGACGCTGGGGCATTTGATGGGGCGCTCGGCGTGGTTCTCGGCGTCGCACTCGTCGAGTCGCTCGCGGGCCAGCGGCTTCCATTTGGAATCGAGATCGTCGGATTTTCCGAGGAGGAGGGAGTCCGTTTCGGCACGCCCTTCATTGGCAGCCGAGCGTTGGTGGGTAGAGTCGACGAAGAATTGCTGAGGCGCGAGGACGCGCGCGGGATTAGCGTGCGCGCTGCGATCGAGGATTTTGGGCTCAAGGTTACAGAACTTTCCGGTGCGCGTTTAAAGGGCGAAATCTTGGGTTACGTTGAATTTCACATCGAGCAGGGGCCGGTGCTCGATGCGCTGGGGCTTCCGCTCGCCGCCGTCGAAGCCGTGGCGGGACAGAGCAAGATGGAATTTACGTTTTTCGGACGGGCGAACCATGCGGGCACAACTCCGATGCATTTGCGCCGCGATTCCGTGGCGGGAGCGGCGGAATGGATCGCCGCCGTGGAACGCGAAGGAAACCAGGTGCCGGGGCTTGTCGCAACCGTGGGCACCGTTGAGCCGAAGCCCGGCGTCACAAACGTGATTGCGAGAGAGACGCGGCTGACGCTCGATGTGCGGCATCGAAACGACGACGTGCGCATGCGGGCGGTCGATCACTTGATTCGCGCAGCGGAGGAAATAGCGGCGCGGAGAGGGCTCAATTTGACACAGCACACGGTGATGAGTCTGCCGTCAGTGGCCATGGACTCGGTTTTGGTCGAGCAGATCGAAGAGGCCATTCGTCAAGCCGGATGTAAGCCGCATCGCATGGTAAGCGGTGCGGGACATGACGCCATGATTTTGGCTGAGGAAGTGCCCGCAGCGATGGTGTTTCTTAGGACGCCGGGTGGGATTAGCCATAGCCCGGAAGAAACGGTGGAGATGGAGGACGTGGCCAAGGCGCTCGAGGCCGGTTCGCGTTTACTCGAGCTTCTTGCCGGATCGCCCGCTCTGCAAAGGAGAGTGAAACGTGCATAATCTCGGCCAGACGCGCAGCGCTCGGCGCGCCGATCATGTGCTTCTGACGCCCGACACGTTCGTTCGTGCGCCTCTGCCTGGGATGAAGCGCTGTGTAGCGATTGTTCACGCGGGACCGGCGTTGGGCGCGGCTTTTACGGAATATACGGCGGAGTTCGAGGCCGGCGGCCAACTGGGCGCTACGGACGCGCAGCGCTTCGTCTACGTACTGGAAGGAAGCGTGAAGGTCGAGGCGAAGGGCAAGAAGAGGGAGATGGGTCCCCGCGGCTACGCGTTCTTGCCGCACGGGTCCGCGCACCGAGTGATTGCGGAGGCCGCTAGCCGAGCAGCCGTGATCGAGAAAAAGTACCAGCCGCTCGAGTCAGTCGAAACGCCGGGGATGATTGTGTCATCAGAAGATGCGGTTCGTTCCAATCCCCTTGCCGGCGATGCAGATTTGCAGGTGAAATGCCTGCTGCCGGACACTCCGGCCTTTGATTTCGCAGTGAATACGATGGTGTATCAACCGGGAGCCGCGCTGAGCATGGTCGAAATGCACGTGATGGAGCACGGTCTGCTGATGCTCGAAGGAGGAGGAATTTACCGGTTGGGAGATTCCTGGTATCCGGTGACGGCCGGTGATTTCATTTGGATGGGACCGTGGTGCCCGCAATGGTTCGGTGCTATCGGAAAAGTCCCCGCCAAATATCTCATTTATAAGGATTGGAATCGGCATCCCCTGCCAGGATAGCAGCGTATGCGGATTGAGATCGATCGAGAGCGGCTGCTTTCAGAGATCGAAGCGCTCGCTTTGATATCGGAAGCAGATCCGCCGGTGGTGACGCGGGTCGTTTTCACCCCGGCGGACATGCGCGCCCGCGCCTGGCTGACCGACCGCTGCCAAGCCGCGGGCCTCTCGGTCCGCCGCGACGCGATTGGAAACACGTTCGCCCGCTGGCAAGGACTAGATCCTGATGCGCCCGTCGTCGGAACTGGTTCGCACATCGACGCGATCCCCAACGCCGGCAAATACGATGGCGTGGTGGGTGTGCTCGGGGGCCTCGAAGCGATCCGTGCGCTGCGGCACAGCGGATTTCGACCGAAGAATTCTGTCGAATTGCTGGTGTTCACTTCGGAGGAACCGACGCGATTTGGAATCGGATGTCTTGGGAGCCGCTTACTCGCAGGGACGCTTTCGCCGAATGCGGCCGAGACTCTGACGGACAACAACGGTGAATCGATCGAGGCGGTGCGCCAGAAGGCGGGGCTCAGGGGCGACCTCTCGGATGTAAAGCTGCCGACTGGCTACTACAAGGCTTTCGTTGAACTGCACATCGAACAGGGGCCGCTGCTAGAGCGCGAAAGGATACGGCTAGGAGTCGTGACGAAGATCGCCGCTCCGGCAAGTGCGCGCGTCAGCTTGGAAGGGGAGGGCGGGCATGCGGGCGGCGTCTTGATGTTGGACCGGCATGATGCGCTTTGTGCAGCGTCCGAGCTGATCTTGGCAATCGAAAACGCAGCGCGGACGAGCGGATCGCCGGACACCGTGGCCACGGTGGGAATGTGCGACGTTTTTCCGGGTGCTGTCAACAGCATTCCGAGCCGCGCCCGCATCACCCTGGATGTGCGCGATACGGATCTCGCGCGGCGTGACGGCGTGATGCGCGCGGTGAAAACTGCCCTGGAGGAAATCTCTGCTCGCAGGGGCGTGACCACACGTCTCGAGCTGCTGAACGCAGATGCGCCCGCTGATTGTGCGCCGTTTGTCGTCGACGCGCTGGTGGCAGCGTGTCAGACACACAGCGAAAAATTCATGCCCATGGTCAGTCGTGCCTATCACGATTCGCTCTTCATTTCTCGCATTGCGCCCGTGGCCATGCTGTTCGTTCCCTGCCGCAACGGATACAGCCACAGGCCAGATGAGTACGCATCGATCGAAGACATCTCTCTCGGCGCGCGGGTGCTGGCCGAGGCGCTGGCAAGCCTGTCTCGGTAGGTTGCGTGAACCCCTCTCGCCCAATATCATCAAATCTGTGAACGAGTTCCAACCACACTGGGCGCTGCACAATGGTCATTTGATGACGATTGCGGGCGCCTTTTTGCGGCGACAGTTCCCGGGATTGCCAGCGGGCGTTCGAAGGTTTTTTGAGGTCGAGCCTGGAACCCAGGTGGGCGGCGATTGCCACTGGCAAAGGGATCAGACGAATCATCCGACGCTCGTCCTGCTGCACGGCCTGGAAGGTTCGAGTGACTCGGCATACGTGCTCGGCACGGCCGAGAAGGCGTTCCTGGCGGGCTTGAATGTCATCCGGCTTAACCAGCGGAACTGCGGAGGCACGGAGCGGCTGACCGAGACGCTCTACCATTCCGGGCGGAGTGCGGACTTTCGCTCGATCGTGGTTGAACTGATCGAGTGCGACAGGCTGCCAGCTTTGGTCTTCGCGGGATTCTCGATGGGAGGCAACCTGGCCCTAAAGATGGCAGGCGAATTTCAAGATTCGGCCCCCGCGGAGCTGCGCGGAATTGTGGCCGTGGCGCCGTGTCTGGATCTGGCGGCGTGCTCGGATGCGCTCAGCGAGCGGCGAAATTTTCTCTTCAACCGGCATTTCGTCCAGAGTCTGAAGCGTCGTATGCGCGGAAAGGCAAAACTATTTCCCGACGTGTATGGGAAGAGAGGAGGGATGGCCGAGCTTGAGCGGGTGCGAACCGTCCGCCAATTTGACGAAGCGATCACCGCGCGTTTCTGCGGTTTTGCAGGTGCAGACGATTACTATGCCCAGTCGAGCGCCATGCATTTCGTAAAGGCAATTCGGGTGCCGACGCTCATACTGACCGCCCAAGATGATCCGTTCGTGCCGTTTCGGATCTTCCAACGGGGCGTGATTGGCGAAAATCCCAACATTCAGCTGGTTGCACCGCCCCACGGTGGGCACTGTGCCTTCATTTCCCGACGGAGCGGCAAAGAGCGGTTCTGGTGCGAAGCTCGTATTGTGGAATTCTCTGAACAGCAGGTGAGATTGGGTCGGCACTAGAACGACGGATGCTCCGCTTCGCCACGAGACCGCCAATTGGCTTCGATCTGCTCCAGCGTTTTTCCTTTCGTCTCAGGGACCATGCGGAGCACGAAAATCCAGGCCAGCACGCCGATAAGTGCGTAAAGCCAAAAGGTCCAGGGCCGTCCCAAGACGTGGAGCAGGCTGAGGAATGTCAGGGCCACGAGCAGGTTCGATCCCCAGTTCGCCATCGTGGCCAGGGCCATTGCTCGACTGCGAAGCTTCAGCGGATAAATTTCTGCAATCATCAACCAAAAGATGGGACCCAAGCTGATCGCGAAGCAGGCGACATAGGCCATCACGCAGATCACCGAGACCCAAGCGAGAGCGGGCGTGGGAGTCTGCGTCAGGAACCCGATTCCTAGCAGAGTCAGGCTGAGAATCATTCCGATGAGACCATACAGCAACAGAGGGCGGCGGCCGGCGCGGTCCAGCAGCTCCAAAGCCAAAATCGTCACGAGCACGTTCACGACTCCGACCCCGGCCGTTGCCAGAATGGCGGCCGAATGCGACGCAAGGCCCGCCAGCTGGAAAATGGTCGGTGCGTAGTAGATCACCGTGTTGATTCCCGTAAATTGCTGAAAGACGGCCAGCCCGATTCCAATGGCCAGTGCCGGGCGTAGCGCGGGGCCCCACAGCTCACGCCAGCTACCTTGTTGTTGGCTAAGGCTGGCCTCGATCTCCGCGAGCTCGGAGTCCACCTCGAGAGGCTTGCGTATTTTGGCCAGCACTTCTCGAGCCCGCTCGTGCAAGAGCTGCCTCACGTACCATCGCGGGCTTTCAGGGACAAACAGAAGCCCTGCCAGTAGGATTCCCGCGGGAATGGCAGCTAGGCCGAACATCCAGCGCCACCCGCGCGAGGCCGCCAACCCGTAATCGGCGAGATAGGAAACAAGAATTCCGATCGTGATCATCAACTGATTCAGGGAGACCAGTTTTCCGCGGATGTGGGCAGGCGAAATCTCGGAAATGTAGAGCGGCGCCGTAAACGATGCGATGCCGATCGCGATGCCTACGACAACACGACCTGCCGACAACCACACCGTCCCTGGCGTCAAGGCCGTGCCCAGTGCGCCGAGAACGAACAAACACGCCACCTGAATCAGGACATTTCGCCGGCCAAAGCGGTCCGCCAAACGCCCACCAACGGCCGCACCGATCATGGCCCCCAGCAGTACGGCGCCGACGACGACCTCCTCCTGAATCGTGGAGAGGTGGAAGTCTTCCTGAACGAAAAGAATTGCGCCAGAGATGACGCCGGTGTCGTATCCAAACAGCAGTCCGGCCAGAGCAGAAACGGCGGAGATGGTGAGGACGAAAGTGCCACCTCGCGGACGGGCGGCTTCGACATCAGCAGGAGTCATACACGGCTCCTTGGGGATCGGCCGGAGTGAACGTCGGTGCTGGGAAGCGATCGCTCTTGGTGCTGAGCGTCAGGTTAGCAGGGGTTTGCGAATCTTGCACGTTGCTTCATAACAGCCTATTTCAGATGTTTCACGGCTTCGAGGGCGAGCTCATGCAGGCCACCACCGCCCCCCGCTACGTACGCGATGATCTGTTTGCGCATGCGCGGCTCCCAATATTTCTTAAAATGATCGGTGACGCTGGCGATGGCCTCCTCGCGCGGATAACTGGCAAAGAACAGGGCGATCTGATTCGCCATGTGAACCATATGGCCTTCTTCCATGCTCAATCGCCTGTAAGGGCCTCTTTCTGCTTAAAAATCTGTGTGGTGATCTTCCTGGTCTCGCGGTAATGCTCCTGCCATTCCGAGAGGTGTTTCGCCAACTGGACCTCGACAGCGGTCACCTTGTACTCCGGGCAGCTCGTGGCCCAGTCGGAAAACTCCGTGGTGACGACGTTTGCTCCGGTCATGGCGTGATGGAACGTCGTGTAGACGACACCCGGCTGCATACGTTCGGAGATGCGTGCGGGCAGCGTGATATCGCCGGCGCGGCTCGTGAGCGACACCAAATCGCCGTCCTTGATCCCGCGCTGCTCGGCATCGAAGGGGTGGATTTCGAGCACATCCATGTCGTGCCAGACGTTGTTGTCCGTTCGCCGGGTTTGCGCTCCTACGTTGTACTGCGAAAGGATGCGACCCGTCGTCAGGATCAGGGGGAATCGGGAAGACGTGCGCTCGTCGGTGGGCACAAATTCCGTGATCATGAACTTGCCCTTGCCGCGCACGAAGCCACCAATGTGCATGACCGGTGTTCCCTCGGGGGCTTTGTCATTGCAGGGCCACTGCACGCTGCCGAGGCGCTCGAGCTTTTCGAATGTGACGCCAGCAAAAGTCGGAGTGAGGCGCGCGATTTCAGCCATGATTTCCGACGCGTGACTGTAGTGCATCGGGTAGCCGAGCGCGTTGGAAAGCGCCACGGTTACCTCCCAGTCGGCCATTCCCGCCAGGGGAGGAATCGCCTGACGCACCAGGCCGAGGCGACGTTCCGCATTGGTGAAGGTCCCGTCCTTTTCCAGGAAGGTCGAGCCGGGCAGGAAAACGTGGGCGTAGCTAGCGGTCTCGTTGAGAAAGAGATCCTGGACCACGACGCATTCCATCGCGGCAAGACCGGCGGCAACGTGCTGCGTGTTGGGATCGGACTGAACAATGTCCTCGCCGTGGATGTAGATTCCCTTGAACGTGCCATCGATCGCGGCATCCAGCATGTTCGGAATGCGCAG
>CAYOXF010000089.1:0-25126 GCA_964407845.1 uncultured Acidobacteriaceae bacterium | reverse complement strand
CACCTCCAGCAGTCCTATCCACCCCGACCGGGTGCTCCGGAACCGATTCGTGGCTACCGTGGGGGCTACCTACCCGCCGAGCGCCGTGAAATCGAACGGGGACTGCGTGAGGGTCGGGTCCGGGGTGTCGTCTCAACCAGCGCGCTCGAATTGGGCATCGACATCGGTTCTTTGGATTGCTGTGTCATGGCGGGCTATGCGGGCTCGATCGCATCGACCTGGCAGCGCGCCGGGCGCGCCGGCCGCCGCAGTGGGACTTCTTGCGCCGTCATGGTGGCGTCCTCCGCACCGCTCGATCAGTTTATCGTTCAGCATCCGGAGTACTTCTTCGGACGCTCACCCGAGCATGCCTATATTCAGCCGGACAACCTCGAAATTCTCATCAATCATTTGAAATGCGCAGCGTTCGAGCTTCCGATCACTTCCGATGACAATGACCGATTGGGCAGCGTGGACCTTCCCGAGCTCTGCGATCGGCTGGCCGAAGCTGGCTTTTTGCATCCGAGCGGTGGCAGTTGGCACTGGGTGCAGGAAGCCTATCCGGCCGACACGATTAGCCTGCGTTCGGTGACCTCGGACAATTTCGTCATCGTTCAGTCGCATACAGAAGACGACGGCCATACAGAGGGCTTGAAAAAAGGTGCTCCCGAAGTAATCGGCGAAGTCGACTTCTCCTCCGCCCTCACCACGGTCCACCCGAAAGCCATCTATCTGCACCAGGGACAGCCCTATCACGTCGAGCGCCTCGACTTCGACGAGCGGCAGGCCTATGTCGAGCCGGTCAGCGTCGAATACTACACGGATGCGATTCGCTACACGCAGGTACGCGTCCTCGCAATCGCCCGAGAGGAATCGATCGAAGACCACTCTCGCTCGCACGGCGACGTCTTAGTCCGCTCACAAGTGGTCGGCTTTAAGAAAATCAAGTTCTCGACCAACGAAACAATCGGCGACGGCAAACTCGAACTGCCCGAGAACGAAATGCACACCACGGCGTTCTGGATCACACTCGGGCGTGCCTTACTCCAATCTCTTCCCTTTGCACTCCGAGATCGCCAGGGCGGTATTTTCGGACTCCTGTACGCACTGGAGTCGATGGCCACGCTTTTGCTGATGTGTGATAGACGCGACCTCGGCACGTCCGTCGGCGAACGCCCGCCCAGCCCCGGCGTCGAAACGGAATGGCACGAATACACCGTTGCGCCAGACGATCCCCTCAAAAGCAAGGAGTTCTTTGAGCCGAACTTGTATCTCTACGACGCCTATCCCGGGGGCATCGGATTCAGCGAGCCGCTCTATGGCATCCACGATTTGCTCGTGCGGCGCACACGCGAACTGGTGGCTGGGTGCTCCTGTGCCAATGGCTGCCCTTCCTGTGTGGGACCTGGCGGAGAGAAAAGCGAGCGCGCCAAGGATGCTGCGCTCGCCATTCTGCGTCAGCTTTGTGTTGATGAATAAGAACGCGCCGATGACCCCAGTCGACCGACTTGCGCGCATCAAAGCGCTTCAACCAATCCGTAGGCGTCCCGTCACCGCCTCGGTCGTTGAGTGCGATGTCCCTCCCGGATTCTCTCCTGAGAAGCCCGCCGGCGCCGAGCGCCTCGCCGAGATTCTGGGGGCTCAACTCCAGCACAATTCCTTCGGCGAACATCTCGTCCTGCGTCGATGGTTTTCCGAACCGGTCGGCGCCGAGGTGGTCGGCGTTCAACCGTCGGGAATTCTTGATGCCTCCGTATTGCGCCTGCTTCTGCCGATTCTCCCAAGCTGCGCGGACGATCCTCAGAACTGGCTCTTCATCGACACGGAAACCACCGGCCTTGCCGGTGGAACCGGAACATACCCGTTTCTGATCGGTGTCGCGTGGTGGGACGCGGGAGGCCTTGAAATCGAGCAATTCTTCATGCGCGAACAAAGCGAAGAGCATTCCGTGCTGGTCACGCTTGCTGAGCGCATTGCCAAGCGCTCGGTGATCGTCTCTTTCAACGGGAAATCCTTCGATTGGCCACTCCTCGAGACGCGCTACCGCATGACGCGCGCCATCGATCCTCCCGTACCACGCGCCCACATCGATTTTCTCTACCCGGCGCGCCATCTTTGGCGGCTGCGCCTTGGCTCTGTGCGCCTTGCGGAACTTGAAAGACATATCCTCGGATGGAATCGCGGCGCCGACGTGATCTCCGAGCTGATTCCACAGCTCTATTTCGATTACCTGCGGGGCGGGCCGCCCGAACCACTCAGCGCCATCTTCCTCCACAATCAAATGGACCTGAGGGGCCTAGCCGGCGTGGCCACTCGCGTTCTTGGCCTGCTCGAAGACTCGGAAACACTGGGCCGCGATCCACTGGAACTGTTCGGCCTCTCTCGCATCTGCGAGCGCCGGGGCGAAGCGGCCCGTGCCCGCAACCTTTACGAGCGCTCGATCGCGAGTGCTTTACCTCCTCGGGCCGACCGGCTGGCACGGCGGTCGCTCGCGCGCCTGGCCAAACGCGACGGCGACCACACCCGGGCCTGCCAGCTGTGGGAGCAACTGCTCGACGGTTCCAAAGAAGGCTTGGAAGCGTACGAGCAGCTTGCGATTTACTACGAGCATCGCTTGCGCAGACCAAATCACGCCGCGACACTGGTACGGAAAGCCCTGGCCGAGTTGCGCCGGGCAAGCCTTTCGGGCATCCTCGCCCCATCTGCTCTTAAGGCCTGGCGACTGCGCTTCCAACGGCGTCTGGCACGCCTCGAACCTAGGGCGAGCGGCATCCTTCTTGACACCCCCGAACCAGAATCGAAAGCGGCTCCGGCCGAATCTAATCGGGAGGGCAAGATATGCCAAAATCGGATAGCATGACATCGCACACTCAGCGAATCTTAGATTCGGAGAAGAAGACCATGGCCCCTGTCACAGATCCCTATCTGCGCGAGCAACTCGAAAAGCGACGCGAAGAGCTTACCACCGCCATCTCGGTCGCCCCTGCCGATCAGGCGTCTCTTCGCGATCTGCTTCACGAGGTGGACGATGCTATCCACCGCATGGATGAAGGTACCTACGGAGTTTGCGAAGGTTGCCGGGGAACTGTCGAGAACGAGCGCCTCATCGCCGATCCGCTCGTGCAACTTTGCCTCGACTGCCTAAGTGATGAAGAGCAGCGTGCCCTCGAGCGCGATCTGGAACTCGCCTCGCGCATCCAGCGGGGCCTGCTACCTCAAGCGGATCTTCGCTTCCGTGACTGGCGCATTCATTATCGCTACAAACCCGCTGGAGTGGTGAGCGGCGATTACTGCGATCTCATACCACCGTCGGCCGCCGACGGCAAACTCATCTTTCTTCTTGGGGATGTTGCCGGTAAGGGTGTTGCCGCCTCCTTACTCATGACTCACCTGCACGCGATGTTCCGCAGCCTCGCCGGCATCGGCCTTGAGCTCGACAAACTTCTCGAAATGGCCAATCGCCTCTTCTGCGAAAGCACCATCGCGGGACAGTACGCCACGCTGATCTGCGGGAGCATCGGCCGCAACGGCGAGATCGAAATCGCCAGCGCCGGCCACAATCCGGCCCTGCACGTATCCAAGGACGGCGTGAAGCAGATTGGTGCCACCGGTCTCCCGCTCGGCCTGTTCAGGACGAGCCGCTATTCTGTTTCTCGCGCCCGTCTCGATCTGGACGAGAGCCTGTTGCTATATACCGATGGCATCTCGGAAGCGAACGGCGCCTCTGGCAGCGAATACGGAATCAGCGCGTTGTCAATTGCTGCGGGCAAACGCTATGGTTGGACGCCGCAGGAGCTCGTCGCGGCTTGCCTGAGTGACGTCGAGAAGCACTGCGCTGGCGCCCGCCAGACCGACGACCAGACCCTGATGGCGATCCAAAGGTCAGCGGCCGCGGCTGCCTCGTTCAACGACTGAAAGCGAGCACGCAGCCACACGCGGCTAAGATGAATTCTCAAAACCGCGTTCGATTCCGATATGTGTCGAGAGGTGCTCGAACACACGTGCGCCTGTAAGCGGTGAAGAATCGAGCATGCTCTGCAACTCTTCGACCGTATACGCCGAACGCACCGAGTCGCGAAAAAGCCGACGCATCGTGCCGGAGTAGTGCCAACCATGCCGCCAGACGTGCAGCGGATACGCCAGGCGTCCTGGGCGCCGCAGGTCACGCAGCAGGATCGCTCCACTGGGCTTTGCAAGGCGCGCCATTTCCCGCAACAGTTTCTGCGGCTCGGCCAGATGATGCAGCACCGAGTTGCACATGACGAAATCGAAACTGGCTTCCGGAACAGGGAGGCTGCTTCCGTCGGCGACTTGAAACTCCACGCGTCCGGCGAGCGAGGAGCCCGCGACTGCAAGATTGCGGTTGGCCTGCGCGATCATCGCCTGCGAGCGGTCCACGCCCGTGAATTTCCAAAGTGTCAGCCGGCGCGCCAGCTTGATGACAATCTGGCCCGGTCCGGTTCCGATGTCGAGCGCTCGCCCGCGTTGTCTTCCCCCGAGCAGTCGGACTGCATGGAGGACAAATGTGTCATCGATCGCGTCTAGATGTGTCTGCTCGGCGGCGGATGTGTAGGCCTCCGCCTCTGCCGCGTCGTCCATCACTTCAGGCTCAGGAACCCTTGGCAAATCCAGCAGTGCCATCGCGGAAATCCTAGCGCGGAGACAGATCGGGCTGAATCGAAATCTGTGCAAGGGATGGAGAGACGATCTCGGCAGGCGCCGGAGCCGACGGCCAGCTCAACGCGTGGTTGATCGCGTCAAACGTTTCTCGCGTCGCGCCTTCGACCGTTAAGCACCGCTCGGCGACACAGTAAAGGTAAACGCCTCCACCGCTGGTCTGAAACTGGAAGAAATTGGGGCGGCGGTAGAGATGATTTCGGGTCGGGTATTTCGTCTCCAAAGCCTCGCTGTACTGCCCGAAAAAGCGAAGCGTATCGTCCTGAGTCTGGAGCGCAAGAAGGAAGACAAGGCCCAGGTTTTTCGACTTCTCGTCCTCGAAAAGAGCGTAGCGGTCGCCGTCCCAAGTGTAGGCGAGATTTTCGGCTCGATCAGGATCGAGAAGCTGCTTCAGCACCTCTTGAAGGCCAAACTCCCCCAGTACATTTTCTTCCAGCAGCCTCCAGTCCTCAGGAACGACTCCGTTCCACAGAGGAAGGCTGATCTTGGCGGGCCCCACATTCTTGAGATAAAAATCCGGTTGCATGATCTGCTGCGTTGACACGGGAGGACGCTCGAAGAGCAGGTGGAGATCCGACCAGCCCGTGTGTGCCTTTAGGAACTGCTGCGAAAACGTAGTGCCGGCGAGATAGGGAAACAACAGCCCATCGCGGATGTACAGGGGAGCCTTGGCGAGCTTCGGATCTTCATTCATCTGCGCGACGGCACCCGCGCGAATCACCATCGACACGTCGGCCAGATCGCGCACGCTCATCTTCGAATCGCGCAGGGCGTAATCGACCATCGCTGCAAGGGCCGTGCCTTCACTGACGGCGTCGCGGGCCAGTTCGGCGTCGTCGTTCGGGCGCGCTGCCTTAATCCACGGATCCACGTTGAACGACTGATCCTCAAGCGCGTGAGTCAGTTCATGCGACATCACATCCTTCTGCTCGTCGGCGGGAATCCAGTCGGCAATGTAGAACTCCTTTGCCTTGGGATCGTACAGGCCCGCTACCTGTTCGGTGAGCACGTCGAGCATGAATTGATCGAGCGGGAAATTCTTGGGGACGAGACCGAAGGCCTCGAGAGATTTCTCATCTGCGTAGCGCTGAGCTTCGGTTCGGTCCTCTGCCTCCTCACGCACGAGATAATCCCGGATTTCCTTCTTCGATCGGAGGCTCTTTTTCAGAGGCTGCTTGATCGGCAGATGGAGAATTTCGCTCATCTCGTCCAGCACTTCATCGGCCGCCTTCAAAAACTCGGGATTCGTCTCAGCGCGAACCTGGCGAAGCGCAGCATCGTTCGCCGCCGCCAACTCCCGACCCGCAGCGACCAATCCGAATAGGAGAACCAGCAGCACGAGAGCCCGCTTCATCCTTGCCTCCGCGTAACGACAAAAACAGCATAGCAGGTTTCGCGCTCCTCGACCGGGCGGGCGCGCCCTTCGATGGAACGTCATTGCGACTTTAGGCCTTCAACGGGCTGGGAATAGGGGCAGCCATCATGCCCCGTAGGATTTCGGAGAGTTTCTCTAAGGGAAAAGGTTTCCGAAGCACCACCTGACCGGACTTCAGGAATTCATTCGCCAGTTGATCGGCCGGTTGCGACGTGGTGAAAACGACACGGCCAGCGAGCTCCGGTCGATGGGCTCCGATCCAACGAGCGAGACTCGTCCCGGACGGCCCATCTGCCACGTCGAGGTCCGCGACAACTGCGTCAATCACCTCCCTTTCCAGAATATCGATCGCTTCCTTCGTGCTGCGCGCGATTCGCATGGTTCCACCCGCGGCAGCCAGCACCTCGCGCTCCACTTGAAGCACGCTCTCTTCCGATTCGACCAAAAGCACGATCCCCGAAAACTGCGTCGGAGCCGGGACCGCCTTTGCCGTTGCCGCTAGGTGCACGGGCAGAAGCGGCAAGGTAATCTGAAAAGTGGCCCCGCGCGGCGGCGAATTGCGAACCTGAATGTCGCCCCCGTGCTCTTTCACGATGCCGTAGCAGATGCTCAGACCGAGCCCGGTCCCCTTACCTACCGGCTTGGTCGTGTAGAACGGATCGAAGATCCGGTGCGCATTCGACACGCCCAGCCCGTTGTCAGTGAATTCGACTTTCAGGCGATCCCCGACGGCCTCGGTGCGAATCCACAGCTCGCCGGGTCCTCCTTTCTCACGGATGGCATCCACGGCATTGTTAAGAATATTGAGGAAGACCTGTTCGAGCTGGTGAAAATCTCCCGGTGTAAGGGGTATGGCTGGATCGAATTGGCGGTGCACGACGATATTGTTAATCTTCATATCGTATTCGCGGAGGGCCAGGGTTTCCTCAAGAATCTGATTGAGCTGCACGGGAGCGCGTTGCGGCTTGTGCTGACGCGCAAAGCTCAGCAGGTTTTGCACGATGTGATGTGTGCGTTGCGCTTGCTTGTAAAGTTTCTCCAAGTAGTCGGCGCCGCGCGGTTGAACGGAATCTTCCGACTTGAGCAGCTGGCTATATCCCAAAATGGCCGTCAGCGGATTGTTCAGCTCGTGAGCCACGCCGGAAATGAGCTGCCCTACGGCCGCCATCTTTTCACTCTGCAACAGCTGTTCCTGCGCATGCCGCAGCGAATCGTAAGCCTCGCGGGTTTTTTCCAGCAGTAGCGATTTATCAATCGTCGTTGCAATCTGGTTTCCGACGGCAAAGAGCAGGTTCAAATCGGCTGTCGAGAAAACCCGCTTGTCGCGGCAGCCAACCAGCAGCACGCCCATGATGCGATCCTTCGCCCACAGGACGACGACCTGAGAGACTTCCACTCCTTCCTGCCGGTGCAGCTCACGAATCGCTTCCGGCAAGCCGGGTAGCGCGCCAGAAAGCACTGTCGCGTGCGCTTGGCGAATCTGTTCGATCAACGACGTCGGTACTTCGACAAGATCGGTTTGCCCAAGTCTCTCGGATCGATAGCCGACCGCAGCCGCCTGCTTCAGAGCCAACGAGCCTTCTTCGAGAAAGTACACCGAAGCAACATCCGCAGAGAAAAGCTCCGTGACCTTGAGCAGCGCAGCCGTCAAGCCCTCTTCGAGCACGGAGGATTGGTTCAGCAGCTCGCCAATCGCGTTCAACGCCAGAAGCGCACGGTTGCGCCGGCGAATGTCCCACTCCGCCTGCTTTTGTTCGGTGATATCGAGCAAGAAACCCTGATAGGCGACCACTGCCCCCGTTTCGTCGCGGGTTGCAAAACTGGATTCGTGCGCTGTCCGAATCTCACCATCGCGCCTGCGAAATTGAAATTCGAAATCCACCACTTCTCCGTAGTCATTCAGCAGACGCTGCCGGCGGTCACGGTCCGGTGGATTTACGTAGAGCTTGAGGTAAATGTCTCCTCGAAGCAGCTCATCATGGTTTTCGTATCCGAGAATGCGCATGAACGCGTCGTTGAAATCCAGGAACTGTCCCTGTGGCGTCGAAATGAAGACGCCTTCTTGCACCTTTTCAAAAAGTGTCCGGTACTTATTTTCGGCCTGCCGCCGGACCGTGACGTCCGTGAGTACATGAATCGTGCCGAGGCGCCCGCCATTTGAGTCGTGAAAGGCTGAATCCGTGACCAGGAAGTAGCCGCCAAAGGAGGGATCGACCGCCTCATCTTTTCCCGCAACGCCCTCGCAGTAGGGGCAACGGGACCAGGGAGTCGAGCCTTGCCGGAGCACTTCGCGCACTGCACGACCTGTCAGCATGGTTGCTTCGATACCCAAGCGCGTCGCCAAAGCTCGATTCACGCTTAAGATTTGGCCGTCCAGAGAGTGCACGAGAATCAAGTCATCGATCGAATCGAAGGTGTCGAGCCACTGCCGCCGAGCCGTCGTGGCACTCTCGAACAAAGCTACGTTTTGAACAGTGAGGCCCACGAGGTTGGCAACGTTGCCGAGAAAATGCCGCTCTTGCTCTTCAAACGAGCGCGCCACCGCCGAACCGATTCCTAGCACACCGAGCGAAGTATCTTTCCCCGGAATGCGCACGAAAACAAGGACGGAGAGTTTTTCTCCCTCTACCCAATCGTGCATTGCCACTTCGTCGGTATCCGCCGGGAAACTGACGGGCGAGTCCTGACCGAGCACTCTTTGCACCCAAGGCTCAGCCGCGGCCACACTTTGCTTTCGAATTCGCTCGCTAAAGCCCGCCAATGCCCGAACACAGAGCGACGGCGGTTTGGCTGGTTCATCGAAGAGAAGCACGACGCCATGGCTGGCGCCCAGGCTTCCCACTAGATGATTGAGCACTCCTTGAAGGGCCTCGTCGACACGGAGCGAGTGCGTTGCTTCTGCCGTGATCAGGGCTAGCCGCCGCAGCTTGTCGCCGAGGTCTTCGGTGCGACTTCGACTGGCCTCCAGAACAAGGACCGTCATCGCAATGCCCATCATGATTCCGAACAACCCTTGAAAGGATAGGCGGAAAAGCTCCACAGAATGTGTCGCCCAATCAGGGCGGTCCAGTCCGTGCAGACCTCGCAGCAACAAGGCACCTGCAAGCAGTTTCCAGCCCGCCCCTCGGTGACGCGCATGTGCCCGCCAGAAAATCCATCCAGCCGACACGTACAGCATGCCCTCAAACAACGACTCGGCCCATTGCTCCACCGTCGCAACGTGTGACACCGATCCGAGTGCTAGAAATATGCTCGCCGCAATGATGCCCAGCGGCCAGAGCTGCGTCAGGGTCCGTGCCGGCCCCAAGGCTTCCAAGACCGCTCCAAAGAAAAGCACACTAGCCAGGATCGAAAGCGCAGAAATCAGAGGGGACTCGCCGGAACCGTGACGCCAAAACGAATAGATGCGCAGTCCTTCGAGCACCGTGTAGACGGTCCAACCCGCTATCCAATAGCGAAAGAATCGCGCCGAAAAGGTTGTCCATAGCAGCCAGTACAAAACGAGGAGGATAAAGGCGGCCGAGCCTTCCATGAAGGCGACGGCGAGAAACCCCGGGTTGGAGGCAAAGCTCATCGGCCCGATTCGGGCTGGCTCGAAGCGTTTCTGCTTACTAACCCAAGCAAGTTCGAGGAGATCGGGAAGCCATTGCAAACCTAGCACACCGCCGGAAATTCGGGCAATGAAGCCGGTTTCGTCATGTGCCGTGCTTTATAATGACGTTTGAGGTGGGATCCCCGTGGAACAGGAAAAGATACTCATCGTGGATGATGAGGAGGCCATTCGTGAGGTCATTTCGACCTTGCTGAACGCGCAGGGGTTCCGCTGCACGACCTGTGTAAACGGGCGCCAGGGTTTGGAAGCCTTTCGACAGGACACCTACGACCTGGTCCTCAGCGATATTGTCATGCCGGAAATGGACGGGCTCAAGCTTCTTGCGGAATTGCGCCGGGACGATCCGGACGTGCCGGTAATCATGGTCACGGCTATGCACGACATCTCGATTGCGCTCGAGGCGATCCGCACCGGAGCCTACGACTACGTGCTGAAACCGTTTGAGAAGGATCAGCTCTATCTCAGCGTGCGCCATGCACTTGAGCACCGCAGATTGGTTCTGGAGAATCGCATTTACCAGAGCGACCTTGAGCAGTTGGTGGCCGAGCGCACGCAGCAGCTCTCCATCGCACTCCAGGATCTCGAGCAGTCCTATGACTACACGCTCGAAGCCTTGGGCGGGGCTCTAGACGCAAAGGACGCGGAAACCGAAGGGCACTGCCAGCGCGTCACTGCCTTCACCATCACGATCGCGCGGGCGATGGGGGTTGACAAGGCACTATTGCGCCAGATCGCGCGGGGCGCTTTCTTGCATGACATCGGCAAAATGGGCGTTCCTGATCACATCCTTCGCAAGCCGGGGCCGCTGACCCCCACCGAACGCGACATCATGCGCAAGCACTGCGAGATTGGCTACGCAGTTCTAGAAAGAATTCCGTTTCTGAAGGAAGCTGCCGAGATCGTTCTTTCGCACCAGGAGTTTTATGATGGGACAGGTTATCCGCGTGGACTGAAGGGCGATCAAATTCCGCTCGGGGCGCGAATATTCGCTGTCGCCGATACGCTCGACGCGATGATTTCGGACCGGCCTTATCGCAAGGCCCTTCCGATTTCCGCTGCCCGCGAGGAGATCCGGCGGTTCTCAGGCACGCAGTTTGATCCCCGTGTTGTCCAGACGTTTCTCGCGCAACCTGAGAGAGTCTGGCGCGAACTGCATGAAAGGACCGGGGATCCCTTCCGTCTCACCCAACTCGAACACGTCTAAGCCAGACTCGGGACCTTCCTCAAACGCACATCCCATCTCTTCTGGAATGGTTTGACCTGACAGAATTACGAAAGCCTGCCCTTTCCTAAGGGAACCTGCTGACGGCAGGACGAGCGGGATTTCGGCGCCGGTAGATGAGCGAGAGGATGGCGCAGAACAGGCTGATCGCGGGCACGAGCAGGATGAAGATGCCGTGCCGGAGGGCGGCGCGGCCGGCGACGCCAGAGGCAGCGGCGGCCTGGTAGCATTGCGCACAGCCCTGCGCGGCGGCGTGGGAGGCGATCGAAGCCACCCCCAGCGCACACAGAATCGCGAAACCGGCACCCGCAAGGAAGCCGGTCAGAACGGTCTTGGTAGGGAAACGCTCGATCTGGCGTCGAACTCCGATAGACATTTTTCACCCTCCTAGCAAGAACACCGCCAAGATAAGCAACCAGAGCGCGGTGAGAAAATGCCAATACAACGCGACCACATAGCTGGCGGTCTCAGGCGTCAGGCGGCGAGGCAGGCGGAAGGTCAGGACGAGAAGGGCGGCAATACCTCCGAGAACGTGCAGCGCATGCGCCGCGGTGAAAACATAGAAAAAGCTGGCGCCCGGAGTCGTCGCAAGGAAAAGCCCCTCCGCCACCATCTGCCGCCATGCGACAAGCTGTCCGGCCAGGAAGCCTATGCCGAGAATCGCTGTGAGGTCCCACCAATGCCGATGATCGGCTTCGCGCCCCATCAGCAAGCACCGGCGCGAATACGCGAGCGTCATTCCGCTAGCGGCCAACAGCACTGTGTTGAGCCACAGAATGTGCGGCAGCGGAATCGGCTGCCAGTCCGTGTTGGGCAATCCTCGGCGTACCACCCAAGCGCTGACGAACGCCGAAAAGAACATCAAGATCCCGCCGAGTGCGATGAGCATCCCAGTGACATACACGCGCTGCGGAGTCGGGTACTTCGGGCCTCCCCCACCGCCACGGCCGAAACACTCGCCGTTTGCTCCCCCGCTGCGCCCGATGGATTCGGCAATCGTGCTCGCTAGCATGACCCCTCGTAAGATGGTGCATCGTGCTCGGATGGAAGGTGCTGCGGAAGAAAATCCTGAGAGGCGGCAGGCAAGCTGTACTCGTATGGCGCCCGGTACACGCTCGGGAACTGGCCGGCGAAATTATCCGGAGGAGGCGGCGAGGCGGTTGCCCACTCGAGGCTTGTCGCATCCCATGGATTGGCCGATGCCGGTTCCCCCTGTCTGATGCTCCAGAAGAAATTATAGAAAAAAATAAGCTGTGCAGCGCCGGTGATAAATGCCGCAATGGTCATGAAACCGTGCAACGGCTGAAGGGAGACAAGGTACTGAGCTCCGCTCGCATCGGCATACCGTCGAATCCCACCAGCGATACCCACAAAATGCATGGGCATGAAGATCGCGTAAACGCCCACGAACGTCAGCCAGAAATGCAGCTGCCCGAGCGCCTTGTTCATCTTCCGGCCAAACATTTTGGGGAACCAGTAATACGTCGCTGCAAAAATCCCAAAGATGGCAGCCACGCCCATGACGATATGGAAATGCGCGACCACGTAATACGTGGCGTGAAGAGACGTGTCCAGGGCCGGCTGCGCGAGAAAAATGCCGGACAGCCCACCCGTGACGAAAAATGAGATGAAGCCAAGGGCGAAAAGCATGGGCGTCTGGAACTGAATTTTCCCGCCCCACAAGGTGCCGAGCCAGTTAAACGTCTTGATCGCCGATGGAACGCCAATTGAAAGTGTCAGCATCGAAAACGTGAGGCTCGAATAGGGATTCATGCCGCTCACAAACATGTGGTGTCCCCATACGAGGAATCCCAGCAAGCCGATCGCACAAAGAGCAAAAACCATAGCGCGATAGCCGAAGACCGGCTTTCGCGAGAAGTTGGCCAAGATGTGCGAAACAACCCCCATGCCGGGCAGAATGGCGATGTAGACCTCCGGGTGCCCAAAAAACCAAAACAGATGCTGCCAGAGGAGCGGCGAGCCTCCCCCGTGCGTCTGGAGTTCACCGCTTACGACCAGGCCAGCGGGCAGGAAAAAACTGGTCTCCGCCACGCGGTCGAGCGCAAGAAGGATTCCTCCCGCAAACAGAACGGCGAAGGCCAGCAGGCTGAGAATCGCTGTGACGAACCAGGCCCAAACGGTGAGTGGGAGACGCGTCAGCGTCAATCCAGGAGCGCGCATTTCGATGGTCGTGGAGATAAAGTTGATCGATCCCAGCAACGAGCCGACACAAAAAATCAAAACGCTGACGATCCACAGGGACTGGCCGGCTCCTTCGCCTGGACCTGTGATTTCACCCATCCCGCTGAGCGGCGGATAGGCCGTCCAGCCGCTAATGGGCGCACCCCCAGGAACACTGAAGGCGGACAGCGCCACCAGAAAGGCCACAAAGGTGAGCCAGAAGGAAAGCATGTTGAGGCGGGGAAAGGCCATGTCCATCGCACCAATCTGGAGGGGAAGAAAATAGTTGCCAAAGGCGCTCTGCGGGGCAGTCGTGAGTACAAAAAACACCATGATCGTGCCATGCATGGTGACCAGGGCCAGATACTGCTCGGGCGTCATCGTGCCGCCCGTCACAAAAGGAAGGTGGGCCGCGGGCCAGACCAAGTGAAATCGCATGCAGAGAGAAAGAAACAGGCCGATCGTGACGGCAGCGAGCGAGAGAAAGAAGTACTGAAGACCGATGACTTTGTGGTCGGTGCTGAAGACATAGCGTCGAAAAATTCCCCCCAGCGCCCCCGTTCGAGCGTGGACCGCGGTGCTCGCTGGATGATCGGAACTCACCGGGTCATCGCCTGACGATTGAGAAACGCGTCAAATTCGGATGGAGAAACGACGCGGAGCAGGCTGTGCATCTTGTAATGTCCGAGCCCGCACAACTGGGTGCACACGATTTCGAACTCACCGATGTGATCGGCCGTAAAATGCACCGGAATGATCATGCCCGGCATGGCATCCTGCTGCAGGCGCAATTCACGGACAAAGAAACTGTGTACGACGTCTTGTGAACGCAGCAGCAGTTCGACTGGCCGATCGACGGGAACGATCAATTCGGAAACGACGATGTCGTCGCCCCCGGCGGGATCGTTTGGATCGATGCCGAGTGGGTTGCCGGCGGGCGCGTTAACAAAACTCGGATTGATCCGGCCGAATTTCCCGTCCTTACCCGGATAACGAAAGGCGTACACGAACTGGTAGGTGGTCCCTTCGACCTGGATGGCGCCAGAGGCAGGAAGCGTGAATCGGACATCTGCCCAAGCTTTACGACCCAAAACCCCGAGGCCCACAAAGACGACGAACGTGAGGCACGTCCAGAGGACCTCCAGACCAACATTTCCGCGGACGAAGCGCGCCTTCTGGCCGCGATCGCGAAAACGAACCACGGCGTAGGCCAGGCTCAGCTGCGCCAACAGGAAAGCCACTCCGGT
The DNA here is from genome assembly GCA_964407845.1 of uncultured Acidobacteriaceae bacterium. Taxonomy (GTDB): domain Bacteria; phylum Acidobacteriota; class Terriglobia; order Acidiferrales; family UBA7541; genus Palsa-295. Next base: position 10,832 of record CAYOXF010000089.1, on the reverse strand, counting down.
GACGTACAACGTAAGGTTGTACTGACGATCGACCAACACCGCATCGCGCGAGATCGGAGCCGGAGCCGGATAAAGGTGTGCGACAAAGATGAAGACGCTGGCACCGGCGACGAGGATCAAAAGGATCGCAAGAAGAAGAGACGGTGATCCGAAACCTCGGGCACGGTTAAAGATCCGCGGTTGGGGAGATCCGATCCGATCGGTGAGATTCGTCGTGAACAATGGCACAAGTCGGCTCGACACCCAATCATACAAACAAAACGGAGGGGAGAATTCAAGCGCAGCAAAGGCGTTGGTGCGGTCGAGTGGATTCGAACCACCACGGTATTGCTACCGCCAGCCCCTCAAGCTGGTGCGTCTGCCAGTTCCGCCACGACCGCAATCAAGGTGAGCCACCACGATTGTAGCAGAAGGCGCTGAGAAAACTCATCTGACAAACATCTCGAACGCCTTCGTTCCGACCGACGAGACCTAAGCTTTATTTCTTCGCAGGGCTCTGCGGAGACGGCATCGGTGATTGTGGTGTCGGCAAAGACGGAGATGGCGCGGGCAGTGGTTTCACGGGAGCCTGCGACGGCTGGGTCTGCTCCAGAATCGAACCGGTGCTCGTAGCTGGCGTGGCACGTTTAAACGAGAGGGCCAGCGATGTCGCCATGAAAACGATAGCGCACCAGGTGGTCGCACGAGACAGAAACGTTGCGGCTCCTCGAGGGCCAAATGCCGTTTGACTGCCTGAGCCACCGAACGCGCCAGCCAAGTCGGCGGCATTGCCGCTCTGCAGCATGATGACGATCACCAAAACGAAGCAGACCAATACGTGCAATGCCACCAGCACGGCCGACACGCGCCAGCCGATCCAGATCACACCGGCAGCGATTAGAAACGATACAGCCCATTTAGCCCATGAAGGGATTTCCATCTCTTGCTCCCACGTTTTCTTTCAGCGATCCTAGAAGTTCACGATCGCGGCGAACGATTTCGGCTCCAGGCTCGCCCCGCCCACCAGCGCACCGTCGATCTCCTCGTGCGCCATCAAGGCCTTGATATTTTCCGGTTTGACGCTGCCGCCATACAGAATGCGAAGCGCGGAGGCCTGCTCAAGGGTGAATCGCGCTGCCGCCAGTTTCCGAAGATAGCCGTGGGCCTCGCCGGCAATTTCCGGAGTTGCTGTTCGCCCCGTACCGATCGCCCAAACCGGCTCGTACGCAATCAGAATACGCGAGAACTCAGCAGGGGTCAACGCAGCCAAGCCGCCTTCGAATTGGCGCTTCAGCACAGCCTGCGTGAGATTACTTTCCCGCTCGGCGAGCAATTCGCCGACGCAGACGATCGGTGTCAGTCCCGCTTGGAGCGCGGCTTTCGTCTTACGATGCACAGATGCGTCGGTTTCCCCAAACCATTGACGCCGTTCGGAATGGCCGATGATCACGCCACGGCAGCCGGCATCAACCAGCATGCCAGCAGAGATTTCACCCGTAAAGGCGCCTTCTCGCTCCCAGTACAGGTCTTGCCCCATGATTCCAATCGAAGAATCACGGGCACCTTCGACCGCTGCAGCCAACGCGGTGAAGGGCGGCGCGACGAGGATTTCACAATGCCGGGAGGAAGAGACCAGCGGCTGAAATGCCCGAAAAAAAGCGCGCGTTTCGGCCGCGGTCTTGTACATTTTCCAATTGCCGGCGATAACCGGGCGGCGCAAGCCGTTCTCCTTTACTGCGAGGGGCGGGCGTTGGTAAGAGCTTCGATGCCCGGGAGTTTTTCACCGGCGAGAAATTCAAGCGAGGCACCGCCCCCGGTAGAAATGTGAGAAATCTCGGCCGCAACTCCGGACTGCTCAACCGCTGCCACAGAATCGCCACCGCCGATGATGGAGGTGGCACCGGACTTGGTGGCCGCAGCGACGGCGCGGGCCATCGCGAGAGTGCCCTGCGCAAACGCCGGACGCTCAAACATGCCGAGCGGACCATTCCAGACGATGGTGCGGGCCAAGGAAACTTCCTTGCCAAAGAGAGAGATCGTTTTCGGGCCGACGTCGAGGCCCATCCAGCCGTCTGGTGTGGTGGCAATGTCGGTGATCTTGGTGGCGATGGAATCGGGCGATTCAGCGAGAACATGATCAAGAGGAAGGAGAAGGCGGAAATTCCGGGTGCGAGCTTCCTCGAGAAGCCCGCGGGCAAGATCGAGCTTGTCATTTTCGACGAGCGACTTCCCGACGGGGTGGCCCTGCGATTTAAGGAACGTGTACGCCATCGCGCCCCCGATCAGCATGGAATCGGCAAGTTTCATCAGATTTCGCACCACTTCAATTTTGTCAGAGACCTTCGCACCACCCAGAACAGCAACGAATGGGCGATCGGGATTCGATAGCGCTTTGCCAAGATAGGCAAGCTCTTTCTCCATGAGCAGCCCCGCGGCAGCCTGTTTCACGAACTGTGTGATGCCGACCACAGAGGCGTGCGCACGATGCGCTGAGCCGAAAGCGTCCGAGACGAAGAGTTCGTCAGAAAGCTCGGCGAGCTGGCGGGAAAACTCCCGATCGTTGGCTTCTTCCTGCGGATGGTAGCGTACATTTTCGAGCAGCAGCACACCCCCATTGGCTAAAGCTATGCTTTTCGCTCGCGCCTCCGCACCCACGCAGTCAGATGCGAAATCGACAGGCCTGCCGAGGAGTTCACGGAGCCGCGCGGCAACGGGCGCCAAGCTGAATTTCGGATCCACTTTGCCTTTGGGCCGGCCGAGATGAGAAGCGAGTATGAGGCGTGCACCGGAGTCGATGGCGAGCCGCACCGTCGGCAAAGTTTCACGAATGCGTGTGTCGTCAGTGACGTGGGAGCCTTCGAGCGGAACGTTGAAATCGACGCGGATAAAGACGCGCTTGCCTTTAAGATCGAGATCGCGGATAGAAAGCTTGTTCATCGTGGTCGATGGAAACGCATTGGATTTGCGCGAAGCTAGAGCCGAGTGGCCAAGATCTTGATCAGGTCGACGCAGCGGCACGAATAGCCCCATTCGTTGTCATACCAGGCCAGGACCTTTACGCAATTGCTGCCGACGACACGTGTGTAACCAGCGTCAACGATGGAGGAGTGCGAGTTGCCGCGAAAATCGACCGAGACTAATTCGTCCTCGGTGTACGCGAGGATTCCTTTCATCGGGCCGTTCGCCGCAGCTTTGAGGGCGGCGTTCACGCTCTCAACCGTAGCGGGCTTCTCCGTCATAACCGTGAGATCGACAACGCTCACGTTAGGAGTAGGGACACGCAGTGAATAGCCATCGAGTTTGCCTTTGAGTGCAGGAATGACCAGGTGCAAAGCCTTGGCCGCGCCGGTCGTCGTCGGAATCATCGAAAGCGCAGCGGCGCGGGAACGACGAAGGTCTTTGTGCGGCAGGTCGAGAAGACGCTGATCGTTGGTGTAGGAATGAATCGTCGTCATCGTGCCAACTTGGATCCCAAAGCTGTCGTGAAGCACTTTCGCAACGGGCGCGAGACAGTTGGTGGTGCAAGAAGCATTGGAGACAACGTGGTGCTTTGCCGGATCGTAGGTTTTATCGTTCACGCCGATGACAAAGGTGGCATCGGGATCGGTGGCCGGCGCGGAGATGATGACTTTCTTGACGGGGCCTCGGATGTGCTTCCGTGCGTCTTCGGCTTTCGTAAACAACCCCGTGGATTCCAGAACGATCGAAGCGCCGACCGAAGCCCAGTCGAGCTGCCCAGGATCCTTGACGCGAAACACTTTGAAGTTTTTGCCGTCAACACAAATCGAATCGTCCGTGTGAGTCACCTGATTCGGAAGATTGCCGAGGATTGAATCGTATTTGAGCAGGTGCGCAAGCGTCTTGGAATCGGTGATATCGTTGGCCGCGACGATCTCGATCGATGGATCACCGAGCGCTGCGCGAAAAATATTGCGACCGATGCGTCCGAAGCCGTTAACGCCAACCTTGACCGCCATGAATCCTCCGGAAAATCGCCAAGGAATATGACCTGCGGAAGGGTCTGCAGGGGTTACAGCACGACGATGCTAGGGCGCGAAGAGGAAAAAGTCAACGCGCGATCGCGCGGCGTGCTAGTTGAATTCTTGGACTCGGATCACCGTATCGCCCGCGAAGGTAACGAAGGTAGTACGTGCGGGTGGGCTGCCGTAAATCCAGTCCTCGGTTTCATTGCCTTCTGGGCTTTTCTCCCGAACTTTGTGCTCGGGACGGCCCATCGCTGCAATCACCATCTCCTGATCCATTCCCACGACGGCCCGATGGTCTTTGATGGCATCTTGAAAAAGCGGCGGAAGCGTGTCCACCCAGTTCACCGCTGCCGAGTGCTGTTTGGAAAAATCAAAAAAAGCGGAAAGGTCGCTTTTCAGATCGTCCGGGCTCATGTCCGGAACCGGACGGCCGTAGTCGAGAATGAGCGTGGCCCCCGCAACCTGCGCAGGACCAGAAGTCTCCGGTGGAGGCGTTGCAACGTTTCCGATGCCAACCTGAACGTGCTGACGCCAATTAAACTTCTTCTTCCCACCACCGTTGATTTGAAAAATCACAACCTGCGACCGAAACTCCACGCCCGTGATCTGCACGGTATCGCCCTGGCTGGCGGCTGTCCCGTAGAGTCTGAGTGCATCGCTTAGCTTCTGCTTGTCGACTGGCTTCCCCGCAGCAATTCTGAAACCCTTCTTACCACTAGGCAGCGACTGCACAAGCTTGGCGAACTCGCCATCGACGTATCGGACGAGCAAGATCCGAGATTCCGGCTTTAACGCCTCAGAAGACCGTGGTGAGGGTTGAGACAAAGACGCGTCCTGCCCAGGCGTGCCTGGATTTGCCGACTGTTCGGAAGGGGAGCGGGAATCTGCCTTCGTCGGCATCCCGGAAGGCTCAGGACCGAACCCCACTACGCTCTGCTGATCCGTTCCCGCGGCAAGCAGCAGGACAAGAGCGACGGTAGCTACGGCGTTCATCGCTGTGCCCCTCATTGTATGGCGTTTTCTTTCCCAAGTGAACAGGCCCAAACTGTGCCCCTACGAAGGCGGCCGGACCGAGTGAAAAAATGAGGCGAAGGCGCTGACGACAGAGATACGAACAGCGTCGCGGCGCGTAATAAGGCCGCCCGTCAGCACGCCCCAAGCTCCTTCCGCATCACGGATACCGTGTCCCCCCGCATAGGCGTCGATGGCATCGGCCAGTTCAACACCGCAATCGATCACCCGTCGCATAACCGACTCCGGCAGCTGTACCGCACCGGATTGACCGAAGGCTCCGCTGCCAGATCCGTCCGTGACATAGGCCCAGTTCTCGAGAAAGGCCCAGCGCCGGCCGTGTTCATGCACAACAGCGAGCCCACCCTCGAGCCCCAAAAGGTATTTCCATGGCGCGCGCTGCTCGCGGGCGATGACGGCGAGCGCTTCGGTGCGCTGACGCGCGCCCGCCATGGTCTCCTCGCGCGAAAGCGGCGTATGGCGGACGCGGCTCGGAACATCCACGGCGACAATTTCGAATTGCGCGCCCTCATGAAACCGAGGACCGAGCACCTCGAGCGCATCTCGAACCGCATCGAGCTTCGGCCGGCGCTTGCTGCCGACTGCAACAATCAGCGTTTCCATAGATCCACACTGCGCTTCCATCTTTCCACAGCGTTTGCTTTTGGCGGAAGAAACGGGAGACAGGAAAAACTGGAGCGGGATAAGAGAATCGAACTCTCGCCTCCACCTTGGCAAGGTGGCGTACTACCACTATACGAATCCCGCCCACTTAGAAGCGATCTCGTCTTTTTATAGCACGGGCCTAGGAGGTGGACAAGGGCCAGGTATCCGGGCTCATCGGCCGAGAAGCCCAGGGGAGAGGCGGACAAAACCGGAAGATCCGCGACAGCTCAGTCGACCTCGACAATGCGGGTTGCCTTCACCACGGGTGATTTTTTCTGGCGGTCTGCAAAGCGCTCCGCACGTTCACGATCGATATAGACGCGCGCGAACTTTTCGCCGTCGTGATAGTAGACCGTAACTTGCCAGTGGCGATGCCTGCGGCGGCGGTCCCGGCTGATCCGGCTGGGCTTACTGGCCTTCTTTTTTCTCCTCACGATCGAGTAGCCCCCGTGGATTGAGACTATGCAAGGTCCTGGGTCGGCGCACAAGTAGCAAACTGACCGTTAACCTTCCAATTATTGGATGCCGACAGCGGCCAGATCGACCCACCAAGTCTCTTCCCTAGGTAGGAAACTTTCCGCTGGGTGCGCTCGTATCAACCACTGAAAGAGAGGCGAACGCAAATGGGCTGCTGCGCGCGTGAAGTTCAAATCGAAGACCCGCGAAATCATCCGGCCGAAACGGTGGCGGCCCTTCGGGACATCCTGTCCAGCGGAGCGAAAACCATTCCAGACCCCAAGCGGCGTGGGTTCTATGAAGTCCAAGGTGAGTCGCTTGTCTACTACATCCACGTTTCACCAGTAAACGGCAACGTGCTGCTCCTGGCCACCTGGCCGCATCAGACCGACGCACAGGTCTTCGATTGCTAGCACTTAGGGGGCCAAGTCAGAAGCCTTCAGATTCAAGGTGTCGAGAGCACCTTTTTTCAACCTGTACAGCGACGGGCTGTCAGTTGCTTGCGCGTAGACGAAATCGCCGAAGACCTTCGAGATTTTGATCACAAGTGGTTTGCCGTCCTTACCCGTCAGTACAGCGGTGACGGCCGGGTTGGCCTCCAGTTCGAGCAGGTTCGGCGCAGGATGATCGATCACTTCCTCAGCCGTCAGGCCCGTAAGAGGATCGAGGATTTTCCAGCTCGAGGCGGCCTTGCCTTTTTGATCTGCGGGCGCGTCGAACACCCAATCGTCTGGGCTGTCCTTCTGGCGGCTCAAGGAAACCGAGCCGTTCGCATTGCGAATCTCCAACGACTGAATATCCGTGGAATTGACATGCACAACCTTCTTGTCGCGGAGGTCAGCGAATTTCTCAGAGAGCTTGTTGTAAACATCGGCGTTGATGCGAAAGATCGTCGGCCGGGAGACATCGCGTGCAAGGTATGCGTCACCATCCTTTCGCCCGACCAGCAAGGTAGACGGTACGCCTTTCCCTTCGGTAACGGTGAACGAGATCGCCGGATTCAGGAGGCCGTAATGGCCTAGATCATCCGGCTTCTCACTCGCGACCGAAAGCAGCGTGGCGTCTCGAACCGACTGAAACAGCGACGTGACGGCGTCGTCAGAGGCAAGGACATCCGATGGCTTCTTAATCCTCCATCGGTCGTTCTCTTTAAAAGCCTCAATCTGGCCCGCTGCATTCTTAAGCGTGAAAGACCCTGCTTGCGCGCTATCGAAATGGAGGACCGAGCGGTCGCGCAAACTGTCCAGATCCTTGGTCGCGCTGGTCTCTAGAAGGGCCGGAAGCAAGGAGACCTGTTGCGCGCCATCGATGATCGCGTACACCGAATCACCGGTGAAAGTCTTATTCCCGATCAAGAGTGTATGCCTGGCTCCACTTGCCAGCTGGAATTCGACAGAGGCCTGCGGCGGGTCTAGGCCGAAGGCCTTTAGCCGGTCGGGCGTGCCCGGCTCGGTCTCGGAAATGTCTGCTCCCGCGATTTGATCCGCGAGGCCGTCGACCGTGCCTTGGTCGGCACTGGTCTCAACGGGTTCAACGATTTGCCACGAGCCGCCGCGCTTGACAAAGTGGATCGCGGGCTCGCTCGGCCGGGTCGGATGAGCAAGGGTGAAAGAGACGACATCAGACGCCTGAATCGAGTAGGCGCGCTTGGGAGGAGTGGTTTTTTCTGCGCTGCTACGTTTCCAGTCAAAGTAATAGACCGCTCCGGCCAAGATCGCGGCAATGGCAAGGATGATCAGCGTTGTTTTCTTGATGATCATGGCTCGACCCAACCCTCTAGCGGCGCTTCCACCAGATCGCTACACCCATCAGAACCAAGATCCCGGGGAGGAAGAAAAGCTCGAACCACTGAAGACTGGCCATCTGGCCTTCGGTGAGGGTAACGTGACGAGCGGTCGGCGGCTTGGGACGGATCGATATGAGGTTCTCATCCTGCGCGAGCCAGTCGATGGTATTGAAGAAGAGATCCCCGTTGCGCTGCAGGCCGAGCCACTGGTTTTCGGCAAAATCGGAATCGCCGATTACGACAAGACGCGCGCTCTTGTCGCCTACCGTGCGACTGGCTGCGACTCCGAGTGAAAGCGGACCAGCGGTCTTCGGGTCAAACTGCACCTCGCGGACCAGTTTCGGAATGGTGAAACTGCGTTCTGAAGTTTTCAGAAGCTCGACGGCCTGGGGATCGGATTTGGCTTTGTCCGCGATGGAAACGGTGCGAGCCAGGTTGAAAAAGGTCATGCCACCTTGGAGAGTCTTGGTGATCGGGCTGTCGCCATAATCCACCACCAAAGGCGTTGCCGGACCCGTGCCGAACAAGCGACCGACGCCGCTTGCATCGACAACCACGTTATCGCCGACCTTAATGTTCCAAGACTGAAAAATGCTGTCGAGCTTGGGATCGGTCTGAGGGTCGACTTCGATTAGCACCTTGCCGCCGTCATCGAGATACTTGGAAACGAATGCGGCTTCCTGAGGGAAATATCCCTGGGTAGGGCCGGCGATGGCGAGGATATCGCAGCTGGCCGGCACGCCATTCTCTTTAACCAGGTTGACGGAGCTGGTATTGTAGCCTTCTTTTAGGAGCCCTTTTTGGACAAGGCCGTACCCCTGCGCTTCTTCATCGCTCAGCGATTTTTCGCCGTGCCCGGTGACGAAACAGACCATCTTCACACTGTTGCGCGTGACCTTCATGATGGCCGTAGTGACGTCCTGTTCCGAATAGCCGCCTTCTAGACCGGAGGGCTGGATGGGCTGATGTTTTGATCCGGCAGCGACAATGACGTCGCCCACGTGCGTGGCACCGTATTGTTGAGCGATCTCAGGCTTTTCCGTTGGGTCGACGTCCTCGAATTTGACGTGCGGACTCACGCTCCTGTATTCCTTCATCAGGTCCGTCAGTTGGGCGTCCTGATTCTTGGAGAACCGCACGATCGTGACGTCCTCCTTGAGGCCGCCGAGGACTTTGTGGGTCTGATCGGAGAGTGTGTAAAGCTTCTCGGCGGTCAAGTCGAAGCGCTTGTGATGGCGATAGCTGACGAAATTCAGTAAGCCGAGGATTACCAAGACGGCCAGGGAAAGAATGGTTGTATTTGTGCCCAGCTGGGAGGAGCGGCGCGAGAAGAATTGTACGATTCCGCCGAAGCCGAGAACGATTCCGGCTAGGAACAACACGCCTCCCGCGATAAATAGCGCTTCGCTGGGGAGGCGCAACTCCCGTTGATGCGCGTACACGACGTAGCCGCCGATGGCCGCAACCACCCCCATCGTGGCGATGAATTCAGCCCACTGATTTCGCGTCCACTTCATTCGACGAATCTCCCAAAGAGGCGCACCCGGGCCGGGGGCTTCGGCCAGACATCCCCGCCGTCAGGCCCTCCGCCAACGAAGCGAATCCATCGAGCGCACCGTTAGAAAAATGAAAAACACAATGAAGCTGAGGTAATAGACCAAGCCCGAGGTATCGATGATGCCCCGCGTAAAGTCTTCGAAATGCTCGATTACGGACAGATACTGCACGGTCTGGCCGAGCGCGCTTTCCGCTCCGCGCGAACCAAAATCCAGCGCCCAGAGCAGCAAGAAGAGGCCGAATGTTAAGGCCCCCGCAATCAGTTGGTTCTCCGTGAGAGATGATATGAACGAGCCGAGCGCGAGCAAGCAGCCTCCGAACAATAGAATGCCCAAGTAACCCGCCAGTAGGACCCGCAACGGCGCGGCGGGATCGGTGTGGAGCCAGATGTAGACGACGTAGAGGGCCGTCGGGAGCAGCATCACGGCGAACAGCGTGAGCGACGCCAGGAATTTTCCGAGCACGATGTCGATCTCGCGGATCGGCGAAGTCATCAGCAACTCCATCGTGCCGCGCTTGCGCTCCTCTGCAAACAGACCCATCGTGACCATGGGCATCAGAAATAGGCTCAGCAACGCGAGCAGTCCAAGGAAGGCGCGAAGCACTTGCGCGGGTGCGTCAAAATCAGCCGGCATGCCGAAGGATTGCTCCACGATTTCGCGCACGTACAAATTGAAGAAGTAGGCGCTCACAAAAAGGAACATGGCGACGACCACATAGGCGACGGGAGAAACAAAGTAATGGCCCATCTCCTTGCGGTAGATCGCATATAGGCTCCGCATCATTTCGTCTTCTCCGGCTAGTTGGATGGTTGCGCGTGTTCGGCGTCGTCGGTCGTAAGCTGCAGGAAGATGTCTTCCAGACTGAGGCTCACGCCGCGCAGTTCGTAGAGAGACCAACCCTTTTCCACAATCTTTGCAGCAACCAGGTTGCGAACATCTTTTCCGGCGGCCGCTTCGATCGTGGCGGTCATGCGGCCGCTGACCCGAGCGGGACGGACTTCAACCGATCCCACCCCTGAAATCTGCGAGAGCGACTCCTGCAAAGGCTTTTCGGGAGCTTGCACCTCGATGAAAATTCTCTGGGCCCCTTTCAGCTGCGTCGTCAAGTTCTGGGGCGTGTCGATGGCAACGATCTTGCCTTTGTTGATAATCACGACGCGATCGCACGTCATGCTGACTTCGGGCAGAATGTGGGTTGAGAGAATGATCGTGTGCGTTCCCGCCAGGGTCTTGATCAAGTGGCGCACTTCAATGATCTGCTTCGGGTCCAGACCCACTGTAGGCTCGTCCAGGATGATGACGAGCGGATCGTGCACGAGCGCCTGGGCCAAGCCAACTCGCTGCTTGTAGCCGCGCGAGAGGCGCTTGATCAGCTCCGGGCCCTTGCCT
>CAYOXF010000088.1:0-7848 GCA_964407845.1 uncultured Acidobacteriaceae bacterium | reverse complement strand
GAGAATTTCCTTGATTTCATCCCACTCGAGCTCGTGCACGTAGCCGACCTGGTTCGCATCCATGAAGCAGGGATCGCACATCATGTTGCAACGGTTGGTCAAGTCAACGGTTAGAACGGCGCCGCGCCCGTGCCGCACGGTGCTCGATCCGTGCCGGTGAAGCTTCTCGTCATTGTGGGCCGGAATATCGCGGCCCGGAAACTGGCTTTCGATCCAGGCCAGGAATTTCGAATCAATCGCCATCAGGTCTTCACACTTCCCGTGGACGGGACACTCCTTTACCATCCAAACCTGGCCGTCGCGCTCGACGATTTGTGCTTTGATCTCTCCGACTTTCTCGTGAACAAGGTCCATCCAGTCTTTCTTCCCATTCAGGATCGCTTCGCGGGCTTCTTTCACGCAGTCCGGGCAGAGGGAGTCGGTCGTGCGCGGCCATCCTAAGGTCGGCTTCGACTTCTCCCAAGATTTCAGAAGGGGCTTGTCGGACCACTTCGGCGTAAACGACGGGTTTGGATTACGTTTGTTGAAGAACTGGACCGTATCAAATGTCACAGCCGCGGTCTTGCAGAGCGCCCAATCGAGGGATTTCCAGATGCGATTGCCGACAGTGATCGACATAGTCGTGTGAGTCTCCTCAGTAGAAGGGGTGACGAGCGCCCCCAACGCCCATGGGGGAGTCGAAACCGCTTACACCCCAAGTGCCCGTAAGCGGTTACCGTATCAGAGTTTGCACGGATTTAGGAGCCTCGTCCAGAACCGTGCACCGAAAGGGGCATATGGAGGGTCGAACGGTAACAAACCGCTGCCCAAAGGGTCCCGTCCAGAAGCTCAGTCCAGGTTCAGAGGCGTGCGTAGGACAGCGATCGCAAAATGGGCTAGCAAAGGAGCGTCATCGTCCAGCTGGATCCATCGGATAACACAGTGGTCTTTGATATACTGCGACACCTTCGCTTCGTTGATCTCCAGATGTTCGGCTAGCTTTGCCTTGAGACTCGGCTCAGACGATCCGCGTCCGGCGGTTCTTCCAGTTTTCCCGGAGTGTCCCCCACGCACCAAATTCCCGATTCCGACCCGCAGCGTCTGGCAGGCTTCCACGTAATACGATGTCGTCTGGTCAGAGTCAGACAGCAAGAACACGCCGGGGCCCGCCGGCGCTTCATCGGTGTTATCGATGCGTCGCAAAGGGCTTCCCAGCAGCCGACGCAAAAGCGATTCGAGGTGGGCCATGCGGGAAGCCAACCCCGGTTCGCTCCGTCCGTGGGCCATGCGCTCGGACGGCAACTGAGGCGGCGGTTCGACCTGAGCGGGGTTCAGTTGTTCGGCTGCGGGTGGTTCGCTCTCCACTCGGTCGAAGGCTCGCCGCTCGACAACAAGTGATCCGGCCCCGTCTGGGGAGGGTACTGGATGCTCGGGAAGAGCCTGTGTCGGCAGTGCCGGCGTATTGGTCGCTTGACGGCGACGGCCCCGGCCTCCGCGCCTCCCGCGACGGCGTTTTCTGCGTCCCGTCTCGCCGCTCGCTAGGGAGGGGGAAACTGGCTGCGCTGATAGAGACCTTTCCTCCGCGATTTCTCTAGAAGTCGTCGGCGTTGCTTCGGGCTCCCGAGCGAGCGTCTCTGACTGGGCGGGCTCGACAACAGCTGCTTCTGCTTGAGGCAAGGGGATGCCAAGCCGCGTTAGAGCCTCTTCTGCCTTCTTCTTCCAGTCCGCCCGGCGGAACCGCTGGGCCGCGAGAATGTACCAGTTTCCCGCTTCTTCTTTATGATCCGCTTTTTCTTCGATAGCGCCCAGTTCCCAGGCGACCATGCCGTCGCGTGTGCGTTTGAAAAGCTCGGAGAGTTTCGACACCGCCTCAGGACTATTCTTCGCTTTGCGAATGCGCGCCTGAATCTGCCGCCAATCGGCCATGTCAGAGCATTGTAGCAGTCGACTGAGATCTAGGCCAATGACTGTAGCTTCGGCGTAGCGGTTCTGCGCTCGTGCTATATTCGCTGCTGTCATAGGAAGCCGACAATGGACCGGGGCTTTCAACCGAGGAAATAGGAATTGCTCGCCACCATTCTTCTGTCCCGTCGAGGCCTTTTGGTGCAGTCTCAAAGAGGAGGCGACCCGGGTGGCAGTTCGTTGCGGCACCCAACGAAAACTTGCTCAAACGCTTGCGCTGGGAAGGGGGGGTCATGAAATCGGTTCGCTTTGTGGGGCTCGTTGCCCTTCTGCTTCTATGGCCCAGTGTTGAGGTGGCTCAGTCTACCTTCGAACCACTCAACCACTGGAAAGCGGCCCTGCAGTCGGGAAACGAAGCTGCCCTGGCCGCGCTCTATTCGAAAGTTCCTCCCGCTCGGGTCCAAACCAGCGCCGGCACCATCGACGATCCCGAAGCCGAGGCGCGCTATTGGTCGGCGGCGGTGGCCAGGAGGCCCATCAGCATGAATCCCAAGTTGCTTACGGTTGAGCCGAGACAGGCGGGCCTCGTGGAAGTCGTCCTTCGCGTCGAGATGACTTTCCCTAGCACTACCGGGGGCCAGCCCTTTGCGGCTGCGGTTCATCAGCTCTGGCAGCGACAGGGTAACGACTGGTTCATCGTGGCAACCAGCCGCAGCGATCTGGAACCGAATCCGCCGCGGCGCCTGCCCGAGCCGGTGAAGCCCAACACCGATCTCTACGCCCCGCCGGAAGAGGCCAAAGCGGAAATCGAAGCGGCCCTCGCGAGTGCTGCGAAAGATCACAAGCGCGTGATCTTGGTGTTCGGAGCGAACTGGTGCTACGACTGTCACGTACTGGACGCCACCTTTCATTCCAAAACGATCGCACCCCTCGTCAACGCGAACTATCACGTCGTGCACGTCAACGTAGGCGACGAGGACAAAAATTTAGATCTCGCGGAGAAATATGGCGTCCCTTTAAAGAAGGGGATTCCCGGGCTTGCCGTCCTTGATCCGGACGGACGTCTCGTCTATAGCCAGAAAGAAGGCGAGTTCGAGAATAGCGTCCGCATTGGTCCGGCCGATGTCACCGCGTTCTTGAAGAAGTGGGCTCCCCCGCACGCGGGCTGACACTGCTTGTTGGTGAATCAGCCTAGCGAAGCGCTACAGTTCCCTTCACTTCCCAACCTTTCGGATCGAAGTCCCTGTCATTCTTCACCGAGCGACAGAACGTTTCGTGACATCACTTCTGCTGCCAACAAAGGCGACGGACTCACGCACGAGTCTCGGAACGCCGCTCGGCTCTGTGCGTTGGTCCCCGTATGGTTGGCTGGACGCCTGGGTCGCAGGGACTTACAATTAAGCCAGTATGGCAGTCAAGCTCCCTGTCTACATGGACAATCAGGCGACGACGCAGGTGGATCCGCGCGTGCTCGATGCCATGTTGCCTTATTTCACTGAGAAGTTCGGCAATGCCGCGAGCAGAAATCACGAATTCGGTTGGAAGGCGGAGGAGGCCGTCGAGACGGCGCGCGGCCAGGTTGCGCGGTTGATCCACGCTTCGCCGCGAGAAATCATCTTCACGAGCGGCGCGACCGAGTCGATCAATTTGGCGCTCAAAGGTGTTGTGGAGGCTGCCCATCGGGTTGAGGGCGTCGAAATCATCACGCAGGCGAGCGAGCATAAAGCCGTCCTCGATACCTGCAAACGCCTCGAAAAATCTGGCTGCCAAGTCACGTATCTGCCCGTTGATAAAGACGGACGGATCGATTTGGAAGACCTGCGCCGTGCCATCACACCCAGGACCATCTTGATCTCGATTATGCACGCCAATAACGAAATCGGAGTGATCCAGCCGATTGAAGAAATCGGCAAAATCGCGAAGGAGAGAAAGGTCTTCTTTCACGTCGATGCGACACAATCCGTCGGCAAAATCCCCGTTGATGTCGAGAATTTTGGCATCGATTTGCTCTCGATTTCGGCACACAAGCTTTACGGCCCCAAGGGCGTCGGCGCACTCTACGTCCGCCGCAAGGACCCGCACGTCGAGCTGGCTGCCTTGATTGACGGCGGAGGGCACGAGCGCGGATTGCGCTCGGGCACGCTGAACGTCCCGGCCATCGTCGGGCTCGGCAAGGGCTGCGACATTTGCCAGAAGGAGATGGTGGAAGAGGGTGAGCGCCTCAGGCGGCTGCGGGACCGGTTGAAGGAGGCGATCACGGGTCGGTTGGACGATACTTTCATAAACGGCTCGATGCGGAATCGGTTGCCCAACAACCTCAACCTCAGTTTTGCCGGTGTCGAAGGGGACGCCCTGCTGATGGGAATCAACGACGTAGCCGTGTCGAGCGGTTCGGCCTGCACGTCTGCGACGCTCGAGCCGAGCCACGTCCTTCGGGCCCTGGGTGTTTCCGAAGACCTCGCGCATAGCTCGATTCGCTTCGGCCTCGGACGCTTCAACACAGAAGAGGAGGTCGACTATGTCGCCGACCGCGTGGTCGAAACGGTGAAGCGCCTGCGGGAGCTTTCGTCTCTATTCGAGACCGCCAAGCGGCGACACTAGTCAATAAGCGGAATCGAATTCGAATTCCCCTTTGTTCGACAGGCCATTTTCCCGGAGTCCCTATGACACAAGATCTGCGTTATCCAATCGGCGCCTTTCAGCGCGTAGAGGAACTTTCTGATGCTCAGCGAGCGTCGCGTATTTCGGAAATTGAAGAAGCACCCGCACGCCTTTCTGCTGCGGTCGCTGACCTGACCCAGCCGCAGCTCGACACTCCGTATCGCCCCGGCGGCTGGACGGTTCGCCAATTGGTCCATCACATCGCCGACAGTCACATGAATGCCTTTACGCGCTTCAAGCTGGCCCTCACCGAGATCGAGCCAACCATCAAAACCTACGAAGAGTCGCGTTGGGCGGAATTGGCCGATACGAGAACGCCACCGATCGAGCCGTCGCTCGCCATTGTGGAGAATCTGCACAAGCGGTGGGTGATCCTGCTTCGCTCTCTGCAGCCGACCGATTGGCCGCGAAAGTTTCGCCATCCCGAGTGGGGTCTTCAGACGGTGGACTTTCTGCTTGCGCAGTATGCCTGGCACGGGCGCCATCATGTCGCGCACATCACCTCTCTGCGCGAGCGCAGCGGTTGGCGTTAGCGGCGAGGAAAAGGCGAAGATCTAGGTCGCACCTGCACTTCCGGAGTGGTTACATTTCGGGACATTCTCCCGTGCCCATGCAACGTGGCGTCGTGCTATGTGTTTAGAATTGTAGCTGTGGCTGTGGAACTTTATTTGCACGGATCGCTTCTAGTTTTCAGGGAAAACGTATGGCCTTGCGCGAATGTCCATACTGCGGAAAGATGGTCTACGACCAGCTGACGCAGTGCAGCTATTGCCGAGAGAGGTTGCCGGAAATGAGGCAGCCGAGGTCGGCCGGTGCGAATCCGGCCGGCGGCGATAGTATCCGCCGCGGCCTGCTCTTCATGCTGGCAGCTGGGGTAATCGGCTATTTCGCGGGCGGAGCCAGTGGATGGACGCTTCCGGTGGAAGTCCTGCCGATCGTGGCCAATTATCTTTCACCTTTGCTGTTTCTCGGTGGACTCGGTCTGAGTCTTCACGGCCTTTACTTGCGCCATTGGGCCTCTCACTGAGGGCCGCTCGTAACGGTGCATCCAACACACCAAGTAGTTCGTCTTCCCCGTGCCTTGGTTTCCCGAGGTTTCTAGGCTTTTACGGCCTCGAGCACCGCCAGGGGCCCTGCCGTCGACACGACCCGGGCAAGGCGTAACCCCGCCCCGGCGAAAAGGTCGCGATACTCCGTCTCGCTTCTTTCGCGCCCACCGGCTATCGCCAGCATCTCAATGTCGATCCACTTCGCGAGGCTAGGTTCATTGCTCGCACCCACGAGCATTTCGAGCAAGATGATCCGTCCGCTCTGACCACGCATCGCCCTGGCGCAGTTTTTCAATATCGTCATCGCGCGCACGTCATCCCAATCGTGGATAATAGATTTCATGACGTAGCTGTCGGCCGGCGGCACCGCCTCGAAGAAATCGCCGCCCAGAATCTCGCACCGTGACCTAAGCCCGAGCGACTCGATCTGCGGTTCGGCTCCCCTGACCACATTCGGCAGGTCGAAAACGATCCCGCGCAGTCCTCGGTGTTTCCGCAGAATTGTGCCAAGCAAAATTCCGTGACCGCCGCCGATGTCGGCCAGCGTCCCCGATTCGCCGAAATCGTACGCTTCCATCACAGGTTGAACGAATTGCCGGCTCATGGACGTCATGGCGTCGTTGAATAGGCTGTTCTCCTCCGCGTTCTGCCGGAAGAATTCGAACGGCTGCATGCCGGTAATTTTTCCGAAGGCCGTTTCGCCCGTTTTAACCGTATGCGTCAATTCGCCGTAAACCGTCATATGCAGCGGATCAGCCATGAACAGTACGGCGTCGCGAGCCGAGCCGAACAGGTCATCCCGCAGGGTTTCCGATAGAGGTGTATTGGCAAACGTTCGGGACATCCCTTCTCGGAACACATCGAGGGACGCCAACGCCCGGAGGATGCGATAAAGACCATCTTCATTTGCGTCGCTTCGGCGAGCCAGTTCGGAGACCGGTTGCGGTCCGCCCGCCAGCAGATCGGCGATCTTCAGCTTCGCAGCTACGTAGAGACACGCAGAGGGCGCATATGCTCTTGCCAGCATCATCATCTGCTCATACCGAGAGGAACCTGTCGTGGGCTCAGCCGACGCGCTGGACATAAGACCTCCATTCCGAATTCGCAGCGATGGTTGGGGCGGATGATAGTACAGGCCGCACAGGAGCGCCAACGGCGAGACATCGAGTCGAGGTCACGCAACGTTTTGGCTTTTTTGGTGTTCTAATATGCAGGGGGAAGCTCGCTGCCTGTCGGCTTCCGTTTCACAGACCCGGGAGCGGCCCTTCGATACATATCGTAATCATTCCCGGCCCAGCCGGGCGGAAGGAATCTGCGATGAAAAGATCTCTCTTCGGATTTGCAATGCTGTTGTTGGTCCTGGGCGCGGCGCCGCTGGCAAGCGCGCAGTACACGGGAAAGCCACTGAAGCTCGTACTGGATCGCCGGTCCACCGTTGATCCCGTCGGAATCGTCAAGAACCTGGTTCAGAAGTGCCCCAACATCACGCTCACGACCAATGCGCGGGAATCGGACTACATGCTGGCTGCTTGGGGCTGGTCGGGAAACTATCGCTTTATGGTCATTGCCAAAGGCGGCGACACGATCTTCGCTACTCAGACGTCTTTCCTCAGTAATGCCGTGAAGGACGTTTGCAAATTCCTGAACACGCACACGCAGCAACCGTATTGAGCTGCATACTCTCGTCAAGAAAAACTCGCAGGGCCGTATCGGATCCCAGCGCAGTCGCGTGGCTCGTTTACTGCTTTTTGGGAGCTGCCGTCTTTTTGTGAATCGACTGATTGGCAGGAGCGAGACTTGCCCGGCAGCTGAGGCTCTCGATATAGTGCCGGTCGTGGGCTGGCATCGACCGCCCACTGGGGTTCCCGCCCCGGGGGACCTTCTCGATGTTGCAGAAGATGATAGCCAAGTCCAAAGAATCAGCGAGCGGCAAGTTGCGGATCGGCGATGACTGGAATGCGATCCGTATCATCGCGCTCTCGCAGAGCAATCCACTCAAGGCCATCGCGGAGTTGGTGGAGAACAGCATCGATGCGCATGCCAAGATCATTGTCATCACGCGCGGTCGCGAGCACGGCGAGAATTATCTAACGGTTAAAGACGACGGCGACGGTGTCCCGCGCGACCTCGCCGGGCTGCCAGATTTCAAGTACGTCGCAACCCATATCTGCGACTCACTCAAGCGACATCTGAAGGCAGACGGTCGGGGAGGCGTGCAAGGGGAATTTGGCATCGGTCTTTTGAGCTTCTGGACCCT
>CAYOXF010000087.1:0-46038 GCA_964407845.1 uncultured Acidobacteriaceae bacterium | reverse complement strand
GGGGCGAAGATCCGGATTGGAAAGAAGATTCGTCACCGAGGCCTTGATGGAGGTGAGCGGTGTGCGCAGCTCATGCGTGACAGCGTCGAGCAGAGCGGTCCGCAGCTTCTCGGCTTCGCGAGCCGCTTCGGTCTGCCCCACCTGTTCCATGGCCCGCGCGTGCTCCATGGCGATCGCCACTAAGGTTCCAATCGCCTCCAGTGTGGGCCGCGGTAGAATCTGGCCGGAGATTCCTAGGCTGCCAACCGCCCGGACCCCCAGCCGCACAGGAAGAAAGCAAATACTGTGGGGAACATCGATCACCGGCTCCTCACGCGCCATGATCGCTTTGAGGCTCTCGGTATCCAGTTGAGAGATGACCGGTCCGGAGCGATATACTTTTTGCTTGTCTGCCAAGAAAATCGCCGCCGCACCCACTTCAAACGCCTCCACGATTTGTACCGGAACGCGATTGAGCAGCTCCATCACGTTACGCGCCTGCAGCAGGCCGCGACTGAAGGAATACAGCCGTTCAATCTCCCTCTGTCTTGCGGAGGCATCAGCAGCCTTTTGACGCGCACGGCTGGCCAGATGGCTGGCAGTCACCGCTACCACCAGGAAGGTGAACAGCGACGTCCAGTTCTGTGGGTCGGCAATGGTGAATCTGCCCGTGGGCGGCAGAAAGAAGTAATTGAATGCTAACATCGCCGCGATCGACATAACCACCGAAACGGCCATGTCCCAAACCGTAGAAACGGCTAGAATGGCGAGGATAAATGTCAATGCGATGGTGGTGTGATTCGCGGAATAGACTTTCAGGTAAAAGAAGGTAATGCTGGCGACAAGCGCAAGCGCTCCCGTAAATTGCAACACCCGGTTTAAGGAAAAAAAACGCACCGGGTTATTCTAGCTAGCCCAGTATCGGTGTGAAAGAGAATATCGTGCGCAAGAGTCCCGAGCAGTTGTTGGCGGAGATCTCGCCGCCGCCCGAGAAAGCGAAAGGTACGCTCAAGCTGTTTCTCGGCTATGCCCCGGGCGTCGGCAAGACCTACAGTATGCTGACCGAGGCGATTCGCCGCCACAGCCGTGGCGAAGACGTGGCGGTGGGCATCGTCGAGACGCACGGCCGAAAAGGGATCGCCGAACTGGTACCCCAGCTTGAGATCGTCCCGCGGAAGAAGATTGAATACAAGGGTACGGTTTTCGAAGAGATGAACGTTGATGCAATCATTCAGCGGCGACCGCAAGTCGTTTTGGTTGACGAGCTTGCCCACACCAATATCCCTGGCAGCAAGCATCGCAAGCGCTACGAAGATGTGCTCGAAATCCTCGCGGCAAAGATCGATGTCCTGTCGACCGTGAACATCCAGCACATCGAAAGCATCGCCCCGACTGTGAACACGTTCACGGGGGTCGTCGTCCGCGAAACCGTGCCGGACTGGGTGCTACAGATGGCGGCCGAGACCGTGATGGTCGACCTCACTCCGGAAGCGCTGCAGAACCGGATGAAGCGCGGCGACGTATACGGCAAGGAAAAGGTTGAGCAGTCGCTTAGGAATTTTTTCCGCCGCGGGAACCTGATTGCTTTGCGGGAACTGGCCCTGCGCCAGGTGGCCGAGCAGGTGGATCGCAGCCTCTCCTCGTACATGGATGAGAAGGACATCCATGAAACCTGGGCGGTGCGGGAACGCCTGGCCGTTTGCATCAGCTCGAATCCGCGCGCGCAGTATCTGCTGGCTCGAGCAGCACGCATGGCCCGACGGATGGATGCCGAATTGTATGCCGTGCACGTGGATGTAGGTGCCGCGAACGGGCAGGATGATAAATCGCTCGAGGCGAACCTGAAATTTGCGGAAAGTCTAGGCGCGAAAGTCGTGCGGCTTGAAGGCAGTAGCGTGCCCGACGCAGCGGCCCAGTTCGTGCGCGAAAAGCACATCACCCAAATGATTTTCGGCCGGACGGCTACGAAGGGATTGAATAAGCTGCGTTACATGAACGCGATCAGCCGCTTCCTCCGCGATGCGCCTGCCGTGGACGTGCACATCGTCACCCAGGAACCAGACTGATCATTCCGGCGCGTCATCCCGACGATGCGCTTCCCGGCTCGTCGGTCGGTCCTTCAAAGCGTACCAGTTCAGTTCGAAACCCTCTCGTCTTGACTGCACCGTAAGCCATTCCCGCCGCGATCCATAGGCTGCCCGCTATCTTGGCGGTCCGTCCCAAGTTCAGCCAGATAAAGCAGCAAATCCAAAATCCAAGCAACGGGAAGGTCAGATTCATCCATCGCTTCTGGGCCGCGCGCGCGAAATAATGGACAAAACAGGCCAGATTGACGCCCATAAAGGCGATGAACGCTCCGAAATTGAGCAGCTCGACACCACGCTCGTAACTGAGGAAAAGTGCCCCAGCCAGGGCGATGGCTCCGATCAAAAGCACGTTGTTCATCGGGATCTGCTTTTGGGGCTCAATGGCGCCAAAGAATTTCTTGGGAATCGCGCTGCTACGCCCCATGCCGTAGAGCAAACGCGCCGCTGCGAGCTGCGCACCCATGCCTGATCCAACATTGGCAATCAAGATCGTGAAATTCAGAAGATGGAACAGAAAGAAGCCGCCCGCTTGCCGGGCCACCAGCGGAAACGCCGACTCCACCATAGCCTCGGGAAAAGGCTTCGCTCCCCAGACAAGTTGTGCCGCATACACTTCGGTAGCGGAAAGGACGCCCGTGATGAGGCAGACGAGCACGGTTGCAAGCAGAATATTGCGCCGAGGATTCTCCGCCTCTTCGGAAAGGGTCGAAATGCCATCGAATCCGATGTACGTCAGCACCGCAATCGACGCGCCACGAAACAGGCCGTGAAAGCGGAACCGTTCAGGATCATAAAATGGCCGCATGAAAAAGGCCATTCCCTGTTCGTGCAGACCCCAGACAAATCGCGCGGCGAACAGGAAAAAGATGATCACCACGATCGTCATGGCAGCCGCCAGCACTTCGCTCGTGCGCGCCGAGGTCTCGACGGCGCGCAGGTTGAGGACCGTGAATATCCCCGCGAACCCGATCACGAGCATCCAGTACGGAACGCCCGGCAAGATATTTTCTGTGAGCTTGCTGGAAAGGACGATGCAGACGAGAGGATTCAAGACATAGTCCATCACCATCGCCCATCCGGTGACGTAGCCGAGCGCGGGATGGATTTCCTCGGCCACGTAGGTGTAGGCAGATCCGGCTGCGGGATAGGCGCGGGCCATCTTGCCGTAGCTGATGGCCGTAAACAGCATGGCGACCATGGCGATCAGAATGGTGGTGACAACGTGGCCGCCCGCCTCGTTGTGGATCACGCCGTAGATTCCCATCGGGGCGATGGGTTGAACGATCACAATGCCAATTAAGATCAAGTCCCAAAGGCGAAGCGCGCGCCGGAGGCTGGCCACAGAGCCGGAGGCCACGTGTGCCGCGCCGGCCGGCATCACTGAGTCCCGCCTGATGCAGCCGCGCGCCCCGCGTTTTGGCCCAGAGGCAGCCTCAGGGGCTCGATGTTCCAGCCATCCACAATCAATTCCGATTCGCTTGGGAGCGCATCGGACGACAAAAATTGCACCACGATTTCGCGTGATTCGCCGGGCATCAACTCGACGTAGTTGTCTTGCCACAGAACGGGAAGGATTTCCGCATTCTCCTGCTTTTGGCGGATTCCGAGATGAACCTGGAAGGCCAGATGCTGGCTTGGATTGTGCAGCGAGATGCGCACCACCGGACCGTCGTGCCCATCTTCTCTCAAAGCAGCGATGTCCATCCGGCCTGCGCTCGGCAGCGATTCTAATCCAGTCAAATTCTCGTAGGAGGAAATGGCCGTGTAGGCATCGGTCTTGGCCCAGTCGTAGGCGTTCTCTTGCGCCGAGAGCCAATAGAAATTCGTGCTGACGGTTTGGCCGCTAGAGCTTTCCAACGCCAGCTTGACAAAGTAAATCGGCGAAGCGGGCATAAATGCTTTCTGCGGAAGGGTGAGTGCCGTCTCGACGCTATCTCGGCCTACCTGGACGGGCACTCGCGCCGAGAACCTCTCGCCTAAGTTCGCGTCGTAAAGTTTTGCGTTGAGTATGAGCCCGGTGACGTTCTCATAGGTACTGTTTACAACGTTGACGCTACGGTCATTGTAGGAGTACTGTGCGTGGATTGGCTCACAAGCCTTCTTCGCACCGAAATAGCCGCCTGCGGGCTGCAAGTAATAATCGTAGAGATGCCAGATCAGCGAGGGCCAGGCGTTATTTAGCATCCATTGGATGACACCGGTGGAGTCGTACTTATTGCGCGAGTACGCTTCGAACATGGCACGCTCGGCGTCGTAAGCCATCACCTGCGATTTGCGCTCGTAGTCATTCAAGTCGGCGGGGGGGCCGTAGATGGCCCGCATGGCCTCGTCGAAATGCGTCAGGTGTGTGAACCGCTCGCCGCCTGCATGATAGTTCCAGGCAGGACTGCCGGGTAGGATGTCTGGAACGGAGAGCATTTTCCGCAGGCTGGCTTCGAGCGGTATTGCCGGACCGGGAGAAACCTCCGACGCGAATCCAAAGGCGCCCCCGAATCTCTGACTGTCCGCGAGCCAATAATCCGGCGGGGTGTAGTCGTAGGGCCCGAGCATCTTCATTCCACTGGCGTCGCCGAAATCCACTGGCTTTTCCGAGGCCGAAGCAAGATATGGATTCGGCCAATCGAGAGCCTGCAGCTCCCGAGCGTAGACCCGCTCGATCGCCGCGGGAGGTGGTTCGTCGCTGCCATTCATCCATACCAGCATGCTGGGATGGCTGCGCATCCGCAGAATCTCTGAGCGCAGCGAGGCTTCGGCGACCGCGAGGTCGGCGGCACCCCATTTCTTCCAATCCATCCAAAAATCACAGCAGGTCCAGCCGGCCAAGATCAGCACGCCCTGGCGATCGGCTAAATCAAAGAACGCGTCCGGGACCATCGGGCCTTCCAGTCGAATCGCGTTCAAGTTCAGATCGCGGAGGTAACGAAACTCGGTTTCGAGTCGCTCGCCAGATTCGCGCAACAGCATATCGGGCGCCCATCCCGCTCCGCGGATCAGGATTCGCTCGCCGTTGACCCGGAACAAACGATGGCCTTTTGCATCCAGCTCCGACGTGACTTGACGGATGCCGTAGTGGATGGACGCCGCGTCTGAGATCGTGCCCTCGGCCGACACGCTCATGGTGAGTTCGTGAAGCACTGGTACGCCCATCTGGCGCGGCCACCACAATGCGGGATGAGCAATGCGGAGAGCCGGAAATCGGTCGGGCGCAAAGCGCGCGGTGCCGGTTTCGTGAGGTCCCAACGCGATCGATTCTGTCAGGCGAATGCCTTCGAGATCCGTCACGGCGATTCCCGTGACGCGGCTGGCCGTCAGGTTGCGTAGCTGGGCCTCAACGGTGAGGTCCGCTAGTTCGAGCGACGGACCCGGGAAATGAGTGATCACCTGGGGGTTGGCGATCTCGATCGGCCCGTTTGCGCGCAGCGAAACGCCGCGCCAAAGGCCCATATCCTTGTCGGGTGGGGCGGGATTCCAATCGTTCCAATTGATCCCGAGATCGTGCTCGGTCTGAGGGAAGGTTTCCACAGCCACGACATTTGCAGCGTCGGAGGCAATCCGCCGGCTCACGTCGAATTCGTATGCGCGGTACGCTCCCGACACGGTGGTCGTCGAAGCGATTTGCTTGCCATTGATCCAGATATTGGCGTGGTTGTTGATGCCGTCGAATTCCAGAAGGACGTAAAGGCCCTTGAAGCTTTCTGGCAGGTGGAATTCGGTGCGATACCACCACGGGCAGTGGAACGGGCTGTCGCTCGGCATCGGCAACTGAGAAAAATTCTTGCCGATGGGATAGGCGGTGCCGGGAATCGAGCGAAGATTCATGCCGAAGTACGGATCCGGATAGGTCTTGTTTCTAACCAGCGCGGCAAGCACGGTGGAAGGCACTTGGGTCCTATGCCAGCCCTCTGTAGAGAAGCCCGGGAGAGAAATCTGTGCGCCCGTCGTGCGGACCTTACAGGAGGATTCGAGCATCCAGCCACCGCTCAGCGAAATAAGCTGGCGTCGAGAGAGCGTGGAATCCGCCATCGCCCCCGAAACGAGCGGAGAAAACGCCATGGCCACGTGGAGCGCAAGGAAAGTGCCGATGGATTTGTGGAGAAGACTCATGGCGCGCCGGTGGGCACTCGGGACGCCAGCATCCTACCGTGAAGCGTTAAGAATTTGGGAGGCGTTCCAGCCGCCGCCGAGAGCCTTGATTAGGAGAACACTCGCGACGACACGGCGCGTAAGAATATCCACGGCCGTGCGTTCGTCGCCCAGCGCGGCGGATTGCGCCGTGGTCACTTCGAGATAGTTCGCCACGCCGCCCTTGTAGCGGTTGTTGGAAAGCTCGAGGGAATGCTCGGCCGCAGCCACAGCCGCATCCTGAGTTGTCGCCTCGCCCTCGAGAATGTGGAGGGCAGCGAGATTGTCCTCCACGTCCTGAAAAGCGCTCAGTGTAATCTGACGGTAAGTGTCGACCGACTGCCGGTAGGCTGCGCGCGCCTGCTCGCTGACGCCACGGCGCTGACCGCCGTCGATGATCGTCTCGGCGGCCGTTCCCGCAAGCAACCAGAAGCCGCTCGGACCCTGGAGCAGTGCGCCAATCGTCGCCGACTCAAATCCCCCGGCACCCGTCAGAGAGATCAGGGGAAAATACGCTGCTTTAGCAACGCCTATCTGAGCGTTGGCCTCTTGGACGCGCCGCTCCGCCCCGGCGATGTCCGGTCGCCGCTCCAGCAGTTCGGAGGGCAGACCCGGTGGGATCGCCGGCGGCGGGTTCTTGAGCGGCGCAAGAGGCTGGTTGAACCGAGCAGGAGGCTTTCCGATGAGCACCGCTATGGCGTGCTCGAAGGCAGCCCGCTGGACCGCAACGTCTTGATCCTGTGCGCGTGTGGTTTCCAGCTGCGTTTGGGCCTGTGCCACGTCGACGGCGGACGCGACACCGCCGCTATAGCGACTCTGCGTTAGCTCCAAGGCTTTCTCGTAGGCCTCCACGGTTGAATCCAGAAGCTGTTTTTGGGAATCCAGCCCGCGCAACTGGAAATAGTCAAGTGCCAGCTCTGCCCGAAGGCTCAGATCCACGTTGGCTAGATCCGCGGCGCTGGCCTGGACCTCGGAACGCGCCCCTTCGACCGTACGGCGCACGCGACCCCAGACGTCCGGTTCGTAGGAAGCGTCTAAGGGTAGCAAGTAATCCGCATAGGAGACAGGAGAGCCTTTACCGCCAAAAAGGGCCCTGTTCTGAGACTGGCGGTTGCCCGAAATGGTCGGCTGTGTGGAGACAGTGGGAGAGTATCCCGCGCGCGCAATGCGGAGGGCGGCTCGCGCCTGTTCGAATTGTTCCTGGGCGGCCTTAAGGGACTGGTTCGAAACGCTGATCTGTTCTTCCAGGGCATTCAGTTGCGGATCGTCGTAAATCTCCCACCATTTGCCCTTGGCGATTGCATCACTCGGCTGCGCTTGCTTGAAACTTCCCGCCTCTTTGTAGTCCGACGGGACGTCCGCCGTCGGGCGCTTGTAATTGGGACCCACGACGCAGCCGCCGAGCATGAGCGCGGCAATCGTGAGAGCCCCCACCCGGTGGCTGCGCCAAAACTTTGAAGCCCGTGGAGATGGCGCCGAACTACTTCTTCTTTTCGTACGTGACTCGCCAGATCGAGTTCGAACCGTCATCGGTCACCATCAAAGAACCGTCTTTCGCCACCGCCACGCCCACGGGCCGCCCCCAGCAATCGCCGGAAGGAGTGACAAATCCCGTCAGGAAATCTTCATACTCCCCGGTTGCGTGGCCGTTCTTCATCGGCACCATGATCACCTCGTAACCCGTACGGACCGAGCGATTCCATGAGCCGTGCTCGGCAGCGAACAAAACTCCGTCGTACTTTTTCGGGAATTGCTTCCCCTCGTAAAACGTGATGTTCAACGAAGCGTTGTGCGGTTCCAGCAGCACGTCGGGCACAATGGCCTTGTCCTTCAACTCGGGATGCTTGCCTGGGAAGCGGGGATCGGGATTTCCCCCGGTGTAATACCACGGCCAGCCGTAGAAGCCCCCTTCCTGAACGTGCGTGATGTAATCAGGCGGGAGATTGTCGCCTAGTTCGTCGCGTTCGTTTACCGAAGTCCAGAGCTCTCCCGTCTTGGGATTGACCGTGACACCGGAGCCGTTGCGAATGCCCGAGGCATACACTTGGAGGTCCGAGCCATCCGGATTCGCGACGAGAATGTCGGCTCGGTGGTACTCGCTGGTGTCCGTATCGATGTCGGTGACATTGGTGTGCGAGCCGACTGCGATGAACATACGCTTTCCATCCAGTGAGAAGACAACCCCGCGCGCGAAGTGATTGGGTCCAGCCGGCAGATTCGGAACGATCACCTGCGGATCTCCCGTAGCTTTCAGGTCTCCATTCTTGTAAGGGAAGCGGACGATCGAGTCGGTATTCCCGACGTAGACATACTGGGGATTCGGGCCTGGCGGGTAGAAAGCAATGCCGAACGGCAGCTTCAGCCCAGTGGCAAAGGTTTCCATCTGCTCGGCCTTGCCATCAGCGGTCAGCCCGCGGAATACGAGAATCTTCCCGGTGTTCGTGGAGGCCACAAAGAAATCGCCGTTTGGCGCCGTGATGATCGTGCGCGGAGCCAGCGGCTTTTTGTCATCGCCCACCAGGTTCTCGGCGTAGAGCGCTACCTTGAAGCCCTCGGGTGCCTGCGGCCAGGCATCGGCGGGTCTTGGGACGGACCGCGAGAAAAGGGCCGCGGACTTCGTTGCATACGGTGCTGGCAGATCCGCGGCCGTGATGTGATGAACCTTGCCTGGCGTTTCACCGTGGAAATCGGTGAAGGGGCTCGTATCCGTGTCGCCGTTGGCCGGCCCGGTGCCCGGAGCGGCCGCGAATCCGGCGCGCAACACGACGAAGGAAACAAGCGCGAGGCCCAAACTGACCACGGCAGCTTTGCAGAACGTTTTCATCAAATCCCCCCTTATCCTTTTTTGCAGTTAATAGTCTGCCCTCTGTGCCGGAGCACTCGACGGCCCGTTTTCCCCCGCAACAACCCGTACTTCTTCTCCCGTAATGAGCGAGTCGGGGGGATTGGTAATGACCAGATCGTCCGGCGAGAGACCGGAAACGACCTCCACCGTGTTTCCCAGATCACGGCCGAGCGTGACGCTCTTCAGCACAACACGGTTGCCGTTTTGAACCGTTCCAACCTGCAGTCCCTGCGAGCGAAAGATCAGCGCGCTTACCGGGAGGACGAGCGTTGGCACCTTGGATGGAACCTTGAGATGCACCTGTGCATAAGCGCCGGGCAGGAGCTCCCCATTTCGATTATCGACATCGACTTCGACGAGCAGAGTTCTAGAAGCCACGTCGATGGCATTGGCCGTGCGCACCAACGTTCCTTGGAAGCGGCGGCCCGGAAACTCCTGAAATTCCAAATCGGCGGTCAGCCCCACCCGGGCGGATTGCGAGTAGTCCTGCGGCACATTGATGTACACACGAAGCATCTGGGTTGCTGCTATGTGAAACAACTCGGACGCGGCGGCGGGGCTCGCCCCGGAATTGATCAAATGGCCGACATCGGTATTTCGAGCCGTTATGACGCCATCAAACGGCGCGTAGACCTTCTCGAACGATTGCAACTCCTCCAGGCGCCGCACGTTGGAATCGGCCGAAGCGACCATGGCTTTCTTGGCCTCAAAATCTCCGTTGGCATTGTCGACATCCTGTTTTGAAACAGAGTCGGTCTTGAGCAGATCGGCGTAACGCGCAGCGGTAATTTCCGATAACCGGTAATTCGCCCGGGCCGTATTCAGGTCCGCGCGTGCCTGATCGAGCTCCTGATCCACCTCGGGCGTCTCGATTTCAGCGAGCAACTGGCCGGCTTTCACGCGTCCGCCGATATCGACATACCACTTTTTCAGATATCCATTGGTGCGGGCATAAATGGGGGAGTCGGAATAGGCCTGCAGGTTGCCGGGAAGGACGATTTCTGTCTGTGGCGCACCCGGCGTGGGGCGAACGACCGCAACGGTGGGAACCGCAAGCTCGCTGGTCCGGCTGGCCAACTCGGCCCGCGCTTTTCGGCGCGGCACGACCCCGGCGATGAGGATTAGCGCGATGACGAGCAGAGCGATGACCAGGCCGGCTAGCCCGCGTTTGGGGCGCAGCCCGGCCGGCCGACGCTGGCCCTGGGGCGACGTCGGTACATTTTGCTGCCGATCGGTCATCTGCTTCTGCTTTGCGCTTCTAAAATAGGACGATTTTCCGCGCGCATTCGTTTCACCGGGCATTTCACGGAGCGGCCAGCGAGGAACTATTTTGACGCCAGCCATGAAGGATGCTGAAAACCACGGGCACGAAAAACAGGGTCGCCACGGTAGCGAACACGAGGCCACCGATTACGGCGCGTCCCAAAGGCGCGTTCTGTTCGCCGCCCTCTCCGAGTCCGAGCGACATCGGGAGCATACCCATGATCATCGCCAGCGCCGTCATCAACACGGGGCGGAAGCGGGTGAATCCGGCGTCAAGCGCCGCATCGATCGAGGTCTTCCCCGCTTGCAGTTTTTCCTTGGAGAAGCTGATCAAAAGAATGCTATTGGCGGTTGCCACACCCATGCACATGATGGCTCCGGTGAGCGCAGGCACGCTGATGGTGGTTCGTGTGATGAACAGAAACCACAGGATTCCCGCAAGCGCAGCGGGCAACGCCGTCAAGATGATGAAGGGATCTAGCCAGGACTGAAAATTAACGACAATCAACAGATACACCAGAACGATCGAAAATCCCAGCCCGGCAAGAAGGCCGAGGAAAGACGCGTTCATTGTCTCAATCTGCCCACGTACGACGATCGATGATCCGGCTGGCAGCTCCTTTTTGCTCTGCTCGATGATCGGCGTGATGTCGCGCGCCACCCCGCCCAGATCGCGGCCGTCCACACCGCCGTAAATATCGATGGCCGGCATGATGTTGTAGTGTGTCACCTCGGCCATTTCGGCACCGCGGGTAAGCGAAGCAAGACCACCCAAAATCTGTGGCTGTGGGACTGTTGGGTTGGCCACGGGAATATTCTCGAGGTCCTGGGGAGACTGGATCCGGTACTGTGGCGTCTGGGTGGTGATGCTGTAGCTGACGCCGGTCTTCGGATCGAGCCAGAACTGCGGCTGGGTCTGGAAGCTACCGCTGAGGGCGATCAGCAGATTCTCGACGACGTCGCGCTGCGTGAAACCCACTTGACTGGCTTTGGTGCGATCCACGTCGATATGGAAGCGCGGGTAATCAAAGGGTTGCTGGATTCGCAGATCCGTGACGCCGGGAACGAATTTGAGGCGATTGATTAGCTTCAGGGCCAGTTCGCGGTTGCCGAGAAGATCCCGCCCCACGATCTGGACATCGACCGGGGCGGGCAGACCAAAGTTCAGGATTTGGGTCACGATATCGACAGGTAGTTGGTAAAAGGTGACGCCGGGAAAGTCATGACCGAGTCTGGAGCGCAGTTCGCGAACGTAGTCGTTCGTCCTGCGGTGCTCGGATGCGAGTTCAACCTGAATATCGGCATCAGCCGGTCCCACGGGAGCCGAGGTGCTGTAGGAAAGATTCAAGTTGCTGTAGGGAAGACCGATGTTGTCGATGATGGTGGTGAGCTCGGACGGAGGAATCACCTGCCGGATGTCCTTTTCCACCTCGTCGCAGATGGCCGCTGTGTCTTCGATGCGGGTGCCGGTCGGAGCACGCATGTGCAGCTTGAATTCGCCACTATCGACGGTGGGGAAAAAATCCCGCCCAATCACTGGCAGCAAAGCAAAGGAAAGAACGCAAAAGCTCAAGAAACAAACGACAAAAACGATTCGATGACGCATGACGGCGGCGAGGAGCCGGTGATAGTGCTCCCGAAATCGGTCGAACCCCATTTCAAATCTCGCCTGCAGGCGGACCAGCGGATTTCGGGATCTCTCAGCCTGTTCGCGGCGCTCTTCTTCGGTCTGTTCAAGCAAAAGATACCGGGCCATGGTCGGGACCAGCGTGCGCGACAGAAGGTAAGACGCCAGCATGGCGAAGACGACGGCTTCAGCAAGGGGTACAAAGAGATATTTCGGCACGCCCGTGAGGAAAAACATCGGTACGAACACGATACAGATCGAGAGCGTCGAGACCAGCGCGGGGACGGCAATCTGTGAAGCGCCGTCTAAGATCGCCTGGATGATTTCCTTCCCCTGACCGAGATTGCGGTTGATGTTTTCGACTTCCACGGTGGCATCATCGACCAAAATCCCGACCGCCAGAGCCAGTCCGCCGAGCGTCATGATATTGATGGTCTCACCAAGGGCGCTGAGCAGGGTCAGCGAGGTCAGCACCGAGAGCGGGATCGAGACGGCGATAATGACCGTGCTGCGCCAACTGCCCAGGAAGACCAAGATCATAAGCCCCGTCAGACACGCGGCGATCGCGCCCTCGCGGACGACGCCGATGATGGAGGCTTTCACGAAGATGGATTGGTCTGACAGGGTGTGAATATCAAGGTGCACGGGCAGCGACGCCTCAATCGAGGGGAGCATTTTTCGAACACCGGCGATAACCTCGAGCGTCGAAGCGTCGCCCAGTTTTAGGATCGACATCAAGGCGGAGCGCGAGCCGTTCACCCGAACGATGTTGGTCTGCGGCGTGAAGCCGTCCCGGACATTGCCGACATCTCGAATGTAAATCGTCGATCCATTGACGGTCTTGACCGGAAGATTGTTCAGATCGTTGATGGTCTCAGCCGAAGCGTTCGTTTCGATGTAGTACTCAAACGAGCCGATTTTGGCGGTGCCGGAAGGAACAATCAGGTTTTGCGTGTCAACGGCGTTCACCACGTCGATTGGCGAAAGCCCCTTGGACTGCAAGGCTGCGGTGTTAAGGTCGACCATGACCGTGCGTTGCTTGCCGCCATAGGGGTAGGGTACGGCCGTGCCTGAAACCGTGATCAGCGCCGTACGAATGAAATTCACGCCGATGTCAAACAACTGCTGCTCGTTAAGACCGGGTCCGGAGAGGCCCAGCTGAAGAATCGGAACCGAGGAGGCGTTGTAGGCGAGAATGAAAGGAGGAGTAATGCCCGGAGGGAGATTCTTCACGATACTCTGGCTAATCGCGGTCACCTGTGAAATGGCGTTGGCCATATTCGTATGCGGGTGGAAGAAGATCTTGACAATACCGACGCCACTGAGGGATTGCGACTCTATATGCTCGATGTCATTGACCGTGGTGGTGAGAGAGCGTTCGTAATTGTAGATCACCCGCCCGGACATTTCTTGCGGCGAGAGACCTGTGTAGGTCCAAGCGGCGACTATGACGGGGATATCGATATTCGGGAAAATATCGACGGGTGTGCGGACGATCGCGACCGCTCCGAGAATCATGATCAGAATGGACATGACGACGAATGTGTAAGGACGCCGTAATGCCAGTCGAACAATCCACATCTTCGAGCAGCTCCCGAGAATTACCGGCGGAGAGGCCGTGCGTGGTCGGCGCGCACGCCCTGAACGCGCCGTCCCATTATCTCATTGTCGCGTCCCCAGTCGAAATCAGACCGACGTCGATGACGGGTCTAAACGTTCCTCCATGCCCATCGCTGCTCGGCCTTTATGGTGATTCCCATTAGACGGCCCGCAAGCGGAGTCGAATTCATGGCACCGCCGGCTTAGAAGAGGGGTGGCGGCTTCCTAGTAGTCTGGTACCGGTGTTTTTGGATCTTGACGCCTCCATCCCCCACGGCCAGAATGCGAACGAGTAGCGAGCGGTACCTAGCCACCGGAGGAACTTTATGGCGGGAACCGTGATGAATATCCTTCTTCTCCTCATCTTGGTTTTGGGGGGAATCCTGCTGTTTTTCGGGCCGCTCACCGCTTTGGCGGTGATGTTCTGGCACTGGCACAAGGAGCTTCGAGAGAGCATCCGGCTGCGCCAGGCCCGGAGCACCCAGACGAGGTGAGGAGGACTGTCCCCCCTTACTACTTCTGCGTGGTGCTTAGACCTTCCTGTGCGGCTTCAAGAACCTGAACCGTGGGGGCGAGACTGTGTCGTTCGAAGCACCGCGCCATGGCTTTGCCAATCTCATCGTAGCGTCCTGTCGCTAGCGCGATCACACTCGGTCCCGCACCGCTAAGTGCAATTCCAAGCACGCCGGGCGTGCGAGGCAGGGCCAGCACTTCTCCGAGTCCCGGGATGAGCGGCTGACGGGCGGCCTGATGAATTCGGTCCTGCATCGCGTCCCACAATAGGTCATAGCGGCGGTCTTCGAGTGCGGCGACAAACAGCGCAGAGCGCTGAAGGTTAAACACAGCGTCGGCACGGGAAACGTTCGTAGGGAGCACAGCTCGAGATTTCTTCGTCTCGAGCTTGATGTTCGGTGTGACGACGACCAGACGTATCACCTTGGGCCAGTCCTTGCGAACGGCGGCGACAGTGCCATCGCTGCGTGTGAACGTCACGACCAATCCGCCAAACAAGGCCGCGGCAACGTTGTCGGGATGGCCCTCCATCTCGGTGGCATAGTGCAGAGCGGTTTCTTTGGGGAGGGAGCGGTTGCTAACGGCGAAGCCCAGCGCGATTCCGGCCACGGTGGCCGCCGCGCTGCTGCCCAGTCCACTCGCCACTGGAATCTCGTTGCGCACGGCCAGGCGCACGCGCGGCAATTCGAATCCTTCGCGCTCGGCCGTGTGGCGCATCGCTCGAAAAATCAGGTTTTGATCGGGTGATCTCGGAAGCTCCGATGTGCCGCGCACGCCCCGGCTTCGTGCAAGCGTACGGCCCTCGGGCTTCGAGAGCAAAGTCGCGCGCACGCTAAGGTACATTTCGAGCGCCAGGCCCAGGCAGTCGAAACCGGCGCCCATGTTCGCGGTCGATGCCGGAACGCGAACTTCAAACGAAATTTGGCGTGCGGTCGTCATAAGACCAGATTCCCCGATCGAGCAGCCTCGCCGGCAAGAGCGCGATCGAAGCCTCCTAGCCCGCTGCTTATCGCTCGCGCTCCAGGCTTGAGAGGATAGCAGCTTTGGTGGCTGCCACACGCTTGGGATTGTTTCGGAAACGGCCCGCGAAGGGCTCGGGTGGCAGATGTTCCTTGCCGCTCGAGCAAGACGAAAGAGTACCCTCGTGATAGCGGATCATGTAGTCGGGGTCTTTCAAGGCATGACCAGTGAGAACGGCAACTACATCGTCGGTAGGGGCAATCTGGCCCGCCGCGACGAGTTTTTTAATGCCCGCGACGGTCGTGGCGGAGGCGGGTTCGCAACCAATTCCATCGCGGCCGATCATCGCTTTGGCGTCGGCGATTTCCTGCTCGCTGACAGAAATGATTTGTCCCCCTGCGCGTAGAACGGCGCGCAGCGCTTTTTTCCACGAGACGGGAGCGCCGATTTTAATGGCGGTGGCCAGTGTCTGCGGATTTTCGACCGGCACAAGCTTTTCGGGAAGGAACTCATCACTGATGAGTTTTCTGGAATCGAGAGTGGCGAACAGGCGCGCCAGGGGCGCCGCTCCTTCTGCCTGGATCACACTGAGCCTCGGCAAGCGGTCGATCATGCCGAGATCGAGAAGCTCCTGAAATCCTTTTCCAAGAGCCGTGCTGTTGCCCATATTGCCACCGGGCACGACGACGTGGTCAGGAACCTGCCACCGGCATTGCTCGATCAGCTCAAACGCGACGGTCTTTTGCCCCTCGATGCGAAATGGATTGATCGAGTTGGCGATGTAGATCGATGGATCGTCGCCGAGTTCTTGTACCAAGCGCATGCAGGCATCGAAGTTGCCGTCGATCTCCAAGACGAGCGCGCCGTAATCGAGGCTTTGTGCGAGCTTGGAGGGTGACACTTGCCCGCGCGGCAGCAGAATCGCGGCTTGCAGTCCGGAGCGCGAGGCATACGCCGCAAGACTCGCCGCAGTATTCCCCGTGCTTGCACAGATAGCGGTACGCGCGCCGGAAATGACCGCCTGCGTCAGGGCCGCGGCCATGCCCGTGTCCTTGAACGAACCGGTCGGGTTATAGCCTTGATGCTTGAGACGTAGGCGGGTGAGGCCAGAATACGCAGCCGAGCGCGGCGCCGCGAGAAGAGGCGTATTGCCTTCGAATAGCGTCACGAATGGCGCGTTCTCTTCGAAGGGAAGCATCTCGAGATAGCGCCAGACGCCGCTGGCATCACGTGGGTCCTCGGACAGAACGCGCTGCGCGCCACGTGACGTCCATTGCTTGCGCATCACCTCGGGCCTGCCGGGCGCAGCGGGGCGGCAAACGATTTCGAGTGTCTCGCCGCATCGCGGACAAAGGTAAACGCGCTCGCGAAGGCCATACGTCGAGGCGCACGCGACATTGATGCAACGCTGAACGCCAGGCTCGGCGTTTTGGGTTGCTGCGCCCGCCGGCTTCCCAGTCATTAGGAGGCCTTGACTGCGGACTCGAGCGCGATGGGCGCGCCGAGTCCAAACTCACGGTGGGCGGCTTCCAGAGCGGTCTTCATGTCCTTCTCAGCCACGACGAAAGAGATGTTGCTTTCTGACGAACCTTGTGCGATCGCGATGAGGTTGACGTTTTCGCGGGCAACCGAGCTGAAGGTTCGCGCTGCGATACCCGGAATGCCGCGCATGTTTTCGCCCACCACAGCGACAATGGCGATGTTCGGATCGAGCGTGATGTGCTCGACTTTTTCGTGCGCGACGTCCTGGGCAAACTCCTTCCGCAGCGCCTCAACCGTCCGTGGGGCGTCCTCCGCCGCCACGATAAAGCAGATGTCATTTTGCGAGGACGATTGAGAGATCAGTAGGATGTTGGCTTTCAGTGCGGCGGTGGTCGAAAACGTGCGGCCGACGACATCCGGCAGACCGACGATGCCCGGTCCACCCACAGTGATGAGCGCGACATCTCGAATGGCTGTCAGCGCCTTCACCCCGCCGCCATTGCTGCGCCCTTTCGGCGTGATTTTTGTGCCTGTGCGTTCCGGTTGGAAGCTGTTGCGAATCCACACCGGAATACCCGCTTCTTCGACCGCGCGAAGCGTCTTGGGATGGAGCACCTTGGCGCCGAAATAGGCGAGCTCGCTGGCCTCGCGGTAGGAGATTTCGGGAATCGTGCGTGCTTCCTTAACGAGTCGTGGGTCGGCAGTCAGGACGCCGTCGACGTCGGTCCAGATGATGATTTCATCCGCTTCCAGTGCGGCGCCGAGAATCGTGGCGGAATAATCCGAGCCGCCACGCCCGAGTGTGGTGAGGATACCAGCGTCGGTAGCCCCGATAAAACCGGTGGCTACCGGAGTGATCCCGCGATCGAGCAATGGGCGCAGCCGCGCCTGAGAGAGCTCGCGCGTACGATCCATGATGGGATCGGCGCCGCCATGATAGGAATCTGTAACGATCAACTCGGTGGCTTCGATCGATTCGCTGGCGATTCCGAGTTCCTCGAGCGCACCTGCGACCATCGGTGCGGAGAGCCGCTCCCCAAGGCTCGAGATCGTATCGAGAGTGCGCGGCGTGAGCTCATGAAGCAGCGCCGTGCCCTTGCAAAGCTGCTCGCCTTCGGCGCAGATTTTGCTGAGCGACGCCGACAGCCATTTGCGCCTATCCTCATCGCGGATCAACTCGTCCACCGCTGCATCATGCTGCTTTCGAAGGGATTTGAAGATTCGCCCCGCCTGCTCGATGTCACCCGCTTCCGCGCACCGCGCCGCCTCAATCAGGCGGTTCGTGACGCCCCCCATCGCCGAAACCACGGCGACCACCGGGCCTTCTTGCGAAGCATCTTTCACAATCTGCGCCACGCGCGCCATGCAGGACGCGTCGCCCACAGACGTGCCACCAAATTTCATTACCCGCAGAGGCTTTCTCATTGGTCGGAGAATCGAGCGCGAAGCTATTCGAAGTGTAATCCGGCTTTCCGGTCGCGCTCACAAAAAACTATACACTAGGGAGCCGTTTTCGTGCGATGGGGACCAGGCACTGTTGCAGGACAACAACCAGAGCCTCTTCGGGCGAGGCCCCGGCGGCTAGCTGGCGTTTGCACTCGATCGATTGGCCTTGCGCGCGGAGGCTCGCGCGGCGTTGACAACGGCGATCAAGGCTACGAATTCTTGACCCGGGGGAAAGCCCGTTTGCCGAGGCCCGTGCGCTCGGCTGCGAGCTTCCCCGTATAGATTGCCATTCCTACCGCAGCATCCATGCCGGCTCTCTCTAAGGCGTCGACCTCGCGCATGCTGCGGATGCCGCCGGCGGCGGTCACGGGTAGTGAAGTCAAGCGCCGGAGCTTCCGAAACCAGGAAAGGTCGGTCCCTTTCATGGTTCCCTCGTTGTCGACATACGTCGAAAGGAAGCCCGAGCAGAACGGCTCGAGCGCGGGGATAACGTCTTTCGGCTGCAGTCTCAGCCGCTTACGCCAGCCACGAACAACGATTCGGCCCCGGTCGGTATCCAGAGCGACGACGACCCTGTTTCGGCCAACGCGCTGGTCTAGCTGGGTGAGAAAGTTGTGATCGACTCGTCCCCTTTGGAAGGCGGCGCTGCCGACGATAATTTTCTCCGCGCCCCAAGAGAGGATTTTCTGTGCGCGAGCAACGGTGCGAATGCCGCCGCCGACCCGCACTTTCTTCTTCGCGTGGCGGCAAATCAACTGGATCCAGCGCCCGTTGTTTCCCGTTCCGAGGGCGGCGTCGAGATCAATTACATGGAGGACAGGATAGTCCTGGAAGCGATCGAGAAGGCCGAGAACGTCATCCACGGCGAGGGCGCGGCGGCGCCCTCGTACCAGTTGTACGGCCTTGCCACCTTGAAGATCGATGCAGGGAATGATCATCGCATTTGATTACCGGCTCAAGCGAACGGGGACTCCACGCTCGGCCAGAAATTTTTTCAGTGCACCAATTGAATGGGTCGCCGTATGGAAGATAGAAGCGGCGAGCGCGGCATCGGCGCATCCATCAGTAAAGACCGCGAGAAAATCCTCGAACGTGTTGGCGCCACCCGAGGCAATCACGGGCACCGAAACGGTTGACGCGATCTTCCGGGTGAGCTCGCAATCAAATCCGCTACACGTGCCATCGCGGTCAATCGAAGTGAGCAGGATTTCCCCGGCTCCGTGCGAGACGGCTTCTCGAGCCCAATCGGCCGCGTCCATTCCCGTGGAGTCGCGCCCTCCGCGCGTGTAAGGCTCCCAAGAGGATCCCTTGCGCTTCACGTCCATCGAAAGAACCACAGCCTGCGCGCCGAATTGCTGGGCCAGTTCGGAGAGCAACTCAGGTCGCTGGACCGCCGCTGTGTTGACGGTTACTTTGTCCGCACCCGCGCGCAGCACGGCGTGGCCGTCCTCCATGGTGCGGATGCCACCGCCTGCAGTGAGGGGGATATTCAGCTGCTCTGCGACGCGACGAATTGTTTCAAGAAAAGTCGCACGGCCCTCATAGGACGCGCTGATATCGAGCACGACCAACTCATCGGCGCCCTCAGTGTTGTAGCGTGCGGCAAGCGTGGCCGGATCGCCCATGTCGCGCAGTCCGAGAAACTCAACGCCCTTCACGACGCGGCCGGCATCCACATCCAGGCAGGGAATAATACGGTGCGCGAGTGTCATGGCACGGACTCTACGAAATTGCGCAGCAGTTGCGCGCCTGTTTCGCCCGATTTTTCCGGGTGGAATTGCACGGCCGCGAGATTGTTGCGCTCGATTACGGCGGCAAACGGGAAGCCATGATGGCAAGCCGCCACGGTGTAGGCTGCCGAGGCTGGTGCCGCATACGAGTGTGCGAAATAGAAGTAGGCGTCGTCGGCAATGCCGCGCAGCAGTCTGCTCGCGTGCGTGCGACGCAACTGGTTCCAGCCGATGTGGGGCGACTTTACGTGCGTGGGCAGCGCGCGAACCTCTTCCGGAAAAAATGCAAGTCCCGCTTCGCCGGGTGCCTCCTCGCTTGAAGCGAACATAGCCTGAAGGCCGAGGCAGATACCGAGAATAGGCTTGTCGGACTCAAATGCCGCACGCAGCGAGAAGGTGAGCTTGCGCTCGCGCAGTCCGTTTACAAAAGCGCCGAAGTGGCCGACGCCAGGCAAAACAATGGCTTTGGCCGACCGGAGCTGTTCCCCGCTTACGGCGCGCTCTGTCTCGGCACCGAGTTTTGCAAGTGCGCGCTCAACTGATGGAAGATTCCCGGCGCCGTAGTCGACGATGGCAATTTTCATAGCAGGCCCTTGGTGGACGGGAGCACGCGCCGAAGCTGCTTATCGCGGGTCACGGCAAAGCGCAGCGCCTTTGCGAACGCCTTGAAGATGGACTCGACCTGATGGTGGGACGACCGGCCATACACAAGTCTGAGATGCACATTCGCTCGAGCTGCGATCGAAAAGGCACGGAAAAAGTCCTCCATCAATTCGGTCTGAAAGTCGCCGACACGCGCGGCGGAAATTCGAAAATCGCATACGCAATAGGCGCGGCCCGAAAAATCCAGCGCGGCGGCCGCTAGGCAGTCATCCATGGGCATGAGAAAATAACCGGCGCGCAGAATCCCACGCTTCGATCCTAGCGCCTGTTTCACTGCATCACCGAGCGCGATTCCCACGTCCTCGACCGTGTGATGTTGGTCGACGTCGAGATCACCGCGAGCCGCAAGATCTAAATCGAGTGCGCCGTGACGTGCGATCTGCTCGAGCATGTGATCGAAGAAGCGAATGCCCGTTTGGATCTTCGACTTTCCGCGGCCGTCGAGATTCAAGCGCAGCCGGATGTCCGTTTCTTTCGTGGTGCGGCGCAGGCTGGCTCGTCTCATAAGATGTTTTCCAGCTCGCGAACGAGTCGCCGCGTTTGATTCACAGTGCCGAACGTGATGCGCACGTACCCTTCACCGCCGAAGTCGCCTGATCGATCACGGAGCAAGACGCCTTTGCGCCCGAGCGCAGCGACGATTTCCTTGGCTCGCTTGCCGAAATAGACCAGCACGAAATTGCCTGCGCTGGGAAATGATTTCACGCCGAGGCGCGCCAGGCCGCGCTCCAATTCCTGCCGGCCGCGACGAACCTCGCGCACGGTCCGAGCGATGAATCGTCGGTCCCTCATCGCCGCATCTGCCGCAGCGAGCGCCGCTACATTGACCGGATAGGGCGATTGCGCTTTTCTCAAATTTGCGGCCATTTCCCGATGAACGAAGAGGCAGCCCAGGCGCAACCCGGCGAGACCCGCCGCCTTCGAAAACGTACGTGTGACGATCAGATTCTTGTACTGCCGAATCCACCCGATCACCGTGACTCTTGAAAATTCGAAATACGCCTCGTCGATCACGACCAAAGTGCGCACGGCGGCTTCGAGAAGTCGCCCGAGGTCGGGTCGGGAAAGTAAGCTTCCCGTCGGGCTACTGGGATTGGGGAGAAAGAACACTCTCGGACGCTCTTTCAGTTCGCTCATTACGGCGTCCCATGGAAAACGCATATCCCGGTCGTAGCGGGGCGCCACCACGCGCGCACCGGCCAACTCGGAATAGAAACGGTACATCGCGTAGGTCGGCTCAACCAGGAGCACGCGATCACCCGATTCAACAAAGGCGTTAACAATCAAGTTCAGCGCTTCGTCCGTGCCATTGGTGAGCAGAAGCTCCTCGGTTCGAACGCCAAAATGCCGAGCAGCCTTGCGGCGAATAACCGCCTGTTCGGGATAGGCCGAGATCGAAGCGGTGGCCAGTTTGACAAGCGCGCGGCGAACGGCAGGCGAGCAGCCGATGGGGTTCTCATTGAAATCCATCCGCAGCTTGTTGGTTCGCCCCTCGAGCGGCGGATGATAAGGGCGCATCCGTTCAACGGCGCGCCGTATCGCGACCGTGCTCATATGCGTACCTCGACCGCGCGTGCGTGTGCCACCAAGCCCTCGGCGCGTGCGAATTCCTCAACGACGGGCGCCAGTCGGCGCAGGCCTGCGCGCGAGACTTCCTGCACGCTGATGCATTTCACAAAATCGGTCACGGAAAGGCCGCCGCGAGTGCGTGCCGCGCCGCCCGTCGGAAGGACATGATTGGTTCCACTCGCATAATCGCCGAAAGATTGTGCGCTCCAGTCGCCGAGAAAAATGCTGCCGGCACAGTGGATCCTGTCAAGAAGAGCCTTCCCACCTCCGGCCAGCGTCAGATGTTCCGGAGCGAAGCGGTTGATAAACGCGGCCGCCGCGGCGCGGTCTTGCGCCACCAGAGCGAGGCCGTTTCTTTCGAGTGAGCGGCGGGCGAGATTGTTTTCCGGCAGTGCCGAAAGCTGAACTTCCATCTCCGTCGTCACGGCGTGGGCCAGCCGACCGGAGGTCGTGACAAGAATCGAAATCGCGTCTGGATCGTGCTCGGCTTGGGCGATCAGGTCTGCCGCGATAAATCGCGCGTTTCCGCGCATGGCAAAAACGAGGGCTTCCGTGGGGCCGGCGAGCATGTCGATCGCGCAGTTCTCGCTCACAATCCTTTTCGCGGCTGTCACAAACCGATTGCCCGGGCCGCAGATTTTGTCGACGCGCGGGATCGAGCCTGTGCCATGGGCGAGCGCCGCGATGGCCTGCGCGCCACCCACTCGGGCAACGGCGCCAACGCCCAACAGCATGGCAGCGGCCAGTAGTGCCGGGCCAGGTTGCGGGCTCACGACGACAATCTGCCCCACGCCGGCCTCTTGA
Source organism: uncultured Acidobacteriaceae bacterium (assembly GCA_964407845.1). GTDB lineage: Bacteria > Acidobacteriota > Terriglobia > Acidiferrales > UBA7541 > Palsa-295. The sequence goes on along the minus strand of CAYOXF010000087.1, from coordinate 23,349 downwards.
GCGGGGATCACCGTCATCAGCAGTGTGGAAACCAGCGAGAAGCGGCCGCCCGGAAGGTAGCACCCGATCGATTCGATTGGGCACACGCGTTGGCCGGCACGAACCCCCGGCTCGACCTGGACAATCCACTCCTGCGGTCTCTGGCGCCTGGCAACGGCGCGGATATTGCGTGCGGCGTGGTTAACTGCGGCGAGAAACGGTTTGGAAACTTGTCGGCGCGCGGCAGCCAGCTCCGCTCGCGAGACCCAGACGTTGCGTGGACTGAGCGAGACGTGGTCCAGCCGTTTCGTCCACTCGAAAAGCGCACGATCGCCGCGGCGGCGCACGTCTTTTACGATGTGGGCAGCCACCTGCTCCGCTTTGCGGCTGCTCGCGCGGCGCGAGGCGAGGACTCTTTGTTCCACGGCGCGTGTGAGTTCGAGAACACGCATCAGTACACGACCTTATTCAGTGGGTATTCGACGATGCCCTCGGCGCGCGCCGCCTTGAGCTTGGGAATCAGCTGCCGAACGGTTTTTTCCTCGATGATGGTATTGATCGCTACCCAACCCGGATCGCTTAGTTGTGCTACGGTGGGATTTCGAAGCGCGGGAAGCGTGGACAGCACTCTTTCAAGATCCTCGCGCCGCACGTTCATCATCAGCCCTACACGGTTATAGGCCTGGATGGCGCCATTGAGCAGCAGCACGATGTTCTCGATTTTTTCCCGCTTCGGGGGATCTTGCCACGCTGCGCGATTGGCGATGAAGCAGGTCGCAGATTCGAGCAGCGTGTCCACGACGCGCAGGTGATTGGCACGCAGTGATGAACCCGTTTCCGTCACCTCCACGATCGCGTCGGCCAGTTGTGGTACCTTGACCTCTGTAGCGCCCCAGGAAAACTCCACCCGTGCTTTCACGCCGTTTCGAGCGAGATATTTTTCAGTCATCTTCACGGCTTCGGTGGCGATCACTTTCCCCTCGAGGTCACGCACCGTTTGAATCGAAGAATCCTCGGCCACGGCCAGCACCCAGCGGACGCGGCCCAGGCCTGTCTTCGAATACACGAGCTCGGCGACTTCTTCTACGTCCGCGCCGGTCTCCTGAATCCAGTCTTTGCCGGTCAGACCGGCGTCGAGTGCGCCGTTTTCCACGTAGCGCGCCATTTCTTGTGCACGCACCATCATGCATTCGATCTCCGGATCGTCGATGCCCGGATAATAGCTGCGCGAATTCACTGAAAGCCGCCAGCCCGCCTTCGCAAACAGCTCGATCGTCGAATCCTGCAAACTTCCTTTGGGAATGCCAAGTTTCAAACGGCTCATGGCCTTGTTCCTTTTCCGTAAAGTTCTTCCGGCGCAATCACGCGCGTTTCGACGATCGTGACCGAGCCGTCTGGGGCAAGCCGACGGAAGAAACAGCTCCGATAGCCTTCATGGCAGACGGCACCGCCTTCCAGCTCGGCTCGGACGAGCAGAGCGTCTTGATCGCAATCGACGCGCAGCTCGCGCAGCAGCAGTTTCTGGCCGCTGGTTTCGCCCTTGGTCCAGAGTTTTTGTCGTGAGCGGCTGAAGAAGGTCACGAAGCCAGTTTGCTGCGTTTTCGCAAGTGCCTCGCGGTTCATGAATCCAAGCATCAGGATTTCGTTGCTCCCGGCATCTTGAACGATTGCGGGGATCAATCCGTTTTCTTTCTCGAAATCAAGTTCCATTTCATTTCCCCCTAGAAATGAAAAAGCCCGCTGACGCCTACCGCGCCAGCGGGCTTAGGAGTGCAGTTCCTGTTGCGAACTAATCACACCGCCGCGGGCACGGTTTCACGTGATGGTGACGATGATGCGCCCGCAGCAGTTTCATAACGATATCGAAAGTTATGCTAGGCCGTCGCCTTTGTCAAGCGCAGAGTCCGGCTCACCGCAGCAGATCTTCGAGCTGGACCTTGACGTCCGTCTTGGCATCGCGATATTTCACGATCACAGGCGTGTAGAGCGAGAGATTCCACTGCTTGCCGCGCCCTTGGGAAATGGCTCGCGAGCCCGCCACGATAACGGCGTTCTCCGGGACGACGAGCGGCTCGTCGTCCCTTGCGATCAGAATCTTGCCGGTCACGACGTCGTACACAGGCGTCGAACGATTAAGAATGGTGCCCGTGCCGATCACGGCACGTCGCCTGATGATCGTTCCCTCGTAGACGCCAGAATTTCCTCCGACCAGCACCTCGTCCTCGATGATCACAGGCATCGCGCCAACCGGTTCGAGCACTCCGCCAATCTGTGAGGCCGCCGAAATGTGGCATTTCTTCCCGATCTGTGCGCAGCTTCCCACGAGTGCGTGGGAATCAATCATCGTTCCTTCGTCGATGAACGCACCCACATTGACGTACATTGGCGGCATGCACGTAACACCCTTCGCGACATAGCAACCGTCGCGGATGCTGGATCCACCAGGCACAATGCGCACACCGGAAGTGGTATCGAATTTTCTCACCGGGAACGTGGACTTGTCGAAGAAGGGTTGGCGTTCGAGGTCGATCGACATGTCGACGATCCTACCCATGCGGAATCCGAGCAGGATGCCCTTTTTTACCCACGCATTCACGCGCCAGCCCGTCGCACTCGACGCATCGGGTTCCGCGGCGCGGACTTCACCCGCATTCAATGCATCTTTAAATTGCTGAAACAGCCGCAGATGTTCCTCGCTGTAACGCGCGGGGTTTTCATCGAACAACCGCTCGATTTCTCGGTGGATCTCAGCGGGCAGCATAGACCTGCGGAACCAAGCCAACCGTTTCGAGCGCGCTGCGGATCTTGGCAAGGCTCTCCGGCCTGGGCGCGACCAGCGGGAGGCGGAAAACGGGCTCGAGCAACCCCATCAATGCCATGGCAGCCTTCACGGGGCCGGGATTGGTCTCAATGAAGTTTGCTTCCATCAGTCGAAAATAGCGGCGATGGACTTCACGCGCTGCCGAAAAGTCGTTATGAAGCGCAAGCTCCACCATCTCGGTCATTTCCGCGGGGATCTCATTCGATGACACCGAAACCAGACCTTTCCCGCCGAGCGCCAAAAGCGGCAGCGTGATCGCGTCGTCACCGGAAAGCACCAGGAACTTCGCTGGCACCAACTCCAGCACTACGGCCATCTGAGAAATATTGCCGGAAGCTTCCTTCACGCCAACGATGTTGTCGATTTCGGCAAGACGCGCCACGGTGGTCGGTTCGATATTGACGCCCGTGCGTCCCGGAATGTTGTAAAGGATGATCGGCAACGAAATCGCAGAGGCGATCGCCTTGTAGTGTTGATAGAGTCCTTCCTGCGTGGGTTTGTTGTAGTACGGAGCGACGGACAGAATTCCGTTTGCGCCCATGGCCTGGAATGCGCGAGCCATTTCGATGATGTGCGCTGTGTTGTTGCCGCCCGCACCGGCCAGGACAGGGACCTTGTGCGGTCGCGCTTCTTCGATGGTGATTTCTACGACGCGCCGCTGTTCAGCACTGGTGAGCGTGGGGCTTTCCCCCGTCGTGCCACAGGGCACAAGGAAATTGATCCCCGCGTCGATTTGCCGCCGCACCAGGCGGCGCAAAACCTCTTCATCGAGTGACAAGTCTTTTTGAAACGGGGTCACCAGCGCTGTGCCGCATCCGGTAAACATCGCATGCCTCCTTCGAAAATCTTGAACCCTTATTCCAGCTCGTCCACGATCTGGCGGAAGTCGAAGAATCCTTTTTTGCCAACAACCCAACGCGCCGCCCGCAGCGCCCCGCGCGCAAAACCCTCCCGGCTTCGCGCCGTATGTCGCAGGGTGATGGTGTCGGCGGTGGAGTCAAAACCGATTTCATGCGTTCCCGGATGCGTGCCGGCCCGGCTCGCGCCCGTATCGATGGGCCTGGTGTAGCCATTTTGTTTCATGATTTCGACGAGCGCCAACAACGTGCCGGAGGGCGCATCCTTCTTCGTGGCGTGATGGATTTCCCACGCCCACGCTCCATACTCGGGCTGGCGACCCATGCGTCGCGCCGCTTCCGCAACCACTTGCGAGAAGATGTTGACACCGACTGAAAAGTTCGGGCTCCAGACCAACCCGGTCCCGGCTCGCTCAACTGCCTTTCTGGCGCGGTCCATTTCACTGAACCAACCCGTGGTGCCGACTACAGCGTTCACGCCGAGTTGCGCCACCCGCTCGATATTTTCTGGCGCCGCCGACGGGGTGGAGAATTCGATGGCTGCATCGATGCCGCGGAAATTCTCCTTCGTGAGCCCTTCGAATTTGGCGTTGTTGTCAATGTCGAGGCGCAGCTTCACCGCGCAACCATATTGCGAAGCCAGCTCTTCGATGAGGTGTCCCATTTTCCCGTATCCGACGATCGCCAGATTCATTGCACCTTCTCAGGGCCTTGCCAGAAGACTCTTTACCACATTCGCGTACATTTCGGGGGCTTCGGAGAGCTCGCGTTTCGAGATTCGCTCGTTCTCGGTGTGTGCCACGTGGATGCTTCCCGGTCCAAGCAGTAAAGGCTCACCCCAGCTGCGTCCGAACACAGGCACGTCGGTAGTGAACGATACCACCGTGGTCGGCATCCCATCGACGCTAAGAAAATGGATCGGTGGGATAAACAGAACCTCGATCAATTGTGCGCGCCTGCCCACAGCTCGCGCCAGCGCCTCCCGAACCGGCGCCGCGTCTCCCACCATGCGTACGAGAATTTCAGCCTTCGCCGCATCGGCAACCACGTTGGGCGCCCGGCCCCCGGAAATCGTTCCGATGTTCATCGTCGAGGGTCCCAGCAAGGAGTCCCGCGGCAGCGGAACTTTGCGAATCGCTTCCAGTGCGTCGAGTAGCGCCTCGATGGCTGAATCGCCCAGCTCCGGATAGGCCGAATGGGCCATTTTCCCGCGCGCGACGAGCTCAAAGCGCAAAGTACCCTTGGAGGCAAGCGCCAACTTGCTTTCCGTGGGCTCGCCGTTCACGAGATACTTAGAGCCGCGAGGCGTCTGTGCCGCGACGGCCGCTCCCGCGCTATTGCGCTCCTCGCCCACCACGAACAGCAGTGCGAACCTTCTAATATTTTGGCCGAGCAGCTCCTCCGCAGCCACCACCATCGAGGCGATGATTCCTTTGGCATCGCACGCGCCGCGCCCCCAGATGAACTCGGAATCCTCGCGAGATGGGAAAAACGGCGGCACCGTGTCCATGTGCGTCGAGAGCGTAACAAGCGGTTCCCCCCAACACGCGAGAACATTGAAACGCTCGGGTCCGACCTCCATTTTTTCTACGCGCCCGCCCGTCTTCGACGCGATCTGAGACAATAAATCGTACAGGTAGGATCCAACCTGACCTTCGTGATCGGTGATCGACTCGATATCCACGAGCGCTCGAGTCAGTGCGTTTAGGTTCATTGGTTGCCTGCTGGGGATGGAGGAGAAACCGAGGAAAGGATACGCGAGAGGAAGGCCCGCGTTTCCGTCCTCGATAGCGCTCCATCCCGGCCTGCCGGGATGACAGTGGATCAGCCTTTCAGCCGATCCCCCAACCGCACCGAGTCAGCTGGTCGGAACGATTTCGGCGGAGAACTGTCCGACGCCCCTTTCGCTCGGCCGTCCGAAGCTGCTCGGAACTTCCGGCCCAGCTACTGATGGCCTCCGCACCTCTACCAGGAACGATTTTGAGTGTATCGGCGGCTGGCAGGCAAGTCAAGAAAGGTGCCGGCGGCTCAGAGTTTTCCCCAGAATGCCGACACGACCGCTCCAACGAGAAAGAGGAAGGACGCGGCGTAATTCCAGCGAATCCGTTCGCCGAGGTAGAGCCAGGCGAAAATGGCGAACACGGTGAGAGTGATGCACTCCTAAATGATCTTGAGCTGGTATCCGGTGAACTCGCCGTAGCCGATTCGATTGGCGGGCACTTGGAAGCAATATTCGCCAAATGCGATCAGCCAACTGATCACGATGGCCTCGACGATAGGTGCCGAGCGGTGTTTCAGATGCCCGTACCAGGCCACAGTCATGAAGGTGTTAGAAATGCAAAGCAGAAGTATGGTGCGCGTAGGCGATGATAAATCGCCGTCAAGGAACGGGCAACCGCCGCTGTTTTGCGGAACTAACAAGCAGGTTTTTTTACGAAGGCCTTGGCTCCTGGCTTTTCAGCGCAGAATTTGTATGATGGTGCGCCATGATCTTGCCGCTCCGCGACGAGAAAACCCTTCCACCGTTACGATGACAGCGAAATCTCATTTGAGCAGCAGGACCAAGCCCAGGAGGGTGGATCCCGCGCAGTTCACTCCATCCTTTGCTTACCGCGGCTCCGCGTCCCGCAGGCAGAATCTGTTTTGCGAAGGTGTCCCGCTGGATCGGATTGCGGGCTTTGCGGGTACGCCCGCATACGTTTACAGCCGTGCCAGCATGGAAGGCGCTTACCGTGCTCTCGATCGCGCATTTGGCTCGCTTCCGCACCAACTGTGTTATGCAGTGAAGGCGAACTCGAATCTTGCCGTTTTGCGCGTCTTGGCTAACCTCGGGAGCGCGTTCGACGTTGTTTCCGCCGGAGAGCTCGATCGGTTACGGCGCGTGGGGGTTTCAGGGAGACGCATTGTCTTTTCCGGAGTTGGCAAGACCCGTGAGGAAATCCGCGAGGCCCTCTGCTATCCGGGCGGGCACGCGCGGGCCAACGGAATTCTGCTGTTTAACATCGAATCTGCCGGGGAGCTAGAGGTCCTGCTGAGTGAGGCTGCTCGCCGCCCAGCAGGCACCGACGCCAGGCCCTTGGCGGCGATCCGCGTGAACCCGGGTGTATTGGCCGGTGGCCATCCCCACATCGCCACCGGCGCTCACGAACACAAGTTCGGCGTGAACTGGCAGCAAGCACGGCAACTGTACCTCGCGCACAAAGACTCACGATGGCTCACGTGGGGCGGGATCAGCGCGCATCTGGGTTCGCAAATCTTCTCTCTGACTCCCTATCGGCAAGCGCTTCGACGGCTGGTCTCTTACGTAAGGGAGCTTGCGATGGAGGGAATTCAGATTGCCTACGTCGACATCGGCGGTGGTCTGGGCATCCGGTACACGCGGGAGATTCCGCTAGTTCCCTCTCGTTACGCAAACGCGCTCGCGCGCATGGTGCGGCCGCTCGACTGCCGACTGCTCATCGAACCAGGTCGTGCACTCGTCGGCCCAGCCGGCGTGCTGCTGACCCGCGTTCTCTACATCAAGGAAAATCGCGGTAGGACGTTTGTGGTCGTGGACGCCGCCATGAACGATCTAATCCGCCCCGTCCTTTACGGTGCCACGCACGCGATCACGCCGATCGTGCGCAATCACTTGACGGCCACGAAGGTGACGCGAGTCAATATCGTGGGGCCTGTGTGTGAATCCGGGGATTTTCTCGCGTTGAATTGGCCGCTGCCGCTGGTTCAGCCGGGGGATGTGCTGGTCGTGTGGACGGCGGGAGCTTACGGTTTCGTCCAGTCCTCGAACTACAATGCTCGCCGTCGAGTGCCGGAAGTCTTGGTCGAGGGCCGCGAGTTTCGAATCGTGCGCCAACGAGAGACATACGATGACCTCGTGCGGGGCGAGCGACTCTAGCGGCTGGGACGCTTTCGCGTCAGGAAGGGAATTCGACCGATGCTCCTGTTTCCCGCTTTCCTCAAACTGGCCGGGCGTCGGTGTCTCGTAGTCGGGGCGGGGCGCGTCGCGGAGGAAAAGATTGAAGGGTTGCTGCGCGCGGAAGCGGCCGTGGCTGTCGTAGCGCCCTCCGCGACTCAGCGAATCCGCACCTGGGCGCGCGCCGAGGAAATCGTTTGGAAGGCCCGCACGTTCCGGTCTTCCGATTTGGTGGGCATTTTTCTCATTGTGGTCGCCACGTCTTCCCCCGAACTGCACCGAGAGATCTACAAGCAGGCGAAGCGCCGCGGAATCTTGTGCAACGTGGTCGACGACCCAGAACACTGTGATTTCTATTACGGCGCAACCGTGCGTCGCGGATCGCTGCAAATTGCGATCTCGACCGGTGGCCTGAGTCCAGCCCTCGCGCAGCGCATCCGCAAGCAGCTCGAGCAGGAGTTTGGCTCCGAATACGAGGATTGGCTAGAAGAGATCGGTACGCTCCGCAAGCGGCTGTTGGCTAAGCCCGTTTCGCCCGCGCGGAGGAAAGCCCTGTTGCATCGCCTTGCCGGCGAAACGTCCCTTGACCAATTTCGGCGGCGCCGCAAAAGCAAGGAACGGCGTGCTTCTGGATGTTAATGCTTTGTAAAAGCCATGACTGAACCTGAAATGAATCAATCGTTTGCGGGGATTCGGAAGACGAATCGTTTCAATTCATAAATCGACGAACGCGCCGGTGCCAGCGTCTGCTAGAGTCTCGACATTCGCCGATGCGGCTGGGTCGCGGCATTCCCCCCCACCCAAACCTTCCGAGGCCCAGCCGCTCGCGGAGCTCACCTGGAACCTCCGTGACGGTTCTTATTCAGCATAGCGCCCGCATGCCGGACTGCTTCGTTCACGAGAAAACCCATTTTCGGGTGCGCGGGTTCGAAATCGACGTGCAAAGCCTGCTCGCGAAGTTCCTCGCTCGTGACGGGCCCGATCGAGCCCACCACGATCCCCGCAAAGCCGCGCCTGAGCTCCTGCTCGCGGTTCATCTCCCGTGCGACCTCCAACAAGTGGGCAACCTGAATCGAAGTCGTAAACAGGGCCATGTCGATTTCGGCACGCGCGATGGCTTCCACGGCCGCTCGCAGTGGACCTAGATCTTCTGGCAGCGCCCACTGGTAGACGGGCACGCGCATAACCAGTGCACCGCGCTCGGCCAAACCGGCGAGCAGTTCGGGGTTCGACGCGCCGTACTCTTGCACCGCAACGCGTCGCCCAGCCAGTGGTAGCAACGCCTTTTTTTCGTCGAGCGCACGCAGAAGATCGCGCCAGGTGTTGGGCTCTGGCACAGCAAGCGTGACAGGTACGTCCAATTCTTTAAGTGCTGCTACGGGTTTCGGCCCACGCGCGACGACGCAGACCTTCCGCAAAGCTCGAGAAAACTCTTCGACCGGATACATCGTCCCAACCACGCGCGCGAGCGCCCGCGTGCCCACGCCCGTCAGGAAAATGACCATATCGAGTTCATGGGCCGCGAGGGCGCGTCCAAAGGCGAGCGCTTCGGTGTTCGATGCCAGGGGCACTTCGCGCATCGAGGGCGCGACGATGGCACGCCCGCCGTGATTCTCGATCAGCTTCGCCATCTCCGTGGCGCGCCGGCTTTCGAGCGAGAGCACGCGGAGACCGTAGAGTCCCGCGGGTTTCCTTGGATGAGCCATCTGGAACCTAGTGGCGGAAGTGACGTACGCCCGTGAACACCATCGCCATTCCGAGTTTGTCCGCTTGGGCGATCACAGTTTCGTCGTTAACAGATCCGCCGGGTTGGATGACAGCGGTGGCTCCTGCTTTGCCGGCTTCCTCGACACCGTCTGGAAACGGGAAAAACGCGTCGGACGCAACCGCGCTCCCAGCGAGCGGAAGTCCCGCGCTGGACGCCTTCATAGCCGCGATCTTGACAGAATCGACGCGGCTCATTTGGCCCGCGCCCACGGCAAGGGTCTGTCCCTCGCGTGCAAAAACGATCGCATTCGATTTCACGTGCTTCGCCACTTTCCATGCGAACAACAGAGCGCTGACCTCGCGGTCGCTGGGAGGGCGTTTGCTCACAACCTTGAGGTCGGCTTCCGCCAACTCGTGACGGTCGGCCTCTTGTACCAGCATGCCGCCCGCGATCGACTTGAATAGAAGTCCACCGGCCTCCCATCCATCCGGCATTTCGAGCAGCCGGAGATTTTTCTTGGCCGCGAATTTCTCTATTGCCCCCGAAGTGTAGCCTGGCGCGACAATGCACTCTACGAAAAGCCTCACGACTTCCTCAGCCGTCGCCACGTCCATCGTACGATTGAAGGCGAGTACGCCACCGAAGGCGGAGACCGGATCGCATTCGAGCGCCTTTCGATAGGCTTCGGAGAGCGATTCTTGCTCTGCGGCGCCACAAGGATTGTTGTGTTTGATGATGGCGACGGCGGGGCGTCTAAATTCCGCGACAAGGGCTGCCGCGGCATCGAGGTCCACAAGATTGTTGTAGGAGAGTTCCTTACCCTGGAGCTGCTTGGCGCCCGCAAGTCCTGCTGCCGTCTGTCCGGCCCAAACATACAGGGCCGCGGCCTGGTGAGGATTCTCACCGTAGCGCATCGCTTGCCGGCGCTCGAGGGGAATGTGAATTCGCTCCGGCAGTTTCTCGGGCGAGCCCATCGCCAAGTCGCCATTTGCGGAAAGCCGCTCGAGCTCGGTCGAGATTTCACCGTCATACCGTGCCGTCCGCGCGTACGCTTTGCGCGCCAGCGTGAGTCGCGTGAAAAGACTGAGTTCGTGTCTATCGCAAAGCTCGCGCGCGATCGCCGGATAGTCGGCAGGATCAATCACAACTCCCACACTCTGAAAGTTTTTTGCTGCAGAACGGACCATAGCGGGGCCGCCGATATCGATGTTCTCGATCAGTTCGTCCGGCGTGACGCCGGGTTTTCGAGCAGTGACTGAAAAGGGGTAGAGATTGACGACCACTAGGTCGATCGGCACGATTCCGTGTCCGGCAGCCTGCTGGCGGTCCTCGACCTTTCCCCGCTGAAATAAGATTCCACCGTGAACCTTGGGATGAAGCGTTTTTACCCGCCCGCCGAGCATTTCTGGCCAGCCGGTCAGATCTGACACGTCGCGCACTGAAATCCCAGCATCGCGCAGCAGCCCTGCCGTGCCCCCCGTTGAAACAATCTCTACGCCCAACGAGGCCAGCTCGCGCGCGAAATCCACGATTCCGGTCTTGTCATAGACGCTGATCAGCGCTCGCTCGATCGGCACGGCTCGGCCTCCGGACGGAAAGTCGTCAGTGTAAGCGTTCGAAAGGGATTTCGGAAGAGGATTGGAAAAGGGAACTAGCTACAGACGCGGGCCCTCAGTTTGACGCGCCCACCTTCGATGCTGACGCTGTATTCGACTTCTCGTCCGCCCTTATCCTGCAGGTCCTTTGTTTTCTGCTGGACGAAGCGCTCGAAGTCTTTGAGGCTAGGAGCTCCGGCGCCTTCGCCCGTTTCGCTGCGCGCGGCGATGAGCTTGTCATACAGCGTCTGAACTTTGTCAGGTTCCTGGGCAGGGTTTGAGAAGGAGAGCGCAAAAGCCCTCCCGGAAACTGCCCCACGCTCCGTTCTCAAAGCGTCATCGGCGGAAGCTGCGCTGGCTTCCTGGGCAGTTTTGCGGGCGCGTTCGGCTTCGATGGCCTTGGCCGCCGCACCATAATGATGCTGTTGGGTGCCCGTTTCCTTTTGAACCACCTTCTTCCGCCACATGTCCTGATACTTCGCATAGGTCTGGGCCAGGTTGTTGAACCGGAAACGCTGCCCGAAGCTCAATTCTCCCATCCTCTCGTTGTAACGGCGGATCAGGTTATCGACACGCCATTGCGTGTCGGAGGGCGGGCGCGGGCGTCCTCCGCCAAAAAACTGCTCGTACTCGATCTTCAAAGTGCGGATGTCCCGCTCGATTTGGCTGAGGTCTTCGTCGACTGTGGCCATGGCGGCTAACTGCTGCAACTCCAGCGTAAGTGCACCGGCCGGTGGCGTCAACGACGCTGCGCTCGGGCTTGTCGGAAAGAGAAAGTCCGAAGGTTGCGCCGGTTCAGGGCCACATGTTCAAATAGGCGCCCCATGGGCCGGGCCATCGAAAAGGGGGAGAAACCTCAAAAAAACAAGGATCTAAACGCTCGCCTGCGCGCCATTCCCTCAGTGGATGAACTGCTCGGGCAGCCCAGTCTGGTTTCGCTGGCCGAATCGGCGGGCCAACTCGTTGTGACCCAGGTGGCGCGCAGCGTGCTCAGGGATTTGCGCGCACGACTCATGAAAGAGACGGATCTAAGCGCCACCCGCCTGGAAGTGATCGAAGCACAGGTGGCCTCGGCAGTCAACGCCGTGCTCGCCCCGTCGCTCCGGCGCGTCATCAACGCCACCGGCGTCATCCTGCACACGAATCTGGGCCGTGCTCCGCTTTCCCGCGCCGCATCGGACGAAATCGCCGAGACCGCTGTGCGCTATTCGAATCTTGAGTATGACATCGAGCGTGGCGAACGTGGCAAGCGCGATGTTCATACCGCAGCTCTACTTGCCGACCTGGCTGGAGCGGAGGCGGCAATTGTTGTGAACAACAACGCCGCCGCCGTCTTTCTCGCGCTGAACACAGTTGCCAAGGGCGCCGAAGTGATCGTCTCGCGTGGCGAGCTGATCGAAATCGGTGACGGATTTCGGATTCCCGACATCATGTCAGAAAGCGGTGCAATCCTTCGCGAGGTGGGAACCACCAATCGCACGCGCATCCGCGATTACGAGCGCGCGATCAACCCAAACACACGGCTTCTGCTGCGCGTCCACCCTTCGAATTTTCGTGTCACCGGATTTACCGAACGACCTTCGCTCGACGAACTCGTCGCGCTGGGGCGGCGAAAGCGCATTCCCGTCTTCGAGGATCTTGGCTCCGGGTGCCTTGCCAACCTCGGATCAAGCGGAATCACCGAGCCGGTGGTCCGTGTCAGCTGCCACGCTGGGGTGAGTCTTGTTTCTTTTAGTGGGGACAAGCTGCTCGGTGGTCCGCAGGCGGGAATCATCGCCGGGAAACGAGGGATGGTGGCTCGCATCCGGCGCAACCCGCTTTTTCGCGCTTTGCGCGTCGATAAACTTACGATCGCCGCTCTGGAAGCGACCCTCAAGGCCTACTATCGTGGCGCTGTCGACCTGGTGCCGGCCCTGCGCATGATTCGTATGCCTACGAACGAAATTGCGCGCCGCGCACAAGCCTTCATCGAAAGACTCCGCGCTTGCTTGCCGCCGGACGTGGAGATGAAGCTTCGTCCAGGATTCTCCGTGATTGGCGGTGGTTCAACGCCGGACCAAAAACTGCCAACTCATTTGATTTTCATCAAGAGTCGTCGCTGCTCTGCCTCGACAATCGAGGAGCGTTTGCGGAAACCACAAACAGGGGTGCCCGTGGTCGCGCGCATTGCGGGAGACCACCTCGTCGTCGATCTCCGCACCGTTTTTTTAGACGAGGAGGCTGCTCTGGCTGCTGCTCTCGCTGCCGCTCTTGCCCCGTCCTAACTGGTGTCGCGTTCTCGTTCAGCAGGATGGGTAACACTCGGCCGAGGTGTCGTCATGCAGTCTTGACTTTGCGGAAAACCGGCACCTAGACTCGAGGTTTCGACACATACCATGACGAGCGCAGAGAGCCGCACGATCACAGTCGGAATCACCGGCGCGAGCGGCGCGACGTATGCGCAGGCTCTTTTGCGTATGCTCGACGCCGACAAACGCGTGGCGCGTGTGTTTCTCATCGCCAGCGATGCAGGCTTGCGCTTGCTTGCAACCGAACTCCACATTGTCGCGGCGGACGGCAAGAAGCTCCCTTTGCTTTTGACGGGCGGAGCTGCAAAAAAGGTCGAATACCTGCCCAATAAGGACATCGGGGCAAGCATCGCTTCGGGCAGCGCAGTCGTCGATGCCATGGTCGTCATTCCTTGTTCGGCGGGTGCTCTGGGCTCCATCGCGGCCGGCGTCGCCAACGATCTCCTCACGCGCGCCGCGGACGTTTGCTTAAAGCAGCGTCGCCCACTGGTTCTCTGCCTGCGCGAAACCCCCCTGAACCGCATTCATATGGAAAACATGATGCGCGTACACGATGCAGGCGCAACTGTGATGCCCGCAATGCCCGCTTTCTACTACGAGCCGAAGACGATTGCGGATACTGTGGAGCAGTTTGCGTGTCGTGTTCTTGAGCAGCTCGGACTGCCGCAGCAGAGGCAATATCGCTGGAAGGGTGGCAAGCCTTAAGTTCTAGACACGCCTGGGGCGGTGGCGAAAGCAAAGAGGGGCAAATCCGTCGTACGGTATTCTTGCTTTTTGAATGCAGTGTCCGTGCCGCTCTCTGTTGGGTGACTTGTGACGGAATCCAATCGGGCAAAAAGCCGCATCCGCACGGTACTCGAGATGATTAAATTCGAGCACTCGGTATTTGCGCTGCCGTTTGCGCTCGTCGGGGCGCTGCTTGCTGCGAGGGAAGGGCGCGGTCTGCCCTCAGGGCATCAGATCCTCTGGATTGTCATCGCCATGGTCGGCGCGCGATCCGCCGCGATGACGCTGAACCGCATCGTTGATGTTGACTACGACCGCCGCAACCCCCGCACCCGGAACCGCGCGCTACCCACGGGCGAACTCTCGATCGCGTTCGCTTGGGGGTTTACCGTCGTCGCTTCGGTGTTGCTCGTCATCGCTGCATGGCAACTGAATCCGCTCACGCTAAAGCTCGCGCCCCTGGCGCTCGCGATCCTTTGGTTTTATTCATACACGAAGCGCTTTACGTCCTGGTCACACTTCGTGCTCGGCTTTTGTCTCGGCATTTCGCCCGCGGCGGCTTGGATCGCGATTCGCGGCTCGCTCGATCTGCGGGTGTTAATTCTTTCGGCTGCCGTCACCCTATGGGTCGGAGGTTTCGATGTCCTCTATGCCTGCCAGGACGTTGCCTTTGATCACTCCGCCGGCTTGTATTCCATTCCGAAACGGGTGGGCATCCCCAAGGCGCTTCGGTTTGCACGAGCCGTACACGTCGTGATGGTCGTACTGCTTGCTTGGCTGGCCTGGAGTTTTCAGTTGTCTTGGCCGGCCTGGGTAGGAATCGCGGTTGTGGCCGTCCTGCTCGCCTACGAACATTCCCTTGTGAAACCAAACGATCTGAGCAAAATGAATGCTGCGTTTTTTACCGTGAATGGCTATATTAGCTTGTTGTTTCTGCTGTTTTGGGGTGCTGCCGTGGTTGTGACGCGGCCCTAGGTCGGCGAAGAATGAGCGGCAAGTTACAAATCACGGATGCGCGGCTGGAGCCGATCGCGGAAAAAGTTCTCGCGAATACCCGTTTGACCTCCGAGGACGGCCTGGCGCTTTTCCAATCACACGACTTGCTTGCCGTGGCGTGGCTAGCGAACTACATCCGCGAGCAGCGCCACGGTGACGTCTGCTTTTACAACATCAATCGGCACATCAACCCAACCAACGTCTGCGTGGCTCATTGCAAGCTCTGCGCCTTTGGCCGTTCGCCCGAAGCCACCGGCGCGTACACCTTCTCGCTGGAGGAGATCTTCCAACGGGCCAGAGAAGGCGTCGCCCAAGGCGCTACGGAATTTCACATTGTTGGCGGGTTGCATCCGGATCTTCCGTTTGATCACTATCTCGATCTGATTCGCGGCCTCAAGCAGCATTTTCCGCAGGTTCATCTGAAGGCGTTCACCGCGGTTGAGGTGCACTTTTACGCGCGCCTGTCCAAGCTTTCGATTCGAGATACGCTATTGAAAATGAAGGAAGCGGGTGTCGATTCCCTTCCCGGCGGCGGCGCTGAAATTTTTCATCCGCGCGTTCGGCGCATCATTTGCGATCACAAGGTTTCCGGACAGATGTGGCTGCAGATCGCACGCACAGCTCATGAGATCGGCTTGCGCTCCAACGCCACCATGCTCTTCGGCCACGTCGAGACTTTGGAAGAGCGCGTCGACCACCTCGTCCGTCTGCGCGAGACCCAGGATCGAACGCATGGCTTCGTTGCCTTCATCCCGCTCGAATTTCATCCCGCCAACACAGGCCTGGCCCACATTCCGAGACCAACCGGCATCGACGCGCTCAAGACCATCGCCGTCTCGCGCCTCATGCTCGATAACTTTGATCACATCAAGGCGTACTGGATCATGCTTACGCCGCGGATCGCCCAGATCGCGCTTGGCTTCGGCGCGAATGATTTAGACGGCACAGTCGTTGAAGAAAAGATCTACCACGACGCCGGCGCGACGACCCCCGAGCATCTCACGCGAGCCGAACTGGAGCGCCTGATCCGCGCCGCCGGCCGCGTACCGATCGAACGCGACACACTCTACAATCGCGTGGATCGCTCGATGATGCCCGCCTCCCCCCAGCCGTGTGCCCCCGGCGGCTTTGTCCCTACCAGCTCCCTCACCGCCTAGCGTCAGAAGTTGAAGCGGTACCCCAAAATCAGCTTGGCGATCAAATGATCGGTTGACGACGTCAGTCCCCAGCCCAGTCCGAAATTGATTTCCCATTGCGGAGCGATGTTCAGATCGATGGCAGGAAAAATCTGCTGCTGTTGTTGGGAAATAGGGTAGAAGCCACCGACCGGCCCCAAGCTGCTGTAGTACTCGATTCCCCCCGCAACCTTCGGAGTGAAGTCGTAACTGAATTTCGCATCGGGCGAAAAGAAAAACCCCATATGCTCATTTTGGCCGTGCAGGGATTTGTCGAACGCCGGGTTGACCGACCAATACCACCGCCCGATTCGTTGATCAATGATGGGTCGGATCTCCCACGTCCACGTGTCTGGAGAAAAAGGCCTTCGCTGGTAGCCGATTTCGTTCGAGAGGCTAACCCCCACGGGCCAGTGCCATTTCTCGGGTACGCGAACGCGGGGCCGGATGTGATCACCCACCCATTGCCACCCTTGTCCGGAACGCGCGGAAGTAAAAATATAGAAGCCCGTCTCGAACCAACCGTTGAAGCCGTGGGTGATTTCGACAGTTTCATGCAACGCATGGTTCGTTGGGTAAAGCCCATCCTCCATCGTCGTGGAGCCCTCGATCGTGAAGTTGCTGTGTAGCTCGACCATCGTGTGGCCGGGCTCAACGATATCGCTGCCGTACACCTGAATCTCGTAGTTGTCCTGCGCCGCCGCGGGCCGGGCCCACCCAAAGAGCATGACGATCGCAACCGACAGGATTCCGGTGACAGATTTCATGTGCAGGATACTAGCAGACGTGCTCTAGGCGTGCGGATGAGTCTTGTCGTAGACATCCATCAACTGCCGGATGCTCGCCTGCGTGTAGCGCTGCGTGGTCGAGAGCGAAACATGACCCAACAACTCCTGGATCACGCGCAAGTCCGCGCCGTCCGCCAACAGGTGCGTTGCAAACGCATGTCGGAGCGAATGAGGATGCAAATCCCAGTTGACACTCGCAAGTCGCGCGTACTTCTTCACCAGCATGTGCACAGATCGGTCCGTCAGCCGTCCGCCTCGATGGTTCAGAAACACAGCTTGATAGTCTGGTTTCACCCGCGCATGAGCCAAAAGCTCATCGCGCACCGGCCAGTAGGCCTCCAGCGCGCGACCGGCCTTGGAGCCAAAAGGCACCACGCGCTCTTTGCGGCCCTTTCCAAGGACGCGCACCATTTGGCCCTGCCGGTCCAAGTTGCCGACGTTGATCCCCACCACCTCGCTGACGCGTAACCCAGAGGCGTACAGCAGCTCCAAAATTGCACGATCGCGTTTGAGCAAGATTCCGGAATCCTGCTCGGACTCGGCCGTGAGACGCCGGCGACGCCGCGATGGTTCCCCCTTACTGCCGAGTTCGTCGAGGAATGCATTCAACTCGCTTGCCGTCAGAACCTGTGGCACGCGCTTCGGCAGTTTGGGCGTACTCACCAGCCGCGCCGGGTTTTTGTCAGTGAGTTTCTCACGCATGCAGAATTTGAAAAACGTACGCACTGAAGACAGCCTCCGTGCGACGGAAGCTTTTTCCAGCCGCCGGTCGTACATCCAGTTCACGTACTCCCGAACGATCTGATGATCGATGCGACCAAGGGGCAAGGTCTTTTCCCCCGGCGGAGTTAGGAACTCGCAAAACTGCCTTAGGTCGCGCCGATATTCGCGAATCGTCCCCGGTGAGGCGTTGCGCTCATAGCGCAAGTAGTGAATGAATTTTTCGATGACTTCGTACATGGCGATCGGGCCGCGCGCGATCGATCGGATTATAGGACGCTGAGTGGAACCTGCCCGGAGTTTTGTTGCGCTCGCGTTGCTTTCTGGACAAGGGCCGGAGGAGCAGTCTGCTGCTTGCGACGGTCGACGAGACTTCATCCTTGCAATGCGTTTGCTCTCATGCATCATGTAGAGAGATTGAGGCTGGATGATTTTTCAGCCGATAATGCGAGGAAAAGGCAAGAGAGCATGAGAGAGCCGTCCATCGGCCCGAATGGCCGAGTTGCTCGACGACACCCGATTGCTATTTTGGTTGGGGCTCCGCTCGTCGCGCTGGCGTTGAGTCTTGGTTCGGCATCCGCTGTCGCGCAGCCCAAGCCATCCAAATCGCTCACCGTCGAGCGTATCTACAGCGCACCTAGCCTAAGCGGCTACCTGGCGCAAGGAATCGAGTGGAGCCCGGACGGCCAGCGGATCTCGTTTCTCGATCGCCGCGCCCCAGGCATCGAAATGTGGACGATTGATCTGTCGACGGGTGAGCGCAAGATCTTGGTCCCTGCGGATGTGCTCGCACAGGTGATGCAGCCCGCTAAAACGCAGGCCATCCAGTCCACGGGCTTGGGCCGCGTGCAGGCGGACAACTACCGTTGGTCTCCCTCCGGCAATGCGCTGCTCTTCATCGGCAGCACCCATTTGGTGCTTCTCGATCTCAAAACAATGATGTCGAAACCGCTCGTCGTTGGCGAAGCAGATATCGCAGATCCGAAGTTTTCTCCCGATGGCAAGTGGGTCAGCTATGTGCGCGAATTCAATCTATGGCTCACGAATGTAGCCACCGGAGAATCGAAGCAGCTGACGACCGGCGGCAGCGAAGAGGTTCTCAAAGGGCAGCTCGACTGGCTGTATCCGGAGGAGCTTGAGTCAAGCACGGCCTACTGGTGGTCGCCCGACTCCTCCAAAATCGCCTACTACGAAATGGACGAGCGGCGCGTGACGCGTTATCCCTTGATTGATATGAGCTCGCCGGTGGGAGCCACCGAGTACGAGCGTTTTCCGCAAGCGGGCGAGGCCAACCCGATCGTGCGCGTCGGCGTTGTCTCGGTCGATGGAGGCGAAACGAAGTGGATGGACACCGGCGCAGACACCGACGTGTATCTCGCACGGGTCGTTTGGCTGCGCGATAGCCAGCGCATCGCCATCGAACGCCTCAGTCGCGCGCAAAACCGTATCGATCTTCTATTCTGTGACGCCGCCACCGGCGCTTCGGAAACCATTCTTACCGAAACGGACCCCTACTGGATCAACCTTTCTGACGATCTCTATTTCTTCGCCGATAACAAGCGCTTTCTTTGGTCGAGCGAGCGGACCGGCTTTCGCCACTATTATCTCTATGACCTTTCCGGCAAGCTGCTCGGGAAGCTGACCAGTGGTGACTGGGGCATTACGGGCACCGGTGGATTCGGGCCGGGCATGGACAGCCATCCGGCGGTCGATGAGACCCATGACGTGATCTACTTCCTGTCTAACAAGGAGGATGTGCTGGGCACACAAGTGTTTCGTCTTTCGCTCCGTGATCGGTCGCTCGCACGCATCACAGCGGAAAACGGTACGCATGACGTGATCTTCGCGCCGGATGCATCCGGTTTTGCGGACACATTTTCGAATGCGATGGCCCCACCGCGGCAGGACCTCTATCGTGCGGACGGCTCGCACGTGGCCGTCATCAACGAGAACAAGGTGCGCGAGCTCGCTGAGTATGACCTCTCACCAGTCGAGTTCCTGGAACTTGCTGCGGACGACGGCACGAAGCTCTACGCCTCCATGATCCGCCCGAGCAACTTCGATGCCTCACGCAAGTACCCCGTGCTCATCTATGTCTACGGTGGCCCAGGCATTCAGCAGGTGCGGAACCAATGGGATCGAAGCGATTTTCTGTGGCTCGAGATGATGGCTGAAAAAGGCTACATCGTCTTTACGCTCGACAATCGCGGATCCTACCAGCGCGGTCACGCGTTCGAGACACCGATTTATCATCGGTTTGGAAAGGTGGAGCTCGAAGATCAGCTCGCGGGCGTCAAGTACTTGAAATCGCTTCCCTACGTGGACGGCTCGCGCATCGGAATCTGCGGATGGAGCTACGGGGGCACGATGGCGCTTGTGGCCATGTTCAACGCGCCTGACGTTTTCAAGGCGGGAGTTTCGGTTGCTCCTGTAACGGACTGGCGCCTATACGATACGGCATACACCGAGCGCTACATGGGACGCCCGCAAGAGAATCGAGAGGGTTACGAAATGTCCTCGCCCGTCAATCACGTCGCCGGACTCGAAGGAAGCCTGCTGCTGGTTCACTCCACGGGCGACGACAACGTCCATTTTTCCAATACCGCCGAGTTGCTGAACGACCTGATTCGAGTCGGGAAATATCCGACAAATCTCATGATCTTTCCCGGTCGAGGCCATGGTATAAATGATCTCTCGGCTCGAGTCGAACTATACAGAGGAATCACGGAGTTCATACTCAAGAGCCTGTAGGGCAAGAAAGCCGTACCACCCTCAGAGTCTAGCGCGTCTCCCATACCTGTGATATGAGTGTCCGGTAAAGATTGCCTGAAGATGCCACTCGATCCGGGAACTGGATTGCGAGCCCGCTTCACAAAACGAAAAAAGCACACGCTGCTTATGGCGGGAGCCCTCGCCGCACTTGTGTGCATGGCATACCATTCGGCCACTGCACAATCCCTGACAACCGTGACGACCGAGTCGGAAGCACCAGAGGTTTCCGCTGACCCCGTGCCGGCATTGCTCGACGCTGGCTTTCGCAATCTGTACGAACTCAATTTCCAGGACGCGCGGGAACAGTTTCTTGCCTACCAAAAGGCCCGTCCTCAAGACCCCATGGGAGTCGTCGCGGAAGCAGCCAGTCATCTCTATGAACAGTTCAATGCCAAGGGTGTTTTCACGTCGGCATTTTTCTTGGACAACGATAAGTTTCTAAATGGCGTGGACGGTACCCCAGCGGAGAACGAAAACAAGCCGTTCCTGCGGGCCAACGACCGCGCGCGCCAAATGGCTAGGAATCAGTTGAAATCGAATCCGACTGACAAGCAGGCGCTCCTGGTTCTGACCATGGCGGACGGGATGGAATCGAACTACGACGCGCTGATCGTTAAGAAGCAGCTCGCCGCCCTCAGTCTGATGAAGCAAGCCGAAGCCGAAGCCACGAAACTTCTGGCTGTCGACCCCAATGCGCAGGATGCCTATCTGGCCCTCGGTACGAGCAATTACGTCATCGGGTGTCTATCCGGATTTAAACGCGCGTTTCTGTGGTTCGGAGGAGTCCACGGCGACCGCCAGCGCGGAATCGACCAGATGCAGCGGGCCGCTGACCACGGCCAATACCTGAAGCCGTTCGCGAAGATCATGCTGGCCCTTGCCTGTGAGCGTGAGCACCAGACCGATCGTGCTCGCGAGCTGCTCCGCCAACTTACACAAGAGTTTCCTTCCAATCCGATCTTCCTCCACGAGCTCGCCCTGCTGGACCATCACTCCGCGGTTCAGTGCAAGGTAACAGCTTCCATTGGCTGAATCGGACCTACCACTTCACGCGGACGCGGTAGTCCAGGGTAGCGGTTCCATTCTTGTCGATTGGGATTTGAAAGCCGATCGTTGAGGCATCGAGTTTCGTCCATTTGTAGTTCGCGTTTAGGACCTCCCAATCGCCGCCGACCGGTTCGCGCACGTCCACGTTAACGGCGCTGTCCTTGTGGTTCCGCAGCGTGATCTCGTATTCCAGCTCGTAGAGATTACTCGCGAGCTTTTTGTAATCGGTTTGTTTGCGTTCGCATACCACATCGAACGCGTTGCCAACGTAGATGCGCAACGCCTCGTCTTTGGGCGTGTGGTTAATCGTGTCTTCCCCGCTGAACTCGACCTCGCCCTTCGAATCGGCCTGATAGACCCGCACGGTTCCCGCAGGCAGAGGCATTCCCAGGCCCGATTTCTCGTCGTTTTTGAAGCCGTAGAAAACCTTCACGGGTTGGAGGACGGCGTTCCCGATTCCCTGCGGATTGCGGTAGAAGTACGGTTGCCCTTCGACGGCAAGATATTTCTCGATGGGAATGTTTGTCCCGCTCAGTAGGCTGATCTGCTTCGATTCGTTGTTTTGAATCGAGGTGCGCCGTCCCAACGTGTACAGGTGAAATTCCGAAAATGCTTCCTGCTCAAATGCGGGCTTCGCGGCCGGCGCAGACATTTCCTTGACCAACATCTCACGCATGGCGCTCTCGGCCTGGGGAGTGCGATGCACCTCGCCCGCCACGAGCTGCAGTTTGGCGTCGTGGTACGTGGCGCCACTGTTGTTGACGAGCGTGACCCAGCCATCCAGATCTGCGACTTTTTCATCGCGGCCCACCGTCAACACGTAGTCCGCACTCCAATTCATGTTGTTCGTAAGGTAAGACGCCTCGACCCGCTGTGCGCCGCTGCCGCGATTGTCGAGCGTCCAGACCAGAGTCGGCCGGCTGTAGAGATTGTCCGGAAGATCGGGGAACCGATAGGATTCGGCAGTCATTCCCGTGACAATTTCGTTCCCGATTTTCCAGACGGGGCCACCGTTGTCGGAAAGCAGCAGCGCTTTTGTCTCCACCCATTTGGTGGAGCCGGAATCGGTTTCGCGTACTACGAGCGTGATTTCGCGGCCCACGTACTTTTGCAAGAGCTTCTGCGGGTCCAGAAGGTCGTATTCGTAGTTCTGTTCGATCACCCTAAGCTTCGCCGGATCGGTCAGCGAGCGGAAATGCACAGTTGCGGGCAGGATCGCCGCCGCCACGTCTTCAAATCGAAGCGGGAGGACGCCTCCCTCGAGATGAATCTGGCGAACATCACGGACGAGCGCAAGATTCGAGTTATAGACAGTGACAGCGAGATCGGTCTGGTCCTTTTGGGTGGTCGTCGCGGGCGTGAGTGTTTCCTCTACGCCGCGTGCCTCCATCCGATTCGCCACCCCTGGGAGCAACAGAAGCCCCACCGCCGCGGCCAAGCCGAGAATTTTTGGCCTTGATAATGACATGAATTGTCTCCTGTGCGCCGGTTAAACCGGCGAGGTGTAGTGAATGCAAAAGTCATACGAATGTGATGTAGCGACCCACATCGGCCCCGAGTCATGCGGAGCTGCTCGCGAGGGCGGCGTCGAAGCGTTGACAGGGGAGCGTGCGGGCCGGGTATTCAGCCGCGTAAGAAACTTACTCCGGGACGCCGACGCTGTAGGAGAAAGCGGAAGGTCCGATCGGGTGCACCGATATCGCGAGGTGTGCCAGAGTCCCGCGCGGTCAGAGACCCCGTGCCCGTGCGTAGACACCTCGCGCGGGAACCGGGAGATCCCGGGTTCGCCCAGGGAGGCAGCTGTCCTGGGACGTATCGGGAAGTCTAAGGACGTGCGCCGATGACGAACGGACCTGGGAAGTCGGACCGCCCGACAGTACCTGAGAAGTCCCCGAACAATGCCGGGCAAACGGCGGCGGAGGGGATGGAGGAAAGCGGGCTGGCCAAAGGGAACCTGCCTCAGC
>CAYOXF010000086.1:0-29243 GCA_964407845.1 uncultured Acidobacteriaceae bacterium | reverse complement strand
TCGTATGTAACACACGTCGTATATACTGTGCGCACTCCATTTGGCGGGGACCGATGGCCATTCAATCCGGCACCCACTTGGGCCCCTACGAAATCACTGGCGCTATTGGGGCTGGTGGGATGGGAGAGGTTTATTTCGCGGCCGGCTGCTTTCGGCGCTCTGCTACGATGATCACGCGAATATCTTTGGCCTTTCGGACGATTCTCAGAATCAGATCAGTACCCAACAAGCGACTCCATGAACGGTGCTTCGGCCTGCCCACCAGCACCTGAGTAATTTGATTGCGGCGTGCAAAGTCCACGAGCGTTTCCGCCGGGTCGTCTCCTTCTAGCGACCGGGCTTCGATATGAAGATTCCGCGCGAAGTTAAGGTGTGCCTCAACCGCGTGAATACGTTCGTCCGCCCGGTGGTCACGCCGGTAGGGCGATACCGCAACTGCGAAGCAGTCGGCGCCAAGGTAGTCGGTCATCCGACGGCCTCGACGAATAAGCATGGCTGTAGAAGGGTCGGCCGTGACGTAGATCAATACTCGATCTCGGAGTTCCTTTTCCCGCAAAGATGTTGCGTGAACGTCCCTTCGTTCTTCGGCAGTCTCAGAGGCTCCTCGGATGTCCAGCTCATGGGCTGTCTCCCGCAGCGCGAGCTCGCGCAAGGAAACCAGACTAGACTCCTTGAAGAAGTTGGCCAGGGCACGTTCCGCTTTTTCCGGCGCGTAGATAACGCCTCTTTTCAAACGATTCAGGAGCGCCTCGGTGGTGGCATCCACCATGACGACCTCGGCGGCACTCTTGACCAGCCAGTCGGGCACTGTTTCGCGAACCCGCACCCCCGTGATATGGAAAACGTGGTCGTTCAGGCTCTCCAGGTGCTGGATGTTCATGTTCGTCATCACGTCGATGCCGGCATCCAGCAATGCTTGGACGTCCTCCCATCGCTTAGAGCGCCCCGACCCAGGGACATTGGTGTGTGCCAATTCATCGACAACGCCGATTGCAGGGTGACGCTTTAGTATCGCCTCAGTATCCATCTCTTCAAGCATCACACCGCGATAGTTGATCGTCTTGGTTGGGACCATTTCCAGTCCGAAAGTTCTTCCGATAGTGTCCTTCCTTCCGTGTGGCTCGAAGTAGCCGATAACGACGTCCTTACCCTCTTTCTTAAGGTGTTGAGCCACCTCGAGCATTCGGTAGGTTTTCCCAACTCCGGCAGCGTAGCCGAGAAATAGCTGCAGGCGTCCTCGCGCTGCGCGTGACGGCTCACTGCCGAGATCTGCGCTATTGGGGGTAGACGACAACGTCGATTCCTTCGGCCGAGGGTATGAGACGGTCGACGAGACTTCCCAGAATTCTGGTCCGTATTCCGTGCCGCATGCTGTGGCCGATAAAAATTTGAGTGATTCCCTCTTCCTTTGCGAACTTTAAAATGGCCTCGGCATTGTCTCGGCCGCTCAGGGTCTCCACTTGCGCCCTGAGTTGGCGGGCATAGTTCAAATTCCGTTCCAGCATCGCCTGCTCCTGTTGAGAGAGAGAACGCTCCTGTACATAAATGGCATGAAACTCGCCTTGGAAGCGGTCCGCGTTGCGACGCCCGCTTTCCAGCATGCGTGCCGCATCGGAACGCGGGCTAATACAGACCAAAATGCGCTCTTGCACGCCCCACGCCTGATCCATCCCGTGAGATCGCAGGTAGTTCTCGAGTTGACGATCCACAACGGAAGCCGCAACCAGCAGGGCCAACTCACGCAATCGGGAAAGTTTATGCCCCTCGGCCAGTGCGGCCGCCCGGTTCCCTGTTGGCTCTCCCCAGATGCTTTCGTTCGCCGGAGTATCGATGACAACGATCTCGTCGGCAGTTCTGTCGAGAAATCCACTCGGAATCGTGCAGGCGGCGCACTGACCCGTGATGCGCTCGACTTCTTCTTCGTGTTTTGCCAAATACTGCAAATTGACCGTGGTGACAACTGAAATGCCAGCGTCGAGTAATTGCTCGAGGTCCTGCCAGCGATAAGCATTGGGGCTGCCTGGCGGATTTTCATAAGCGAGGCCGTCAATCAGGGCAACTTGCGGACGTCGACGAATTACCGCGTCTACGTCGATTGATTGCGAAGCGCCGACCTTCAGCATCGGAATCAGCTCAAGCTGCTGCAATATCGACTGAACTTCCAGAGGATATTCCGGCTGCAGCGCGCATATCACGACATCCTCTCCGCGTAGACGGCGCCGGCGGCCCTCGTCCAGCATCTGGAACGATTTGCCGACACCTGACGCGTAGCCGAGGAAGACCTTCAGCCGACCACGCCGCGCACGCCTCTCCTCTGATTCCAGTTGGGCGAGTAGCTGTTCAGGGGTGGGGCGCTGATGGAGGAATTTCGGCATTGAGCCATTGTATCGAGATCGCACGGATAACCGGAAATCCTGCGTGCGTCACTGCGATGAACCCGATAGCTGACCACTAGCTCCTGACCGCAATGATCGACCACAGCGTGTCAGTCGACGAGGAAGTGCCAAATGTTCCGCCTGAATTCCCGATTATCGCACTCGATGTCGAAGTCAAACCGAACTCGCGGGGCTACTTGCTCTTCCCGGGGGAATATGAACTGCGCCTAATATTGGCGGCTTCTAACTGCCGACCTCGGAAATATGCCGTAAAGATTTCATCGAACGGCCGCTGGTACGACGACCGAGACACAATGTTTCGAACAGGGTTTCGAATGAAGCTGCTCTAAGGGGCCCCAATGTCGGCGATGTGCTGCGCAGACTGACTGGCAATACGCCCACGTTGTAGGCACCTCACATCGCAGCCAATGACACCGTCAAATACCGAAAACTGAAAAAATTGTCCGCGCACACCTTACGTTTAGACAAGGGCCGGCGGCTTTTTGGGTGCTTCGATCCCCTCTAAAAGTGCGAGCGAATGCGGATTTCTCTTGACGCGCTTTGGGTAATTGTGTCATATGTATGGACACAATTATCTTAGGTGGGCGCCAATGTGCGTATTGCTCGTACTGGACACGGAGAGGCGGCGGAGAATGCTCAAGAAGAGGAGCTACAGTACGACGCAGGCCGCTGCGAAGCTGGGCGTATCCTTCAGGACGCTCAATCGGTGGCTCGCCCAGGGGAAGATTAAGCCATCCGTTGCCGTGCCAATGGGCGGAGGTCGCACACTGTGGCGCTGGAGCGAGGTCGACATTGCCAAAGCCCGCAAAGTGAAGGCCGCGCAGAAGCCAGGGCCGAAGCCTGGCGTGCACCAGGGCCAGAAATAAGGGTTCCGACCGGCTCCCGCTGGTGCTATTGGGGTGCTATTCCGTTTGCAATTCAGCACAGAACGGTGCGGAATGCTGCGAGGAGCAGCTTCTCACAAACCCGCATAAGCACAGGCGATTTCGCATGGCTCGGGTTCCGTGCGGATCGCTGCGGACTGCTCAAAACGGCTTTGAAGGCCACGAGCGTCACCGGACCCCTTTCGCCTCCGGTGTCTCTAATAACATAAAAGCACGTTAATTTACTGCAAGTAGGCAGACGCGGATTTCTCCTCAACTCGCTCGGTGGGAATAGTGGTGGCAATTCACGTTTCGATGCGCGAAACGGCCTCGCGCAGATTTGAGATCGACAGGTGCGCATACTCGGGCACTGGGGACTTTCGATGGCGGGGTATCGGCCCAGAATGCCCGATGCGTTTCACAAGCCCTTCATTCCCTGTTTTCTTGAGAAACGAGGGCCAGTTCAGCACGACGGTGAACCGAGAGAAAGCGCCCGTCGCCTGACCAACTGCATGGGACAAACCAATATTCTGATTCGAAAGCAGTTCGTCCTCACTGCCTCCATTGGACAGCTTCTCATATAGGTCCTCTTTGCCTGCGCGATCGGAAGCGAACACAATGCGTTTCCCGTCTGGCGACCAGGCCAGGAAAGTGTCACTCGCCGAGTCAAACGTAAACCGCGTGCCGTTGCTGCTTCCTAGCGGGGATTGAAGGCAACGAATCGTTTGCGCGCGAGCTCGAGAAGCTTCCCGTCCGTACACACTTCATAGTAGGCGCGTGTGCCTTGGCTGCCGATTTTGCCTCCGGGTTGAAGCTGTCTGACAAATCCTTTGCGAACAACGATCGGCTCAAGTGATTCGCCCAGCGGAACCTCCCCGAAATAAAGCTGCACGCGTTCCTTGCCCCACGGAAGAGGGAAATTCCCAGTCATGGGCGAAAGCGAGATTTCCGAGCTCAGTTTTTGAAAACCTTCCTCATTGAGTTCGATGCCGTTGAGATTGTAGCGAACCAGAAGCTCTTCGCCTTCATCGGCGGCAACGTCCTCCATAAGAGTCTGCAGCAAATAGACGTTGAAAGGCCCAGGGTTGGTCTGAAAGAGCCGCTTGGCCATTTTCGAACAGCTGGACAGGCGGTCCGACAGATTGAGTGCGCGCGAAATCATGATGCGCGAATCGGCGTCCATCCACAGCGAGGGCGCTGAATCTTGAAACGCAACGCCGACCCCTAGTTCGAGCCGTGGCAGATCGCCCGTTTTCTCGCGAGCGTTGTAGGCCGCCGTCACCGCCAGAATCTCGCGCGCAAGAACACAGGCTCGAGCGACGGCGCGTTGCGTCGCGCGGGTCGATTCTGTCTCGTAGATGGCCAAAATGATGGCGTCGCCTTCGATGAAGACTTTTGCCGCACCGTACCGTTCCAGCATTCGTTTGACCGGCTCGTGAAGGTTCATGCTGAAGTGCGAGGCCGGGTTCATGCCGCGTGCGAGAAGGTCTTTCGTAATGCCCGTGGAGCCGCGCACATCCGCCTTAATCACAACGTGGTTGATCACGGGATCTTCGGCCGGGCGGCTTTCATCCGGATGAAGAAACTCATAAAGGCTTTTGTTGGCGCGGGAGAGCTCGCGAGTTCGTTCCGAGTGGACAAGATTGATGCGCTCCATCCAACCCGCGACCTGCTGGTAATTTCTTCGGTCACGGCGGAGCCGCATCAAGTCCTCGGCAAACTGCAGCCCGAGCGTAAGAGTCTCCTGCACGGTGCGGCGGCGAATCCCGCGCGACGATTCCTCGAGCCTTTTCATCGACACTTTGCGCGCCGGAAATTTCTCCAAAATCTGCGCCACCCGCTTTGCCTCCTCGCGGTAAACCAGCGCTTTCTTGAGTTGCTGCAGGTGGATCGGCGGACTGTATTCAGAGGCAATTCTGCGAAGCTCGTAACCCGCCAGGACGTGGAACAACAGGTCGCGCTCCTCCAGCCGGTGTACCCATTCTTCGAGCAAATGGGCGCGAACCTCGCCGGGAGCCCCTGGGTCGTCCGCCGACTCGTCCTCTGCTGCGCGCACGTCGAACATCCTGGTGGCGTTGGCGGGCTGGTTCAAATAGTCGCCGATGCGGTTCCTCAGCTCATCGGTGAGAAACTCCATGCGCTGCCGGGCGGCCTCGATCTGCGGGTCCAGCTCTTCGAGGTTCATCTCGAGCGAGGCCATTTTTCGCCGCACTTCTTCGAGCTCATGCCGGGCATCGGATGAAGAGGCCGACTTGCGCTTAAAAAGCGAGGGGAAGGAGCGGTCGCCATCATTGGCCCGGCCAGCGGCTTCCTCATGCTCCTCCTCCAGTCGCGCGATTTCGGAACGAAGCAGCCGGGCCTGTTCGAGCAGGCGTTCATGTGTTTTTCGAGCCTTGGTGAGTTCCTCGTCATCGCCCGCCAGCACATACTCGCGAACAAAATCCAGCAGGAGCGCATCAAACACTTCGAACCGGTCCGGATCGTTGACGAAGTTTCCGAGCAGCACATAGTGCTCGACGATGAACTGGTCGTCGTTACCACCCTCTACGAAAAGGAAGCGGTTGTGAAGAAGCTCGTACGTTGCGCGAAAGTCATCACCGAACAGAGCGCGGCGCGTTTTCGATAGAGCGTTTTCCTCGACGTCGCACCAGACCCGACAGAGGGTCTCGCCTACCTGGCGAATCACGTTTTTACGGTCGGCCTGAACGTCGGCGATTTTCGAACGCATCACGTGGGCCTGTTCGCTGTGTTCAAATAGCTCGCCACGCGCGCGAATCCAGTCCTTGCATTCGACCAAAATACTTGAAAACTGATTGCTCATCTCTTGCGAAAAAAATTTCAGCAGCGCAAGCCGGTGTAAGATATCGCTTTCGATCGATTGTTGAAACTTCGCGCGCGTCAGCGATTCTTGCAGGATTTCCATCAACAGCTTCCGAAACGCCGAGTGCTCGGGCGCGCCAGAGGGACGGCGCTCGCGGTCCCGGCCCCGCTCGTTTTCCTTACCGTAGAGCAGGCTGATGTTGACCACCTGGCGAAGCAAGTCGAGCAGGTACTTCCGCGTGAATTCGACAAACCGCGGGCTTAGAAAGACGTCGTAGTGAATATTGTCGAGGCCCAGCGTCAGGTTGGTGAGCCGGATTTCAGCAGAGTATGGCTCCAGCTTCATCCGAGCCGGATGGGCAGGCGTCTGCTCGATGCGCGTTTCCAGCATGTTCTAGGGTATTCTATCGGGCAAGTTTTCAATGTAGCGTAGGGCCAAAGCGATACGCAATGGAACGCCGCGTAAGCGTCAATGCGGGAGCGGTCCCGGCGATCACCCCGGATGGTCTTCCGCAAGGCTGGTCGCAGCCTGCCTTTTCTCGCGAGCAAGCTCCTGAAGATCGGAGCACCCCCGCGAGGCCCGCGCCTGCGGGCCAAGGACCGTGCCTCTATCTAGGGTCCGGCGGCGAACGATGCCGGCGACCGGCCGTCGGGGGCGGCTTCTGTGCGACCCACAGCCCCCACACGCCCAAGACGTTAGACGCGCATCCCGTTCGTTTCTGGGCGGCCGCAGGAACGATTGCAGCGCTTTTGTGGCCGTATTTGGAATTTGCTGTGCGTGAGATTATCCGCTGGGCGCGCTCACGCTAGGTTTTCGGTTAGAATGACGTTCCATGTCAAAACTGCTCGAAGGCAAGACAGCCATCGTTTTGGGCGTTTGGAATAAATGGAGCATCGCCTATGCCATCGCGCAGGCCTTTGCGCGCGAAGGGGCCAAGCTGCTGCTGACCTACCAAAATGATCGCGCAAAACCGTCGGTCGAAGAATTGGGACGCGAGTTGGGCGCGACCTCCTTTTACCCGTGTGAGGTTCAACAGCAGTCCGACATCGAACAGATGGTCAACTCGCTTCAGGCGGCCGGGCACAGGCTCGACGTGGTGGTTCACAGTCTCGCGGCTGCGAAACACGAAGACCTAAATCAACCGTTTCTGAACACGTCGCGCGAAGGCTTTCAGCTCGCACTCGACGTGAGTGCCTACTCGCTTGTCGCAATTTCCCGAGCGCTTTCTCCGCTGATGACCCACGGCGGTTCCATCATGACCCTGACCTATCTGGGGTCGACGCGTGTGGTGAGCAACTACAACATTATGGGCATTGCCAAAGCAGCGCTCGAGGCCGAAGTGAAGTATCTGGCAAGCGAGTTGGGACCGAAAAAAATCCGGGTCAATGCGATTTCGGCCGGAGCCATCAAAACGATCTCGGCGCGAGGGGTGAAGGACTTATCCAAGATGTTGGAAATCTCTGCCCAGCGGGCGCCCCTGCGGCGCAACACGGATATCGGGGAGGTTGCCGACGCGGCCGTGTTTCTCGGAAGCGACCTCGGGCGCGGCGTGACGGGCAACATCCTCTACGTGGATGCCGGCTTCCACATCATGGGGTTGTGACGGACTGGAGCAGGCCGGCGTCGTCGTTGATCGAAATCCGCCGCTCGTCTTCCGAGACGTGCTCCAGTTTTATCCGCAGCACCGGCCACCCTGTTCGCAGGTTGAGCTTGTCGGCCCATTCGATGACCACGACAGCGCACTCGTCGAAAATCTCTTCGAGGCCGAGCGTGTCGAAATCCTCTGGGCTTGCGATGCGATAAAGATCGACATGATAGACGCGGGCGCCACGGTCGTATTTGTGCACGAGGGTAAAGGTCGGGCTGGTGACCTCGTCTTCTTCGGCGGCGCCGAGGCCGCTGGCCAAGCCTTTGGTGAGCGTCGTCTTCCCTGCCCCGAGATCGCCGGAGAGGAGGATCAACAGGGGGGGTGTAAGCCGCTTGCCGATTTCGCGGCCCCACCGGATGGTCTCTTCGGTCGAATGCGTCACGAACACTCGCTCAGCCACGACCGCACTCGAAATAAAACTGACGGAAGGCGCGCGGCAAGCAAGAGATCAGGTCGGTGGCCATCAACGGAGCGCCCCCGGTCTCGGCATACGCCAAATCTCCGGCAAGGCCGTGCAGATACACACCCCAGGCAAGCATTTCGGGCCAAGAATCGACGCCATATTGCGCCGTGAGCCCGGCCAAAATCCCGGTCAGTACGTCACCTGTGCCCCCCGTAGCCATACCGGGATTTCCGGTCGAGTTGACCCACGCGCGACCATCCGGCGCAGCGATCACGGTCTGATGACCTTTTAAGACTACGCAGGCATTCCAGCTGGCCGCCGCTTGGAGCGCGATGTCGATGCGCCGGGCTTGCACCTCCTTTGTCGAGCAACCCAACAGCCTCGCCATTTCGCCGGGATGCGGCGTGACGGCAAGCAATCCTTTCGGGCTGGACAGTTCCCCGCCCCGTCCCGCGAACGCGTTGAGGCCATCCGCGTCTAGGACGATGGGAACCTCGCGAGCGCCGACGATACTTCGGACAAACGATTGTGTTTCCGCGTGCGTGGTCAGCCCAGGACCGACGGCCAAAGCGCGCTTGCCTTGGAGAATCTTGCCGAAGAGATTGCCTTCGAGACAGCGCTCAGAAACACTGCCTGTAAGGGTGGCGGACAGCGGCTCGGTCATGATTTCCGGCGTGTGTGCGGCCACCACGGGCAAGATTGGTTCGGGCGTTGCAACCGTTACGAGCCCCGCCCCGACTCTGAGTGCCGCGGTTCCCGCCAGGACCGCCGCGCCGCTTTTGCCAACCGATCCGGCTACGACGAGCGTGTGGCCGTAGTCCCCCTTGTGTCCGGAGGCCTTGCGTGGCCGTGCAAACTGAGTGAACTCGCTCGGCTCAGACCAACGGAGGTGGCCTCGCCCGGTTTCTTCAACGAGGGGTCGCGGAGACCCGATCTCGCGGACAACAAGATCGCCAACGTGTTCTGGCCCCGCACGGAGAAGGAGCCCCGGCTTGGGAGCCGTGAAGGTGATCGTGTGGTCGGCAACAACCACAGGTCCTGGAGCATCGCCGGTATCCGCATTTAGGCCCGAGGGAATGTCCACTGCAACGACCACGCATCCCGGCGGGTGTTGATTGACAGCCCTAACGATCTCGGCCAAGTGCCCTTCGAGCGGGCCTCGCACTCCTGTCCCGACCAGCGCGTCGACGACGATGTCTCCAGCCTGGAATCCCAGCGGAGCACTTTTTTCCGAAGCGGCCTCGACCGCGAGCTTCCCCGCTCTCTTCCAGCGCCTCAAATTGACCGCGGCATCGCCTTTGACGTCAGGCAGATTTCCGATGAGATGAACCGAAACGCGGGCGCCCCTAGCTTGAAGGTAGCGCGCGCAAACGAAGCCGTCGCCACCGTTGTTTCCTTTGCCACAAACGACAATGACGTGCCGCCGCTTCCCATCCGGCAAACGCGCTTGAATGAACTCGGCAACGCTTTTTCCTGCGTTCTCCATGAGCTTCAGGCTAGGCACGCGCGCCTTCTTGCTTGTAAGACGATCGACCTCGCGCATTTCGGCAGCGGTCAGGATTTTCATGGCCGGTCCATCATAAACGAATCGCGAGCGAGATTCGGCATGCTACGTCATGCGGGCGACGATGACGGTCATATCGTCGGCTTGTTCGGCCGTGCCGGCCCACTGTTCGACGCCGGAGATGAGATTTTCAGCTAGGCGGATCGCGGGCAGCTCGCGCTGCCGGAGAATTTCCGACTTTAGGCGCTCCGTGCCGTACTCTTCACCGTAGACGCTTTCCGGTTCTGTCAGTCCGTCACTAAAACCTACCAGCAGGCTTCCCGGCAACACTTTGATTGTGCACTGGGTATACTGCGCCTCTTCGAAGAGCCCGATGACCGTGCCGCCCTGATCAAGCGCGCGAACACATCCATCGGAAACAAACAGGGGAGCCAGGTGGCCCGCGTTTGTATACGTCAGGGTTTTGGCCGTCGTGTCATATACCGCATAAAACAGAGTCGCGTAGCGGTCGTCGGATGTGTTTTTGAACAGATGATGGTTCAAGCGCGCGACAAGATCGGCCGATCCGCCCTGATTATCCAAGGCGGCCACGCTGCGCAAGGTGGCTTGCAGACTTGCCATGAGCAGGGCGGCGAAAATCCCTTTCCCGCTGATGTCGGCCAGCGCGATGCCGATGCGCCCGGCTCCCATCGGAATGAAATCGTAGTAATCGCCGCTCACAACGCGCGCGGGCCGGCAAATGGCATAGAGATCCAGGCCCGGGACGGATGGCATCGAATGCGGAAACAGCTGCTGCTGCACTTCTCGCGCGATTGCAACTTCGTTTTCCAGGCGTTGGCGCTGGCGCTGCTCTTCGATCAGCTCGCTGATCGAGCTGGTCATTTCATTGAAAGATTCCCCCAGCTCACCGAGCTGATCGCGTTTCAGCACATGGACACGATGGCTGAAATCGCCACGGCGCACATGAAGCGTTCCTTCGTACAGGTCGCCTATCGAGCGCGTGATCGTGCGGGTCAGCACCAAGCCCGTCGCCGCCGCCGCAAGCTCCAGCAGCAGGAATATGACGAATACAGCCAGTAGCATCTGTACAAGCACCGGGCCGAGGTACCCTACCGATGTCAGCAGGTCTTGGTTGACCACCGAGGGGCGCAAAGAAAACGTGACCAGCACTGGTCTCGGCGTGACGTCGCCGCCTGTA
The DNA here is from genome assembly GCA_964407845.1 of uncultured Acidobacteriaceae bacterium. GTDB lineage: Bacteria > Acidobacteriota > Terriglobia > Acidiferrales > UBA7541 > Palsa-295. Next base: position 18,410 of record CAYOXF010000086.1, on the reverse strand, counting down.
TCAGCTTTACTGGCCAACAACGTCGCGCCGCCCGGGATGCGCACGTCAAACCAACTCGCAGCCGGGGACAGCGTACGTTTGCTGCTTGCCACTTCCTCTCCGAAGACGTAATAGTGCTTGTCCAGGGGGAACGCCCTGGGCGTTTGCCACGAGGCAGGCTCGAGAAGGCCAATCTGGATGGGCCCTAACTTCGAGGGAAAGCTGTCGAGAAGGGCAGGCGTGATCGGCGCGACCACAAGCAACGTCGTTTGTCCTTTGGAAACCGCGAGCGACTGCGCACCCGCAAGCCAGAGCCGCCCCCGGAATTCGGCGAGGCCTGCGAATTGCCCGCCGTTCTCCGCACGGACCAACTGCTGACCGTGATTTAAGTACGCCCGCAAGTCAGGCCATTCGGTTTGGGCCGCAGCAATGATGCTGGCCACGCCCGGCCGCAACAGCGCCGGATCCTCGACCGCCGTCGAATCCGGTGGAACTGGCTGGTCAATGGGGAGATTCGGCTCGCGGTTGAGCGCCGCGGCAATCGAATCGGTATCTGCGGCAAGCACGCTGATGCGGTTCTGCAAGTCGTCACGGAACAGGTGCGCGCCGATCTGCAGCTCCAACAAGATTAAACCTAGGCCCACGATCGTCGCCAACAGAACGACCGGCACCACGGCTATGAACACATAGGCAACGATGAGCCGGTTCCGCAGCCGCCACAGAAGCTGCCTACGCATCCACGGGATGACTCGGGCGATGAGATAGGCAAGAGCAGCGAAGCTGAGAAACGCTACGAACGAAGCAAACGGGACGCGAAGCCCAAAGTGGAGCGCCATGCGTTCCAGCCCATAGAGAACCAACACGGCCAGGGCGATGCGGTCAAGCGGAGAGGTTCGCCGCACAAAAAGCCAGAATCGGCGTTGAAAATGTAGGCTCATACGCCTTGGGCGCGGTCGGCCTGCATTCCACCAGTGCGCCCAACTTGTGCATGCCAGGGTATCGCATTCTGGCAGGCCACCGGATTATTTCATGGAAATCTAAGAAAGGGATGCGTTCCGCACCTTGCTGTGTGTTCGTCCGTAGAAGGCGTAGACAAACAGTCCAATTCCCAGCCAAATCAGCAGTCGCCACCAAGTCTTGGCTGGCAGACTCAGCATCGCTGCCAAAGAGGTAAGGATGCCGAGAATGGGGACGAGCGGGACAAGCGGCGTCTTGAATGGACGGGGGAGGTCGGGGCGCTTGCGGCGAAGAATCCAGACTCCGGCGCAGACAATCACAAAGGCCAGAAGCGTCCCAATGTTCACGAGCACCGCAAGGTCTCCGATCGGAATGAGAGAAGCAAAGGCTGACACAGCAACTCCGACAACGAGCGAGGAAATCCACGGTGTTCGAAATCGAGAATGGATCGTTCCCGCCCATTTCGGTAGCAGGCCATCGCGCGACATCGAGTAAAACACGCGGGACTGCCCTAGTAACATGACCAACATCACGCTGCCGAGACCCGCTACAGCACCTGCCTTCACAAGCAGGCTACCCCAGCGGACACCAGTGACATCGATGGCGACCGCCACGGGAGCCGAGACATTTAGGTCCGTGTATGGCACCACGGCGGTTAGCAAGCCCGAAACGACGATATAGAGCACGGTGCAGATGACGAGAGAGCCGATAATCCCGATCGGCATGTCTCGCTGAGGATTCTTGGCCTCCTGAGCAGCGGTTGAAACCGCGTCGAATCCAATGTAGGCAAAGAAGATCACCGCAGCACCTCGCGCTATACCAGAGATGCCAAAATCGCCGAACTTTCCCGAATTCGGCGGGATAAAGGGGTGCCAGTTGGATGCCGCTAGCGAGGGATGCCTGAGCATGTAGGCTCCCGCAACTGTGATGAAGACAAGGACAATGGCCACTTTCAGGATCACGACGGCGGAATTCAAATTGGCCGATTCTCGGATACCGACGATCAAAATAAATGTCGCCGCGGCGATGGCAGCGAACGCCGCCAAATTGAAGACGCCGACCGCGTGCGGAAGCAGAGAGGGGTCGACACCGGCCGAGGACAATGCCTGCTGTAGAGAATTCAACTCGGCCCAATGCCCCTTGTAATACACCATTTCAGTTCCGGGCGTCGCGATCCAACGCGGACCGATGTGAAGGCCAAGTTCGTCCAGCAGGCTCACGGCGTAGCCGCTCCATCCCGACGCAACAGTAGCGGCCCCAAAGGCATATTCTAGAATCAGATCCCAGCCAATGATCCAAGCAAAAATCTCGCCGAGCGTCGCGTAGCCGTAGGTATAAGCCGAACCGGCTATGGGAATCAGAGAGGCGAATTCGGCATAGCATAGACCCGCAAACGCACAGATGATGCCGGATAGGACAAACGAGATGACGATGGCAGGTCCCGCGCTGGTCGCGGCGGCCTGGCCCGTAAGCACAAAGATTCCCGCACCGATGATAGCTCCGATGCCGAGCGTAATCAGGTTAATGGGGCCCAACGCGCGGCGCAGGCATGTCTCGCCCGTGTCGTTTGCCTCCTCCATGATTACGTGAAGCGGCTTGGTCGCCAGCAGCGAATTGCCCATCTTCGGTGCTCCTCCCATTGCCTTCCGTTTTGCCAGGGCCAGCTAGGCTGGCCGAGGGAGTGCGGCTCGTCCGCGGGCCCATTTCCAGACGCCGTATACGGGCAGACCCAGCAACACGATGATCAGGCCCGGCCAAGTGTACTGTGGTTTGTACCGCAGTAACTGAATTTCCAGGAAAATCGCCATCACCAGGTAGAGCGCCGGCAGCAATGGATACCCGAAGGCCCGGTAGGGTCGTTCCATCTCCGGGCGTCTCCAGCGCAGCAGAAACAACCCGCTCAGTGTCAGGATGTAAAAGATAACTGCGGCGAAGATCAAGAAGTCGAGCAACTGTCCATACGTTCCCGAGAGACAAAGCAGGCAGGCCCAAATGCACTGGACCACGAGCGCCGCGGCGGGAGCGTGATGCTCGTTTACCGTTCCTGTGGACGCGAAGAACAACCCGTCCTTTGCCATCGCGTAGTAAATGCGTGCCCCCGACAGGATCAGCCCGTTGTTGCAGCCGAAGGTTGAAACCAGAATGGCAACGGCCATCAGAATGGCGCCCGAGGGGCCGAAAATCACCTGCATGGCCGCCGTGCCGACGCGCCCGTCAGCCGCAAATTCAATTCCCCGTTGGAGCGCCGTTGAACCCGAAGGATTGCCTGATAGCGGCAGCACCCGCAGATAGGCGAAGTTGGCGAGGGTATAGAGCAAAATCACGGTGCCCGTACCGAGAGCGAGCGATAGCGGCAAATTTCGGCTCGGAGTCTTTACTTCGGCTGCCGTAAAGGTGACGTTATTCCACGCGTCCATCGCGAAAAGCGATCCCACCATCGCAACACCTACGAGAGTCAGTGTGCCGATCATCCCGCTCGGATCGTCAGGCGGATAAGGATGCATCAGCTTCCACCCGGCGTTGCGCCAAAAGCCTGTGAAATTGGCCGAGCGGGCAAGAGCGGTCGTGTACAGAAACCCCAGCAGCACGACGGCAGCCAGAGCGCCTGTCTTGGCGACGGTAAAGACGTTCTGGACGACCTTGCCAACGCGGAGGCCCCGCGTGTTGACCCATGTCAGTAGGACGATCGAGAGAACAGCAAGCAGATTTTGATGGTTGAGACCGACGTTATAAGGCCCGAGAGAACCAAACCAGAGTTTCCAGGGACCGAAAGTTCCGATCCTCCAGACCCACTCGGTCGCCGAAAACCACGGCACGATGACGCCGGCGAATTTTGCAAAGGCGATGGCGACGGCGGCAATCGTGGCGGTCTGAATGACTAACAGCATCGTCCAGCCGTACAGAAATCCGGCCAGCGGACCGAGAGACTCTCTGAGGTAAACGTACTGCCCACCGGCGTGAGGCATGGCTGCCGCGAGCTCGCCGTAGCTCAAAGCGCAAATCAGGGTCATAAGCCCGGAAAGCAGCCAAACGAGAATCAGCAGACCGGGGCTTTGCACCTGATGGGCGATGTCGGCGGAAACGATGAAGATTCCCGACCCAATCATCGAGCCGATCACGATCATCGTCGCGTCAAATAGGCCGAGACCTTTGACCAACTCTCCGGACGACGGAGTTGGCGCTGATCTGACGACGTGCGGTGTAACTCCCATTTTGCCCACCTAGCCGCGCTGGGTGCGCGTCCGCTCCACGACGGCCATATACTCCCGTGCGCGCGCACCCGGATCGGCGGCGCCGACAAGATCCCGGATGACTGCCACCGAATCGGCCCCTGCACAAAAGACGTCGGCCGCCGACTCTACCGTGATGCCGCCAATCGCCACGAGCGGCTTCCGCGTCATCTGTCGGACCGCGCGCAGGAAATCGACGCCGACGACCGGATCGGGATTCTCTTTCGTGCCCGTCGGGAAAATAGGCCCCACAGCGATATAGTCTGCCGAAGTGCGGTCGGCTTCGCGCAGTTGCTCAAGGCTGTGTGTCGAAACACCCACCCACCGGGGCGGCCTGCAAATCTTCCGCGCCTCCTCAACCGGCAAGTCGTTCTGACCAACATGAACGCCTTGGGCGCCGCTCATCGCGGCAATGTCCGGGCGATCATTTACAATCAGGCGCACCCCCATCGACGAAACCGTCGCGGCCAGTTCGCGGGCCTGCTCGTAGACGCGACGCGCCGAGGCGCGTTTATTCCGCAACTGCATCAGGCGCACGCCGGCGTTTGCGAGTGTTTCCGCCAAGTTGACCAGGGGGCCGGATGCCACGTCGGGATCCAGAATCGCGTAGATTGGTGGGAACAGCGCCTGCATCCGGTTATCTTGCTTCCACGGGTGTGAGCCGCTCGAGGAAGTGGGTATCGAATTTTCCGGCGATGAAATCTGGTTCAGCGAGAATACGCTTGTGCAAAGGAATCGTCGTCTTGATGCCCTCGACGACGAAGCCGTCTAGGGCGCCATGCATCCGCGCGATGGCCTCGGCGCGATCCCGTCCGTGCGCAACGAGCTTCGCGATGAGTGAATCGTAGTACGGCGGAATCACCGCGTCGGCATACGCGGCCGTATCTACGCGAATTCCTGGACCTCCGGGAACTCGGAAGGCGGTGATGCGCCCGGGTGAAGGCACGAAGGTATCTGGATCCTCCGCATTGATGCGACACTCGATAGCATGCCCGCGTGGCTGAAACGAGCCCACCGCGTCCTCCAAACGCTCCCCGGCCGCCACACGGATCTGCGCTTTGACGATATCGACTTGCGTCACCATCTCCGTCACAGGGTGTTCGACCTGAACGCGCGCGTTCATTTCAATGAAGTAGAGCTTACCGGAGTCATCACGCAAGAACTCGACGGTTCCCGCATTCGAATATCCCACCTTGCTCAAGGCTTGGACCACTTTGCAGCCGATTCGCTCGCGCGTTGCCGCATCCAGGGCCATCGAAGGTGATTCCTCGAGCACTTTCTGGTGGCGCCGTTGAAGCGAGCATTCCCGCTCGCCGAGATGGATCACGTTGCCGTGGCGATCCCCCAGGACTTGAAACTCGATGTGTCGCGGCCGCTCAATGAGCTTCTCCATATACACATGGGGGCTGCCGAAGGCCTGCTCGGCTTCCGTGCGCGCCGTCTGGAATGCCGGAATCAGCTCACGCTTCGTCCGAACGACCCGCATCCCCCGACCGCCACCCCCCTCTGCTGCCTTGATCATCAACGGCAGGCCAATTTCCGCGGCCACCTTCTTGGCTGCCGCTTCGTCGGGAACGACGCCGTCGCTTCCCGGAATGATGGGAAGACCCGCCGCGGCCATCTCGGTACGAGCGCGGTCTTTTTCACCCATCATGCGGATCAGCTCGGGGGAAGGGCCGATAAACGTTATATGAGACGCTTCACAGACCTCGGCGAAATTGGCGTTTTCCGACAGAAACCCGTAACCGGGATGGATCCCGTCCACGTTGGCAACTTCGGCGGCACTAATCACCTGCGGAATGTTTAGATAACTCTCGCTACTTCGCGGTGGCCCGATGCAGATCGCTTCGTCCGCAAATCGGACGTGCAAGGCGTGGCGGTCGGCTTCCGAATACACCGCCACGGTTCGTATATCCAGCTCTTTGCACGCCGAGAGAACGCGAAGGGCGATTTCACCGCGATTGGCGACTAGGATCTTTCGAAACATAGACAGTCCGTCCCAAGGCCCCCAGGACGCAACGGATCGGTTACTTCTTGCCTTGCGGGCGAATACCGAACAGCGGCTGTCCGTATTCCACTGGGCTGCCGTTCTCTACGTAGACTTGCGCGATTTCGCCCGCCACATCCGATTCGATTTCGTTCATCAGCTTCATCGCTTCTATGATGCATAGCACCTGACCTACATCGACGCGTCCGCCGCGCACGACAAAAGGATCCGCCCCCGGGCTAGGCGCTGCGTAAAACGTACCCACAATGGGAGACTTGATCAAATGCAGGTCGTCGGTTGCCCCCGCAGGAGAGGAACGTGCTGCAGCGGTCGATTCCGTGGAGGCCGTCGCGGGTAACGCACTTACCTCACTGGCTGGGATGACCTGAACCGGCCCAGTTGATTGCGCCGAGGCCTTCTTCAGCCGGATATGAATGCTCGAGGTCTCATACTCGAACTCCTCAAGCCCGTGCTTCTGCATGAACGCCAGCAGGCGCTCGACTTCCACAAGATCAACACCGCGGATGTCACTTCCTCCGCCGAAAACTGGCTTGGATTTTTTCGCCATTAGAGCTCGAGAAAATCCCGAGGCGCCGTCGTGAGATCGTCGTACCCCTTGGCTGTAACTATGACGTCGTCCTCGATGCGGATGCCCCCAAAGCCTTCGAGGTAGACGCCCGGCTCCACGGTTAGAACCATCCCCTCGCGGAGGACCGTCTCCTCACCCTTTCCAAGCCGGGGCATTTCGTGAACTTCCAGACCCAGGCCGTGTCCCGTGCTGTGTGTGAAATACTGGTCCAGCTGAGATGACTTTAGGGAAGCTCGTGCCGCCCTGTCGACATCGCCTGCCGTCGCCCCCGGCCGGATTGCCTGCTTGCCCGCCTGTTGGGCGTCCCGCACAGCCTGATAGAGGCTTCTGGCCCTGGCGGACGCCCGTCCTAGGTGTACTGTGCGAGTCATGTCGCTACAGTAGCCCGCGATTATAGCACCCTGGTCGAGGACGACCAACTCGCTTTTCCTGAGCAGCTTGGAGGTGGGACGCGCGTGGGCCCACGCTGAGCGCGGGCCCGAAGCCACGATCGTCTCAAACGAAGGGCCCGAGCCCCCGCCCCTCTTGATGTCGTGCTCGATCTCAGCGGCGAGCTCCAGTTCGGTCACATCCGGTCTGATGAGCGGAAGCGTGCGGCGAAAAACGTCGCTGATCAGAATGGCCGCTTTGCGAATCTGGGTCAGCTCATCCTCGTCCTTTACCGCACGGAGCTTTTCGACGACATCGCTGTCGGCCACCCAGCGGACCCCCGCACCCCCTTCGAGCAACCGCTTCTCGGCTACGGTCATGTGCGTAGCCGAATATGCGACCCGGAAGCCCCGCCGGCGGCCCCGCAAAGCGTCTAGGACCGCGCGCAGAATGCCCCTCTTGGCGATGCGGAGCTGAGCGCCGCTTATCTCCTCGCGGGCCTGGAAGGTATACCGCGAGTCGGTGAATAGTGTGCTCCGGCTGCGCTCGACGAGGAGAAGTCCCGCACTACCGGAAAAACCACAGAGGTAGCGAATGTTCGACAGGTGCGAGACCAGCAGCGAGTCGACGCCGAGGTCAGAAAGCAGAGCCCGGAGCCGGGCCGATCGCGCCTCCGGCCCACTCCGGGTTCGACTTCGTTCCGCCGACTTGGCTGTCACTAGCTCGGCAAGATGCGAGGTGTAAGGAAGAAGAGCAACTCCTGCGAAGTGGAGCTAACCACCTTCTCCTTGAAAAGGTTCCCTAAGATCGGGACGCTTCCGACAAACGGCGTTTGGTTAATCTGTGTTTGTTGGTTCGTGGTGATGACTCCCCCGATCACCACGGTCGCACCGTCGTTCACCGTGACCTTTGTTTCCGCCGACTGCGTGTCAATGGCGGGAATACCCTGCACGCGCGGGATACCTTGGTCGATCTGGTCGTTTTCAACCGTTACGTCCATGAAGATGGTGCCGTCGGCTGTGATTTGAGGCGTCACATCCAACTCCAGCACGGCGTCCACAAACTGCACAGATACCGTATTGTTGATGATGGTCTGAACGGGAATTTTGACTCCCTGCTTGACCGTGGCCTTTTCGTTGTTCTGAGTGATCACTGTGGGTTTCGACAGCAGTTTGCCCACGCCCCGGTTCTCGGCGGCCGTGATGATCATATCCAAGGCAAAGTTCGCTGAGCTAAAGGCGTACGCGATTCCGCTTGTCGGCGCTGAGGCTGGCAGGTTTGTCAGCAGCGGGATGGAGCCCGACGTCGTGGTGCTGCCACCGGAACCTGCAATGATCGGTGGTACCGGCAGAGGGGGAAAGTTGCGGACGATCGGGCTGGTTCCGACTTCCGTCGTCCCGCCGAGTATATTGTTGCGGCTCCCAGTTCCCGCGGCAATGCCGAACTGACTGCCGATATCCCGAGCAAACGACCGAGTGGCCTCGACGACACGCGCTTCGATTTCCACTTGCTGCGATTTCCGATCCAGCTGACGAATCAGATTGTCCAGCACGGGCAAGGTGGTCGGAATATCGCGGATAATCAGGGTATTCGAGCGATCATCTGCGATGATGTCGCCTCGCGAGGACAGAAACTTCTTGAGCGTGACGGCAATGGAGGTAGCCTTGGCGTAGCTAAGCAAGCGGGTCGTGGTGATGACGTCGGCGGCCTCGGCCTGTGCTTTGGCGAGATCCCGATTCTCCTCGGCCTCCTTCCGCAGGGTTTCTTTGGTGGCGATACGCAGCACATTGCCGTCAAGTTGCTTGTCGAGATCATTGTTCTTTAAAACGATATCGAGCGCTTGATCCCACGGCACGTCGTCCAGCACGATCGTCAGGCTGCCCTTTACGCTCGGATCCACCACGACGTTCAACCCGCTGATCTCGTGGATGAGCCGGAAGAAGTCGCGCAAGTCCACGTCTTTCAGGTTCACCGAAATCGGCTCACCGGAATACTTGGGCGCCGGGGCAGCCGAGGAAGCGGGCGCTTGGGGCGCCGGTGCCGCCATCGGTGCTGCCGGCGAGGTGTCGCCTCCGACCTTGGCTGCAACGGCTTCTGGCTGCGCGGGGATCGGCGCAGGTGCAGCAAGGGCCGAAGAGGTCTTGGTCAAGGCCACGGGCAAAACGGCGGCCGGAGCCGGAATGACCCCGGGCGCTACCACCGCCTGCTCGGAGGGCTTAGACCGTCCCTGCGTGGTGGCTTTGGTGGTTATCGTCGTCGTGGGTTCGGCGGCAGGAGCAGCAGCCGGAGACGGGCCAGACCGATGGGGCGCAAACGCTACCGTGACGGTGTTGCCGTCTTTATTGATCTTGTAAAGGGCGGGCTCACGTAGGTCAATGACGACGCGTGAGATCTCCGGCGTAAACTGCGCCAGCCGGATATCCCGCACGGGATCTAAATTGCTAGCAATGTGCGTTTCCGGGGTGCCCAAATGCGCGCCTTCGAAATCGAGGACCAATCGATCCGGGCCCTCCAGTCTGGTCGCGTGATAAGCCAAAGAACCGGAGCCTGAAATCTTCACGTCCGTCTCTTCACCGTTCTGCGCCAGATGGACCTGTTGAATCGCTCCTAAACCCTCGCTGGCTGATTTCGGCTTCGCGGCCGCCGGCACGATTGCGGCAACGGACGGTGAAGGAGGCGCAGTCGCCGGAGAGATCGCATCAGGAGTTCGGGAGACGACCAAGGCCAGGTCTTGCGCGTCCTTGCGCTCCACCCGCGGCTCCACGCCTTGGCTTAGCAGTATCTCCACTCGAACGACGGGCTTCTCACCCGATGTATAGGGCAGAACCCGATAGCTCTTGACGAGTTCGGAAGCCACCACACGCGCACCGGCGGGATCGGCCGCCGAAACGCCGTTCAGGTCGACGATGTAGAGACTTTCGCTCGGCCGGTACGTCGTATATTCGAACGGACCGTTCGCCTCGGCTTCGAGACGCACGCCGCTGGCACTCACCAGCGCCTTTACACGCACCACCGGCGTGTCCGCCCCCTGCGCTCCACCTGTCAGAAGCAGACCAGCCGCGATGAATGCGCCTAGCCCCCACCCCTGCCCTATGATCCTCATTGCTACTCTCCTGCACTCGCGTAGATTCGCTTCGTCACCGTTCGTTCGATTGGGTGACCGAAGGCGTCCTTCGAGTTCTCTCGAAACGTCACGCCATCGAGTCCGATTTTCTCCACGTCGCCGTCATACAAACGATCGCCTTCTCGAATGAAATACACGCTGTTTGCCGGATTCGATACGACTGCAATCATTCCCGCGCCCGAGCGCACGGTCCCGTCCACTCGCACGGTGGCGATCACAAGTCCGGCCTTGCCGGGAGGCAAATGCATTCCTGCCGCTTCTTCTTTTTTGTTGTTGATCAGGGCCGCAAAAGGGTCGCGTTTGTTCACCGGGCTTGCGTTGACTGCCGCATCTTCGGCCGGAGCTGCTGCGGGAGCTGGCGTCGGAGCCGTCACCGGGGTCTGGGCAGGCGCTGCCGCTTTTGTTTTTGCCGCCGACCTGGGCTTGCTGGCGGATAAGGCCTGCTGGGTCCAACCGCCCGGCGCAAAGCATACAGAGATCACCAGGGCTGCAAGAAGATTTCCGCCTGCTTTCGCGAGTCTCATCGTTTGCCTACTTTTTTACCGGCGGCTTTCCGGTCGGCGCCGCGGCGCCTTCCGCCGAACTCGTAAAGAATGTCGTCACCGTGAACTTCCCACTCACCGTCGTGCCGGGCGCCATGCGAAACTTCGTGGAGTTCGAGCCGATGGCCGACATGGTCAAGTCCCCCACGTTGATGATTCGTGACAGGCGTCCGAGCTTAGAGAAAAAGTCGAGCACCGAGTAATACGGCCCGTCGGCTTCGACATCAAACGGCATCTCGAAGTAATACGGCTTTTGATCCACCGGCTTTGCCGTCAGCGTCCGGATCGCCACCCCTGAACTCACCGCCGACCGCTGTAGCATCAAGATGAACTGGTCCGTCTCCTTCTCTTCGGGAACGATGGTCTGCAACGTAGCCAATTGCTTCTGCAGCGCGTCCATTTCGGTCTGTAATTCAGCCCGGCGCTGCTTATAGACGCGAAGGTTCTGCACCTCGGCGTTCAGGGGCGTCAGTTCGGCTCGTGCGGCCTCCAGCTGGTTTCTGATATTCGCCAGGGGCAGCCCCGGGATGTACAAGCCTGCGACCGTCAGCACAATCGCCAGGCCAAAATACAGGAGCGCTTGCAGCGGCCAGGGCCATTCGCGGAAGCTGGATGGCATAGCTAACTCCTCCCCTTGGCTGCAGGCGGTGCTGGGGTCGCTCCGGTCGGCTGCGTCTTGGCCCCGCCGCTGGCCGCACTGGCCGACGCCACCGCCGCACTCATCTCAAAACCATACGTCTCAACGCCCGGCTGGAGGTCGTCTTCCTTCGCGCTCTTGATTTCGATCCGGTCGAAGTACCCGGAGCGTTTGAGCTCGGTAATGAAATTCGCAACGGAGTTGATCGATCCGGCCTCGCCCTTGATCTCCAAAGAATCCGAGGTGCGATTCAGCTGCGTCAGCCAGAGCGAGTCCACCCGAACCACCGTGTTTGCAACCATCTGCAGCAGGTCTTGCGCACCCGTGCGGTTCTTCTGCAGCGTTTCAATTACGTCGATGCGCTGCTGCAGCGTGGCCTTCTGGCTTTCAAATCTGTCCACATCCTGCTTGATTTGCTCGAGGCTTGCCTTCTCGGCCCGCAGCGCGGCAATACGCTTATTCGTCGCGTCGAGGTCCGCCTTTTGCTTGAAATACACGACGCTCAAAATCACAGCCGCCACGGCGACGGCCGCGAGGAAAAGAATGATCTGCAGTGTCGCTTCGAGCGGAACGGCCTGTTTGGCAGCCTTTGGACGCGCTTGGCCGAGTAAGTTAATCCGAATCATGGGGTGTCAAAACTCCTCAGCGCCAGGCCGACGGCAATCGCCAAGCGGGGCGCCAACTCACGAAGCTGGGTTTCGTCGTGACGGCTTGGATTGATGGCAATCTTACGGAACGGATAAAGCTCCTCGACCGGCATCGCGAATTCTTCCTTCAACAGGTCGAGCAATCCCGGAACGCGAGCGGTTCCGCCGGCCACTACAATGCGGCGGATGTTTTCGCCGCTGGCCGTTGCGCGGAAGAAGTCAAAGGTCTTTTGAATTTCCAGGATGAGGATGTCGGAAACCGAGCGCAGAATCGCGGTGCGCTGCTCATCGCTGACCCCCGCGTGCGTCCCGCCCATTTTCAGTTTCTCGGCGTCCTCGAAGCCCAGGTCCAATTCCTTCTGCAGCGCGTCGGTATACTGGTTACCGCCGACCGAGACGTCCCGTGTAAACAGAGGTGTCCATCCGCGGATGATGTTGATGTTCATTACGCTCGCGCCGATATTCAGAAGCGCCACCACCTGTGACGGGTCCAGGTCGTAGTTCACTTCGTAGCAGTTCTGCAGCGCGAACGCGTCGATGTCGACCACGACCGGCGCTTTTCCCGCCTGCGCAAGCACGTTCGTATGGTTCAGAATCTTGTCTTTCTTGACGGCTACCAGCAGGACGTCCATCTGGTTTTCGGTAGCTTCCAGAAGCTGGTGGCTGAGATTCACGTCGGCGATGTCGAACGGTATGTGCTGGCTGGCTTCGGCTTGGATCCGGTCATACAGCTCTTCCTCGGTCATCAGCGGCATGCTCACGCGCTTGACGATGACTGAGTGACCGGAGACGGAAGTCGCAACGTCCTTCGTCTTGATCTTCTGGGCCTCGAATATCGAGATGATCTTCTCCGCCACAGACGGAGCATCCATGATGGCGCCGTCTACCACCGTATCTTGTGACAACGGCTCCATGCCATAACTCACGAGTTCGTAGCCGTCCTTGGCCTTTTTCAGCTCGACGGCTTTCACCGAACTCGATCCGATATCCAGGCCGATCAGAGATTTCGTCTTACCCAGATTGAACATTGCGTGGCCCCTCGCTCTTTACGCCCGGTTGAGAGCCAGCCATCGAGCCTGTCCGTCTCGCCGTGGCTGCAAACCCTATGCCCCTTCGTTTGCTCTTCGCTTTCAGCCGAATGAATCGCCACCAGTACTAATACTGCCGGTACGTCCCGTTGTGCGTTTATCACATCCGTCGACGCAGACTGTCAACCTAGCTTATTTCTCGCGTGTGCTTTTGGTAAAACCCGGCCCTAAGTACAGGAAGGCGTCTGGCAGGCAAATAGGCGGCGAATCTGAGGGAGCAACGGAATGTGAAAGTTAAGTGAAGGGGCCGGGGCCTTGTGGCGGGGCAGTGCTTCGGCGCCTTCGCGGCTACTTCTTCCGAGCGTCTAGTTTCAGCTGGGACCAAATTTCGTTGATGCGCCGTTTGGTGATGGGGTCCATCTTGATCTCATCGGGCCAACGGCCCGAGTAGCCCTCCTCCGGCCATTTCCGGGTGGCGTCGATGCCCATCTTGGAGCCGTAGTCCTGTCGACGCGCCGCGTGATCGAGTGTATCGACCGGTCCCAACACAAACTGGATATCCCGCTCCGGATCGATGGCGCACAGCGCTTTCCATGCCACCTCTTTCGAATCTTGCACGTTCACGTCATCATCGACCACAACGATCACCTTAGTGAACATGGCTTGGCCGAGCGACCAGATAGCATTCATCGTCTTTCGTGCGTGCCCTGGATAGCTTTTGCGAATCGACACGATCATCAAGTTTTGAAATATTCCCTCGGCGGGCATAGCAACGTCGACGATTTCCGGATGCTGCATCTTCATCACCGGCAGGAAAACGCGCTCGATCATGTGACCGATGAAATAGTCCTCCTGAGGCGGGGGACCGACGATGGTCGTCAGATACACCGGCTCTTTGCGCTGCGTGATGCAGTCCACGTGAAACACCGGGAATTGCCCTGCGAGTGAATAAAATCCGGTGTGGTCGCCGAAAGGACCTTCCGTCCGCATCTCGCTAAGATCTACGTGGCCTTCCAGAACGATTTCCGCGTTCGCGGGAACTTCCAGATCGACGGTCTTGCAGGGTACCAACTCGACCGGCTCACGACGGAGAAAGCCGGAAAACAGAAATTCGTCCATGTCCGGCGGCACCGGCAAAATCCCTGCCAGACAGGTGGCCGGATCGGAGCCGATTGCCACGGCCACCTCCAGGCGGCCTGTCGCGTTTTTCAATCGCGCGCTCCGAAAATGCTCAGCCCCGTGTTTCTGTGTTTGCCAATGCATGCCGGTCGTGTTCTCATCGAAGACTTGCATCCGGTAACAGCCCACATTGCGCCTTCCCGTTTCCGGATTCTTTGTAATGACCATGGGCCAGGTGATATAGCGTCCCCCGTCCTGCGGCCAGCATTGCAGAATCGGGAACTCGAAGAGCGAAAACCCCTGTGTGCGCACGACTTCCTGACATTCTCCGCTGCGCACGACTTTTGGGAAGACGTTGCCCAGTTCGGCTAACTTCGGCAGCATCTTCACCTTGTCAAGAAACCCCTGCGGCGACTGCATGTCCAGGATCGAGGATATTCGCCCGGCAATTTCGTCAAGCGAGCCTACGTCCAGGGCCAAATTCATTCTCCGCTCGCTGCCGACGAGGTTCACCACCAAAGGAAAACGCGACCCCTTAGGATGCTCGAAGAATAGGGCCGGCCCACCAACCTTCAGGACGCGGTCGGTGATCTCTGTGATCTCCAAAAGCGGGTTGACCTCCGCGGACACCCGCCGGAGCTCACCTTCTCGTTCCAGCTTCTTCAAAAAGTCCCGCAGATCGCGATAGGCCACTTCCCCTCCCTATGGAGTCGCCCACTCTAACATGGAGGATCACGCGCTCGGAAATGGTTGATCCTGCCTGCCTTGGCCCTGGACGTCATCCGCAGTACGTCCGACTGCTCTGCCCAAAGCGCCTACCCCAAGTAACCTCGCTCCTTGAATGTGCGTCCTTATGTTGAAAGGGAAGAAAACAAGGCCAGCCATGGCGTCTCGTGCTCGGTCGAGAAGGCTTCCTATACTATCGGAGACCCATGTCGCTGAAAGAGTCCTATCAGAAACGGAAGAAGCTCTACCTGATCGGGGGCACGTGTCTCATCGTCCTTCTCGCTTATGGGTATTACGTGCGAAGCAAGGACGCCGCTCCCCGATACACAACAGCTACGGTTCGGCGGGGTGACATCACCGCCGCGGTTCAGGCCACCGGAACCATCAACGCGCTGACGACGGTTCCTGTCGGTTCCTATGTCTCTGGGACTGTGCAATATATTTTTGCGGACTTCAACACACGCGTGAAAAGCGATCAGGTCTTAGCGCAGCTCGATCCCGCCATCTATGAGGCTCAGGTCCTGCAGGCGCGAGGCAATCTAGAGAACGCCCGGGATAATCTGACCACGCTGGCTGCCAATGTTCAAGTCGATCAAGCCGCCGTGGCCAAAGCGCAGGCCAACGTAAAATACCAACTGGCCACGGCCAAACGGTCCCAGGACCTTTTCGTGGCGGGAGTTGTGTCCGCCGATTCGAACGATCTCGCGCAGTCGACGCTCGGCCAGGCGCAGGCCGATGTCCAGTCCGCCCAGGCGGCGCTCGAGCAGGCCAAGGCAGAACTGCAGCAGGCACGCAGCCAGGTCACGGCGATGGAAGGTGCCCTCAAAGCAGCCGAAACGAACCTGAAGTACACCACGATTCTTGCACCGATCGACGGTACCGTCGTCGCGCGGAACATCGACGTCGGGCAATCGGTGGCAGCGACTTTGCAGGCTCCCAACGTCTTTACCGTAGCGCAGGACTTGACGCGCATGCAGGTTTACGCGGCGACCGATGAGTCCGATACTGGAAACATTCGGGTCGGTGCACCGGTCACCTTTGCCGTCGACGCCTTCCCGAACGAGTTATTTCAGGGCCGGGTCAGCGCCATACGTCTGAACCCCACCACGATTCAAAACGTAGTCACCTACAACACGGTGATTGATTTCAGCAATCCGGACGAAAAACTTCTGCCCGGCGAAACCGCTTACGTCACCATACCGACCGGCCACGTGAGCGATGCGATTCTGATCCCCAATCCCGCGCTGACCTTTAAGCCGAACATTCCGCGGCCGCAGCTTCAGGAGCTTTACCGGGAGCACAATATCTCCCGCGAAGCTTCGACAACTCATCTGGGAGGCTGGCAGCTCGTTTGGAAGCTCGGGCCGAAAAAAGACCTTACTCCCATCGCCGTGCAGTGCGGCATCACCGACTACAACAACACGCAGTTGGTACAGGGCGATATTCACGAAGGCGATGTGCTTATCATCGCACAACCAACGCAGCCGGCGACGGGTGGTCAGCGGCCTCCGGGCTTCGGTGGCGGCGGACCAAGGTAATCGGACGGAAAGCGAGGTGGTCTTATGAATTTTCGAGAAATCATTCGCGTGGCGCTCCGAGCTCTCGCGCGAAACAAGCTGCGAACCATTTTGACCATGCTCGGCATCATCATCGGCGTCGGCGCTGTGATTTGTACCGTTGCGATCGGTCAGGGTGCCAGCGAACAAGTGCAGCAGCAGATCCAGTCGCTCGGCACCAACGTCATTATGGTCTTCGCTGGCAGCGTCAATACCGGCGGCGTGCGCATGGGCAACGGTGCAACCAAGACCCTGACGGCGGATGACGCTCAAGCAGTCCTGCAACACGTCCAAGGTGTCACGGCCATTTCACCCATCGTTCAGGCGAGCGTCCAAGCCGTAAACGGCAATGAAAACTGGCTCACCCGAGCAACGGGCTCGTCGCAGGATTTCCCTCAGATTCGCAACTGGCCCGTGGTTTCGGGAAGCTTCTTTTCCCAGCGGGATGTAGATATGGCGAGCGACGTCTGCGTGATCGGCAAAACGGTTGCCACGCAACTGTTTGGGGACCAGGATCCGGTCGGGCAGATGATCCGAGTTCAAAATCTTCCCTTCCGGATCCTTGGCATCCTACAGGAAAAGGGTCAGTCAAGCAGCGGGCAGGATCAGGACGACATTCTGTTCATGCCCTACACGACTGTGCAGAAGAAGATTTCAGGCATCAGCTGGATACAGATGATGATGGTAGCCACGGCCAGCCAGGACTTGAACCCGTCCGTGCAAAACGGCATCGCAGCACTCCTTAGGCAGCGCCATCACCTGCGAACTGGGGAGGATGACGACTTCATTATCCGCAACCCCAGCGAAATGGCACAGACCGCCGCTGCAACCGCCAACACGATGACGCTTCTTCTGGGCACGGTCGGAGCCGTTTCCCTTGTGGTCGGTGGCATTGGCATTATGAACATCATGCTGGTCTCTGTCACCGAGCGCACGCGAGAGATTGGCGTGCGCATGGCCGTTGGCGCGACGGAGGCGAACGTGAAGTGGCAGTTTCTAAGTGAGGCATTGGTTCTAAGCTCACTCGGAGGCCTGATCGGCATCGCTGTCGGCATGCTCGCATCGGCTCTGATTTCGAATTCGCTGGGCTGGCCGACCCTGGTCTCGAAGCTTTCGATTTTCGTAGCGGTCCTGTTTTCGGCGCTGGTCGGGATCAGCTTCGGCTTCTACCCAGCGGTAAAGGCTGCGCAGCTCAACCCCATCGAGGCGCTTCGCTATGAGTGAAGGCATGCGAAATAGACTGGGGCGCGGAGCCTTAGCGTTTGCTTTGTCTTTAGCGATGCTTGTGCCCGCGGTGTTTGCTCAAAACAAGCGACCCGAACCTTCGACTGGCACGCCATCTTCCTGGCAAGGCAAAACTCTCGGGACACCTTCTCAAGGGGCACCTTCCCAAGGTGTTGCTCCAGCGGGAGTGCCTGCCGCAGCAATCCATCCATTGCCAGCAGGGGCTCCCGAAATCAAGAAAACACCTCAGGGCGAACAATTCTTCATTGTCGCGTCGGTGGATCTGCAAAAATCGCAAATGCTCCTCAAATATCCGACGGAGGTGACCCTGCTGATGCGCGTGGACGGCGCGACGAAGTTCGCAGACGATTCCGGCGCACCACTAAAGCTTTCGGACTTTCGCGCCGGCGACACCGTTTGGGTCAGCTCGACAAGCAACAAAGGTGATGTCACCGCTGTTCGCGTCCGTAAAGGCCGCATGGGTGTCGCCGACTTGCACCGCTATTACCTTGATTATCCCGAAATCAAGTAGCGTGCTCGATGTTCGATCTCTGGTTGGTGTCCTGTTGCACGTTGCACGGGCGCGAACCCAGTGCTATCCTGCAATCTGTTTAAGGGTCTGCGGGCGTAGTTCAATGGCAGAATAGAAGCTTCCCAAGCTTCGGACGTGGGTTCGATTCCCATCGCCCGCTCCAA
>CAYOXF010000085.1:0-28491 GCA_964407845.1 uncultured Acidobacteriaceae bacterium | reverse complement strand
TTGCGTTCGACATATAGGCGACGCCCACCATCGTTGAGGCTGGCTGCGCATTGATGAAATCGCGAAGATCGTTGAGGTTGTTTCCGATGGAGGTGTCGCAGGTATCGTCAATAAGCACGAACAGTTGTAGTGCGGCATTGTCGTCGCGGGCCGGGATGATGCTGGCCACTTTGAGCATATTCTTGCCTTGGCTCACCTGCACGTTTGCGGCAGTCAGAACGGGAACTTCATTGTTCTCGTTTGGAGCCTCGGCCGTAATGACTAGATGAACCTGCGTTGTCACTGGAGCCGGTGTTGTTTGCGAATGGACGACCGGCATGCTCAGCACGAAACAAATACCACCAACGAGGACAGGGATTGCCGTTCGCTTGATTTTCATTGGCTCCTCTCAAATTTGCGCGAGTCCTCGAGAGCTCCTTAGAATCGGCTCGAATTTGAAGCCGATTGCAACGGCCCGAGTAGACTTCGTGGATGACGCCGCACGAAAGGCAACGGTGCACGCCAACGCAACGCGATCGGAACAGGAGTGCGACCGTCACGCGGGCCCTCCGTGGAGGCTTCGGAATCTATCTCGTTTAGCTTGTCTTCTACGTCAGCCGCATCGGAATAGGCATCGGTATCTTCGCAGGATTCTCCACTCTGCACTTCGTCCTCCACATCATCCAAATCATCCTTGGCTTCTGTGACTAAGTCCTGGATGTTGTCGAGCTTCCCTTTCAATTCAGCATTCTCACTTTCCAGCCTCTGAATACGAGAGTGCTGCGCGGCAACCGCTCCGCCGTAACCTGCGAATCCTGACACAACAACCAGCAAAACACCGACCGAGATTAGCGCTTTGTTCATATTGAAATCCACCAAAAGCCCCGCTTTGCGAATACGAATTGCGTTGAACTTACTTCTCAACCTCTATGTCTTTCGATTTCTTGCTTCGGTTTTCGACTACTTGTTAACTCTCGTCGCCTTTTGTTGTTGCGCTCTCTCTTTGCGGACAAAATGAACGTACGCGCCGACGCTCAGGAAATTGACCAAAACCGCAATCACATTCCATACGATGACCGGTCGCGAAGCAATCAACAGACCGTAGTAAACCCACAGGATCTGAAAGACACCCATGATTGCCGCCATTGTTGGCTTCATACCCGCACTGGACCGACGCTTGAGCATTGCGACTAAGTCCGGCACAGCCGCAAAGGTCGTTCCGAAACCAGCCACAAGGCCAAGGATCTCGGACCGCGTAAGGTGGGGGACAAGCAGACTCTGCGTGTCGCGTGGAACCAGGTCCTGACAACCATAGAGCGTGATCAGGTTTAGAAGAACGATAGCGGTCGTCGTTCTGCTGGATCGGCCCATACTTTTCGGTCTTGGAAGCAGCCCACCGCCGGAGTAGGTGGCTTTTCAGAATGCTGCGGACTAACAAGGGGGTGATACTGTCAGGAATACCAGGTGTCCGCTTTGAAAGATTGTGGATTGATGGAGGACAGGTGTACATTCTCGGTCAGCCGGGAGGCTGCGAAACGCCACTCCGGTTTTCAGGTAGCGGCAGGGAGGCTAGCCATGGGATTCCTCGCGTGGATCGTGGTTGGATTGATTGCGGGTTGGCTCGCGGGCCAGGTTATGAAGGGCGGCGGCTACGGGATACTGGTAGACATCATTCTCGGCATCCTCGGCGGCCTTCTGGGCGGCTGGATCTTCGGGCTCTTAGGGATCTGGCACGGCGGCGGAATGATTGGTTCTATCATCGTAGCGTTTATTGGCGCCGTCATTTTGGTTTGGATTACTCGCCTGCTGAAGAAGGCATAAGACAGACATTTAATGAAGCAGCAGCGCACTGAGCAGCAGCCACAGCAACGCGCTGCCTGCTCGGATGTCCGATAAAGCTCGGGCCTTCATGAGCACAGGCGAATTGCGACCTGTCGAAGCTCGTTCGGTTTTAGCGGTGCCCTCACGAACTGAAACAAGCCCAAAGCCGTGGACCGAACGAACGTGCACGGTGTACTCTATCGAGACGCTGAACGGAAGCGCGCAGACCGATTTCGAGTGGAGGGGATCACCAAATGGCAAACGGTCATGCAGATTCTGGAAGGAGACAATTCCTTCGAAGCGTTCTTTCTAGTGCCGTCGTTGGGGTCGTGGCACAAGCCGGAATCGAGCTCGCTGGCGCTCGAAGGCTTGGTGCTCAAACCAATCTGAGTCCCGACACAGCTCTCCAAGAATTGCTCGCTGGCAACCTGCGTTTCGCCGCCAATCAGCTGACGTCGATTGATCACGACCTCACCGTTTTGAAAGAGAAAACGGTGGATAAACAAGAGCCTTTTGCCGCGGTGCTTTCCTGTGCTGACTCTCGCGTACCGGTGGAACTGATTTTCGACCAAACCATCGGCCACATCTTTGTCACGCGAGTGGCCGGCAACATTGCGACACCAGAGATTATTGCCAGCCTGGAATATGGTGTGGCTGTCCTCGGAGTCAAGACTCTTCTGGTGTTGGGCCATAGCAGCTGTGGGGCCGTCAAGGCGGCTATGAAAGCCGACGGCGTCCCCGGACAAATCAGTGCCCTGTATGCTCCACTTCGACAGGCCGTCGAACAGTCCGGCGGGAATGTCGACAAAGCTATCGAAGCCAATGCGAAGATTCAGGCCGAATTGCTGCGAAGTTCCTCCACTGTCATCCGAGATGCGGTAAAAGCCGCCAAACTGAACGTGGAAGCCGGTGTGTACAACCTCGCGACTGGCAAAGTGACCTTGAGCTAAGCACTCAAGTCCCGATCAACGCAGCAAACTGCCTCAATGCGCTTTCTGCAAGGTATCGTTGTACGAATGCCGGGCCCATCCTAGATAGTGCAGATTCCTGCGATTCGCCTCGTCCAATGCTTCCAGCATCATGGGCAACAATTCATTGTAGTCCCGTGTCCGCAGAGCGATCACCATCTTCGCTACCTGGCTGTCACCCAAACCGTCATAAGCCAGACCCAAGAACTTCTCGCTAGAAACCTTGACCTTCTCGCTCTTTTTCTCAACGCTGTCTCCATCGTTGGGGCTGCTTACCTCATACATCATCAGCGTAAGTCGAGGCAATGCCGACAAAAGCATCCGGCGTTCCTCCAGGCTGCCTTTTAGAAGCTTGTTCTGAATGTCAGCATTCACTGTCAATCCGGCCGGCTCTGCTAGACTGAGCACCGCGCGATACGCTTGTACTAGACCCGGCAAGAACCGCAGGTTCCCCAGCCCTTTGTTCTCCGGTCGCTGTTGCGGCTCAATATCCAAATGAAGCCCGTCGAATCGCTCCTGGGGATGGCTCTGATTGAACTGCAGGATCTTCTGGGCATGCTCGAGTAGTTTTTCCAGAGGTGCGCCTCCCTCGTCGGCATTTTCACTCGAGAACAATGCCTCGACTCGAATGTTCCCCCGGTGGAGAACATCAATCATGCGGACCATGCTGCTTTCCGTCATCAACTGGTCGTGTTCCGATACTGAAACATATACCTCGTTGATTGCTTCCCTCCGGCAGAAATCCCGCAACGAGTCGGTGCTCTGTGTAGTTTCCAAAACCATGGGGCCCTTCCAGACCCAGAGTCCGTGTATCGGCACGCCCTGTTGCGGAGCAGGGAGAAGGACGAGCGAGAGTATCCACACGAAAGTGACGCACCGGAGCATGCTGGGATTTAGGATCATAGGAGTCGTGGTGGACGGTATGGAGATAGCCGTCTCAGTCCCTCTGAACACGCGCGCGTCGTACGTCTCTTGCTGTCATTGGTTCGACAATCTGCCACTGGAGGGCCCCTCGAGTTTACAGCGAAACGAAAAGGGCAGGCCTTCCTAGGCAAATCCGATCATGGTTCGATTTCGTCGCCAGAACAGGTTAAAATGCCGCCCATGTCGACACGGACCTTCCAGATCACGGGGCGTGCGGGCGCAAACGCGAGTGCGCATATTCTGTGCGTGACCGGTCCCATCACGCATTCCACGGCGCCCGCATTGCAGGAAGCGGTGAGAGCTGCCGCTGCCTCAACGCGCTTGATTATTGATTTAAGCGAAGTTCCGTCGGTCGATTCCATGGCCATCGGTGCTCTGGTCCGTGCCTACGTTTTTTGCAACAAATCGGGCCGGAAACTGATGCTCGTTGGGATGAATCACCGCGTCAGAAATGTGTTGCAGCTGACGGGCGTAGACTCGCTGTTCGACACCTACGCGACTATCGCGGAAGCAGAATCCGCACTCGGTTGATCGACACCGATCCTCTCAGTTCGCGTGAAGCTTGTCGATTTTAGCAGCGAGGATGAAGTCGCTTTCCGTGAGGCCGTTGATGGCGTGTGTCCAGGTCGTGATTTCCGCTTTGCCCCAGGCAAGGAAAATGTCGGGATGATGCCCCTGCTCTTCCGCCAGATTTCCCACCTTGTTCACAAACGCGAGCGCCTGGCGAAAATCAGGAAACTTGAAGGCGCGCGTGATGTGATGGCTGTTCATCACCTTCCACTCGGGCACCTCGTTCGATAGTGCTTCAAGCTCCTTCCCAGCGAGGGGCGGAACTCCGCCTCGGCACGGAACGCAAGTCTTGTTGGCGAGATCGGTCATAAAAGGTGCCTCCTCAACTCCGCCACGAATTGTACCGGAACCGGCCGAGCCGAGTCACCGTGGTTTCGAGCACGATTTCTGCTATTCTCTTCGGCTCTAAAATAAATTTTTGCTCGACCGAGGAACATGAATGCCCTACCGCGACGAGCAGAAGGAGATCGAAGCCGAAGCGCAGAAAGCCCCGGATGTCCTTGGCCAGATAATAGGCCCACTGATTGGTCGCCTGCGTCTGCAGCAGCAATTGCTCGGTATGTGCGCGGTGGCTGAGCAGCGACAAAGCCGCAACAAGTACGGCCAGTATCGCCATGGGCATGTAACTCTTCGATTTCGTCTGGCGCCCGACTTCCTTCTGGTACTTTTCCTTCATTGGCCTCGATTTCTTTCGAGTTCTGCAAGGTGAGGACGGGAGTTTCATCTAGGAACAGCTCGTAGGTGTGCCGTCCAAGACGAAGTGAAGACCGAGCGACAACGGGCGAACCGTTTCGATCTGGGTGAAGTGGTGCTCGAAGCCGCGCTGGTGATCTGCTCGATCACACTGCCGAAACGATTCTTTTGGGGTTTGGGGTCGGTGTTCGGACTGGTAGGACTTGTGATCGGCGCCGCCGGTCTATTGATCCGCTGAGGGGCGATCGGAATCAGCGCCGGCCGGGTGTGGCCGCATGGGCTTCGACATATTCGCGAACGTAGTCGCCGAATAGGCCTTCCAGCTTGTGTGCGATGGGACCGGGCGCCGCTGCGATTTTGTTCCCGTTGACCTCACTCACGGAAATCACACCGCGATTGGTAGAAGAGATCAGTACTTCATCGGCCGTGTAAAGATCTTCGGGGTACAGCGTGTGCTCAGCGACGGGCACGCCCGCCGGGGGGCCGATTTCCAGTACAACGCTGCGCGTGATGCCTTCCAAACATCCTGAGGCGAGCGGAGGTGTGGTGACGTGGCCTCCGTGAACGCAGAAGATATTCGCGGCGGTGCACTCGGCGACCTCGCCGCGCTCGTTGAGCAGAACGACTTCGTCATAGCCGGCCTGCTGCACGGCGGAGAGATTCCACACGTTCTCGAGCCAGGACGTGACTTTGACTCCCGCAAGTGGGGAGGCCGCATGACGCCCATGTTCGCGTAGGGCCAAGCGCGCCGGTTCGCGATAAGGCGGCAGTCCAGCCGAGCAGATCAGAAGATCGACCACAGGAAAATCTTCGCCGCTTTGCCAGTGACCGAACCGGTTGTGAACGATATAGATCCGGGCGCAACCTTCGCGCACTCGGTTGGCAGCTAATACCTCGTTCAGCTGGCCTCGCACCGTTTCCGGATCGAACGGAAAAGGGCACCGTGTCTTCTCGGCATCGCGTGCAAGACGCTTCCAGTGTCGCTCAAAGGCGAACGGTGTCCCCTCGGTGATGCGCATGGTCGTGAACAGTCCCCAGCCACAAAGCAGGCCCGACTGACCAGGCGACAGACGCACGTCCTCGACTGGCTCGATCCGCTGGTTATGAAAGACGAAGCGATGGATCATTGCATCTTCTCAACACAATTTTACCCTAGAAGAGATCGCTCGAGCGAACTCCCATCGCGTGGGGTCGAAAAGCGGCGCGACGAAAGAGAATCGCTGACCGCCGAGCTTATTGCTGGGCGGGAGTCTGCTGCTGCTGTTGTTTTGCCATGTCCGCCTTTGCGGCGTCGGCGGTCACGTTCGCTGCCGGCTTCTGATAACGGGTCAGATAGGGCATGAAAGGCGTGATCTCGAATGGCATTTTCTCCCGCGGGGAAAGCAGCGCGACAGGCTTCGTCTTGAGCAGCTCGACCTTATCGGTCCACGGATCCAGTTTCACGCGACCCCCGATCGGCAAGGCCGCGATCTGGTCCACCTTATCGGGCTGCAACGAGGGTCCCGCACTCGCAAGATTCGAACCCAGCTCGACACTATTGCCAAGACGGGGATTGATGAGAGCGGGGAGCTGCTTCGATTCGGTGCTCAGTTGCTTCAAAAACAGGGAGGCATTGGCAAGCTTGTCTTTATAGGGAGAGTTCTTCAGCAGTTCGGCTGCCTTTTGGTTCGCTGCTTGAATATCGGAAGCACTGTCTTTGAAAGAGAAGTGGCTCAACGCTTCGACCGTGGAAACGTTGGTCATGTCGTTGAAGCCCCATTGATCGGTCGTCGGCTTGGTGACAATGATTTGGCCGAGCTCCTGCGCCAGCATCGCGGCCAGGCTGGCTTCATCGGGAAGGACGTCGATTAAGCCGCGACTCATCACGATGGTGTGTCCGA
Organism: uncultured Acidobacteriaceae bacterium; assembly: GCA_964407845.1. Classification (GTDB taxonomy): domain Bacteria; phylum Acidobacteriota; class Terriglobia; order Acidiferrales; family UBA7541; genus Palsa-295. The sequence goes on along the minus strand of CAYOXF010000085.1, from coordinate 21,656 downwards.
TCGTAAATGATTCGAGCGTGGTGGTCAGCAACACGCGGCAACGAATTTCTGGCTGGATGTCCAGGTTGTTCGTGACTTCCAGATTGTTGACCACCGTCTCGAGCACCTTGTCGACTTCATTCGTGGGCGCAAGCAAACCGGTCCGCTGCAGCCGATCGACGACATTGATTTCGGCCTGATGCTGCCATTCGCGTTCCGCCTCGATCGGAGAGCGGTCAACCGGTGCGGCATTTTGCTCCTGAATGGCGTCAGGCGATTCAATCGTCAGCTGGCTGAATTCCTGTTCGCGCCCAGCGCCCGTCAGGTTATAACCCCACAGACGGGTCTGCGCCCTGAAGTGAATCTGATTGCCCATAAAGTCCTTCAGATCGGATTCCTGACTGAAGATAAAGGCGGGCAACCACAAACCGGGCTGGACATTCTCCCGCCAGCTGTCGAAGTGCAAGTTGAAGCCGTTGAGCCCGGCCAGCGGTGTGTACACGCCATTAAAGCGAACGATTGTGTATCCCTGGTCTTCGGCCCAGATGCGGCCCTTGAAACGACCTTTACCGGACTTTGGCAGGGGCTGTATATCAAAGACAAGGCAGCGAACCTCACCGAGAAACTCCCGACCCACATAGTCGAACTGATAATGCTGACGGTCGAAGTCGGTCGTGTCCAGATAGATCATCTGGAGAAACCCCTCCGGAACATAGGAGGACTCAAAGAAGCCCGCCACGTGAGAAAGCGGATTGAGCATGTCCAACTTGCCCTTCTTTTTGCCAAGCATGGAGGTGTCGACCACGCCCTTGGAAAGGTTTGCCTGTCCGAGGAAGTAGTGGTCGCGTACCGGGATCGAGCCCAAATCCTTATCGGGCTTCATGTCCTGAATATAGGTTTCGACGATCGGGTTGTATCGCCGAATCGTGGAGTTCTGATCGTGTTCTCGGGCGATGATGCGATCAATCGCCTGATTCACTGTCGTGACGGGAACGGAACCCCCGGTCTGCGGTTGAGCCTGCGGCTGAGTTTGATCGACTTGCTGCGTTTGGGCGCTCACGATCCCCGCAAGAGCGCCTGTCAGCAGGATCGACACTGCGACATTCTTCCACGCACCCATTGCCTTCCCCTTTCAGTACGCGAGCTCGAACGTGATGTGTGCAATGGCGGGAGAATCAACCGGCTGCCCGTCTTGCTGAGCGGGCCGGAAACGAATCTGGCGCGCCGCTGCTTCCGCGGACTCGTCAAGACCGTAACCCAAACCTCGAACGATGCGGAGCACTTCGACTTGGCCCGACGCAGTGAACACGACCTGCACCAGCACGTCCCCCTCGATCTTCTTGGCACGAGCCTCGTCTGTATAAGCAGGCTTCGGCACGGACAGAATCTCCACCGGTTTTGTGTTGGAGGCTTGAGCCGTCTGCTTGACTTTAGGTGTGTCGGCTGCCTTCACGTCAAACAGTCCTTGCTGCACGGCACCATGGCCTCCACCGCCCGGGCTGCCCGTTGCCACACCATTGCCAAAACCCGCGCTCGCTACCACTCCCCGGGCACCCTTCGCTCCTCCGGTCCCGTTGCCATTGCCCGGGCCCTGCGGCATATCGTAACCACCCAGCTGTACGATGTTCGGATTTCGATCGGTCTTGCCATTCGTTGGAACGCCATTGGGATCGCCGAAGCCGCCTGTTTGAACTGCCTCGCGTGGCTTTTTCAGTGTAGGTAACGCCGAACTGCCCATAGTCGGAGTCGGATCCGGAAACGCCTTGGCAACCTCGGTCATATCGGGAGCCTGAACCTTGCGCACGGTTGGCTTCACCACGGGCGACGTGATGACAGGATTATATATCTTCGGCTTGGGCACCTCGACAACTTCCGGTTTGGGTGGCTCCGGTGGTTTGATGACCTCTTTCTTGACGACCGGCTTGGGCGGCGGCTGGGGCTTCCAGGCTTCAATCACAGGCGCTTCCAGTGGCGTGACCCAGTAATGCTGCACCGCCTCAAATTTCTGTGGCATGAACAGAGGCAGCAGAACCAAGGCGGTCAGCGCGAAGCATTCCAGACCGAGACCAATGCTGAATAGTCCCCAGCGTTGTTTCCCCTCAGGCAGTAACGATTCTTTGAAGACGGGTCGATTCTTTGGCGGCACCATCAGAGTTTCACCCCGGAGTCCCTCGGCGGTTGGAATCGTGCGCGTACACAGATAGCGCACGCTACCTTAGTACTAGAACAGATAGCGGGCTGGGATGATATAGATCCCGCGTACCATTCTACCGCCTGTAGTGCTGAAAGCGATAACCCAACAAATTGGGCCTGCCTGCCCCAGGCGAGGGCTTGAACCGCAGTGTAATCAACCCAAGGGCGGGCGATTGGTTGCGGCCACGGTTCGGGATTTCCTGGGGTCCAAGGAGCGCGATGGCTAGAAAATCGCGCTCCTCTACTTAACCCGAGCTACTGCGACTCGATTACAACGTATCTCGTGACTCCTTGACTGTTCACCAGCAGTAACACCGATCCTTTTCCTGCGGCAGACACGGCTTGCCGGAACTGTTCGATGCTGGCCACTGGCTTATGGTTGACTTCCTGTATAACATCTCCACGCTGCAAGCTGCTGGCGGCCGGGCTGGCTGGGTCGACCGACATAACCACCACGCCGCGCGTTCCCGGTGACAGCTGCAACTGCTCGGCAATATCGGGAGTAAGCGGTTGCACTTCCACTCCCTCCAAACCGCTGCCTCCATTTTCTTCCGAGCCGGCTTTTTCTGCCTTCTCCGGAAGCTCGCCGAGAGCTACGCTCACGTCTTGAGTCTTGCCGTCGCGGGAAATCTGTAATTTGATCGTAGTCCCCGGTGCCGTCTCAGAAACGCGGAGTCTCAGGTCGTTGGCCGAAGTTACGGCCTGGCCGTTCATCGTCACAATCACGTCGCCCCGCTTCAGGCCAGCACGCGCGGCCGGCGTGTCGGGCTCTACCTCTCCTATCAGTGCACCGGACGGCTGAGAGAGGCCGAACTGCTTTGCAAGGGCTGGTGTGACGTCTTGTGGAACGAGCCCCAGATAGCCGCGCACGACTTTGCCATGAGAGACAATCTGGTCCATCACTGCCCGCGCCATGTTAATCGGAATGGCGAAACCGATGCCCTGATTGCCGCCGCCATTCTCGGCAAGAATGGCAGTGTTAATTCCGATCAAATTGCCATGGAGATCGATCATGGCTCCACCGGAATTTCCGGGATTGATCGCTGCATCGGTCTGAATGAAGTCTTCGTAGTCCTCAATACCTAGGGCGCCGCGACCGGTGGCGCTCACGATTCCCATGGTAGCAGTGCTGGTCAGGCCGAACGGCTCACCGATCGCGAAGACGACGTCGCCGACCTGGAGTTTCGACGAATCCCCGATCGGCAGCGCAGGCAGATCCGTGGCGTTGATTTTCAGAACGGCAACATCGGTCTTGGCGTCGGTTCCGATGATCTTGGCTTGAAATTCCCGTTTGTCGCTCAGATCCACCTTAACGTCAGTCGCACCATCAATCACGTGATTGTTTGTGAGGATCATGCCGTCCGGGGTCACAATCACGCCCGAACCGAGGCTATGCTCGCGCTCTGAGCGAGGCTCGTTTCCGAACTGATCTCCGAAGAACTGCCGAAACATCGGGTCGTTGAAGAACGGGAGCTGACCTCGCTGCTTTACGACTTTCGATGTGTGGATATTTACAACGGTCGGCAGCGCCGGCTTCAGTACAGAAGCAAATCCATTGGTGAAATTCCCGAGCGGTACAGGCTCCGCGTTGCGCGCCAGCCTCAAATCGAGCCTCGATGCACCAAAAACCTCGTGGCCCGACCAATCTTTCAACTGCAGTGCCAGTACGCCTCCGCCGATCAGCGCCGTCACGAGGACTAGAATCGCCACCCAGCGAGGAATGTGTAGATAACTGCTTTTCATGGCTATCTTTCTCCCTTTGACACCAAAAGGCTCTGTCGGCCTTGGGCGTATCAGTGCGTTAGACGTAATACCGCAAAATTTGTATCCCTTCTCTAAACCTGCGAGGTAATTGCGGAGCGGGTCACGAGGGAGCCTGACCTTGCTACCCGACGCTCCTTTATTTATTATAAGCCCATTTCAGCCTAGGCGACTGTTTTGCGATTTCGACTAAAACCTAGGAAAGGCGAACCTGAAGACGCAATGCAAAAACCCCGCGCCATTGCGGGTTGCTTCCAACTCTCTCTTTGGTTCCGTTGTATAATCCGCGACCGAACTTGGGGAGTCGTTCAGCGATCGCAAGCGTGAGCCGCGCACGAATCCTTCGTGGCGTGGCCGGGGGGCGCGCATGAGATTTCTAGTAATAGCATGGCTCGCCGGATGGCTGTTCGTTCCGGCGGTGTCCGCGCAACAATCGTGTGAAAGTTTGGCGTTGCTCCGCATCGAGAATGTAACGATCACCCTAGCGAGATCGATCCACACGCCTCCCGATTTCGACGTGCCCACGACCGGCGGACGCTTCGGCACTCCCGCTGGTCTGAAGGTTTCTACCTCTTTTTGCCGCGTCGCTGGTTTCTCGGCCCCCACGAGCGATTCCCATATCAGCTTCGAAGTTTGGCTGCCCATCCCCGAGAATTGGAATGGGAAATACATCGGCATCGGAAATCCTGGATTCATTGGCTCAATCAGCTATGCCGGACTCAGTCGCGAAGTCGCCCGCGGATCGGCCGTCGCATCCACCGACACAGGCCATTTGGACGTGAACGCAACCAGCGAAGCGCCCGACGCCTGGGCCATGGGTCACCCGGAAAAAGTGGCTGACTGGGGGCACCGTGCAGTCCATGAAACCGCCCTCGCCGCGAAAGCGCTTCTTCGCGCCTATTACGGCAAGCCTGAGAAATTTTCCTTTTGGAGCAGTTGCCACGAGGGCGGCAACCAGGCGCTGACCGAAGCCGAGAAGTATCCAACCGACTATGACGGTATTGCCGCGGGTGATCCAGCCTACTACATCACTCATCTTCAGGCCGCCTCAGAATACATCACCTGGGTATCGCTTAAGGATGGAGTGAAAGCGCCCGGCTATATTCCTCCGGCCAAGTACCCTGTGATTCACCGTGCGGCGTTGGATGCGTGCGACAAACTCGATGGGGTTCGCGACAACGTGATCGAAGATCCCACGCGTTGCCACTTCGATCCGGAATCCATCCGCTGCCCCGGCAAAGCCGACTACGCCTCCTGCCTCACCGGGCCGCAGGTCGAAACTGCTAAGCGGATTTATGCCGGGCCGAAATTCTCCGACGGCCAGCAGATCTATCCTGGCTTCGATCCGGGCAGCGAGCTTGGCTGGGGATTGATGTCGGCGGGCCCCGAACCGCTTAGCATCAGCACCGGCTTTTTCAAGGCGATCGTGTTCGAAAATCCGAACTGGGATTTCCGCACCTTTGACGTCGATCGCGACACACGTTTGGCGGATCGGAAGGTAGGGGCGCTCGTCAATTCGATCGATGCGGACCTAAAACCGTTTAAGGACCATGGTGGCAAATTGCTGATCTACCAGTCTTGGGACGAAGCGATTATTCCTCCCCGCAGCATGATCGATTACTACCGACAGATTCTGGCGACAATGGGAGGAGTTAACCAGACCAGCGACTTCGTTCGCCTTTTCATGGTCCCGGGCATGGGGATGTGCCCCGGCTTCGGCACGGGCGACAATGGAGCGTTCGACGCGCTCGATGTGATTGAGAACTGGCGCGAGGCCGGTGTTGCGCCGGACAGAATCATCACGTCTCATCGCGTCGCCGGCACCGTCGATAAAACGCATCCAGCATGTCCCTACCCGCAGGCTGCCATCTATGACGGGAAAGGCGACGCACTTGACGCCGCCAGTTTCCGCTGCGGAAATCCCAATTGGTGAGCCTCACGGAAGGCCGAGGCTGCCGAAGGCACGTGGGTAGGTGAGGATACCCCATGGGGTCTGGAATCCGCCGATCACCTTGATGGGCTGATACGAATTCGCGTCGATCACGTAGACGTTATTCGAGCGCCCACACGCCAGCAGTAGCTTCGAATCGTCCGGTGTGAATGTGAAGTGCCAACAACGCTGTCCGATGGGAGTTTCGGCGACGAGTTGAAGTGAGTCCGCCAGATACACCTGGAGCTTTCGCGCCGTGGCTGCTGCCACGAAAATTCTTTTGCCCGAGCGATCGAAAGCGAGGCCGTAAGGCTTCGCTGCCGTCATAGCCATTTTCCCTACGTGGAAGTCCCGATCGAGCAAAAGCAGCGTACCCGAGCCCTCCATCGTGACCGCGTAGGAATCTCCCGCGGGCGACCGTTTCACGCCGCGAGGACGCTTGCCATACATCGACAGATCCAAGCTTTTGACAAGTTGGCCGGTGCCGGTGTTGAAGATGCCGATGTTGTCCTGCGCTTCGTTGGCGACGATCAGCAAAGTCCCGTCGGCGGAAAATTCAAGGCCCTCAGTCTCCTTACCCGCCGTGAACACGGTCCCGCGCGACCAATCCGGAACGCTGAACGACACAATCTCGGATGGCTTCTCGTTCTCCTCTTCCTGTTCTTCACCCGGTGGCCCACCGGCAGAGCCCGGCTCGAAGGAAGTAAACAGCCACCTTCCCGTCGGAAGCATCTTGATGAATTCCGGGTTGTCGCCTAGCGGAATCCGGCGTATCAGATCGAGCCTGAGCCCGCGCGTATCAAATACGGTCATGTCAGCGGAGTCCTTATTCGCTGTGACCAGGTATCTTCCATCGAACGTCAGGCCCAATCCCCTTGGCGCCACGTCGTTCGGATGGACGCGCTTCACCACCGCCAAGCGATTCAGATCGATGACGGATAGGCCCCCATCTTCTTCCGTCACATAGGCGACGTTATTGGGAATCCTGGTGAACCACAGATACAGAAGTGCACCCCCCAGGACAAGGGCAATCCCTCCCCCTACCGCAACCTTGCGCACAATCGTTTGCCTCGCTCTCGATCAGGAGTCTGGTCGGTTGGCGGATTGAGGGAGTCCGAAACCTAACGCGCGCCGGAAGGTTCTTCTATGATTGCTGTTTGCCATCCTCGAACGCGCCGCTCACTCCCTCCGTGTCACATCATTGTGCTGAGCTTAGCCGTCACCCAACCCGTTCCCTTTTTCACTTCCAGCTTATCTACCAAGATCGAACCGTTCCTGAGCTTGCCTGTGACGCGAATCGTCTGCCCCACGAATTCCGCGATATCCGGCGAGGCTACCAGCAGCACAAAAAACTTCTTGTCCGGCATCACGATCCCCGCAGGTCGGCCCATCTTGAGGCAGGCAGTGCCGCAGCTTTTCATGTCCATGTGGTCGTTGCCGGTTTGGGTGTTATCAGTCAGATAGCATGACGCATCGACGAGCGACCCCGTCCAAACCTGATTCTGCTCGGCGTGCCCGACCGATGGCGTGCCCGCCAAGAGCGCGCACAGCACAACAATGGAAGTAATTTTCATTGTAAGCTCCTCGACTCCGCACGTCCCGCGTCGGCCATTCGCGATTCTACACCGCCCTGAGAGCACATTCGACCGCTCGATTTTACGAAAGCACCGTCCCCCGCTCGAACGGGCGGAGTCGATGCCTAGCAGCTCGGAGCACCGTTCAAATACGCCGGAAGTTCAGCCAAGCTGTCGAGCAGGATGTCGGGCGGATGCATGCGCAGGCCTTCGGTTCCGAGGCCGTAACTCACGCCGCAGACCCATGTTCCCGCGTTCCGCGCCGTCCGCACGTCCACCTCTGAATCGCCGATCATCATCGCTTCGAGCGGTCGGACGGCCAAGTCGCGCAGCAACACGTTGACTCCTTCCGGATCGGGCTTCTTGGTTCGAAAACTGTTGCCGCCGTAGACATATCGAAAGCAGCGCGCGATTCCCAGCCCATCGAGAATCCCTTGACTGAACCGCACCGGTTTGTTCGTAAGCACCGCCATGGGATGGCCTTTCAGCATCTCCAGGCCTTCCCGCACACCGGGGTAGGTGACCGTGTTGTCAAGCATGTGGGCGCGATAATAGGACAAAAAGTAGTGGAGTCCTTGTTCGACCTCTTGATCAGTAGCTCCCGACCCCAGCGCACGACGCACGAGCATGGGAGCGCCGTCGCCGACGTAGCCGTAGATTCTCTGGTGCTCGAGCGGCTCTCGACCCGTGTACGTCAGTGTCGCATTCACGGCGAGTGCCAGGTCGAGCTTCGAGTCAATCAACGTTCCGTCAAGATCGAAGATGAGCGCTCGCACGCTTTGAAATGTTCGGGTCGAATGCTTCACATGTCACTCGCTTTTCACCACTTCCCCGAGGCTCTTTCATTTTAAGCGGCGGAAGGTCCCTTCCGCTTACGATTTTTGCGCTTGCGCCGGCCACTGTTACAATGATGGGTCTCCGCGGCATCCACAACTTCACGCCGAGGCTCCATGGCTGAAATCCAACCGTTTCGCGCACTTCGCTACGACACACACCGTGTGACTCCCGAGGACGTGCTCACGCAGCCCTACGACAAAATCACCGCCGTGATGCAGGATCGCTACTACGCCCTGAGTCCCTACAATCTGATAGCTGTTGAAAAGGGGCGCGTCCTTCCGGACGACACGGCAGAAAACAATGTCTACACGCGCGCGGCGAGCAAGGTCAACGAGTGGATGACCGCAAAAATCCTGGTCGAGGATGCCGCGCCAGCCGTCTATATCTACTCCGAAGAGTTCTTCGTTCCGGGCACCCGCACCCACCGCGTGCGAAGCGGCTTCGTCGCGCTCCTTCGCGTGGAGGACTACGAGAAAGGCGTGGTCTTCCGGCACGAGTACACTCTTGCGGGTCCGAAAGCCGACCGCATCGAGCTGTTGCGTCACACGGGGGTTCAGACGGGACAACTTTTTCTGCTCTACGACGATCCTGCTCGCCAAATCGACGCCTGGCTTGACGAAGCCGCCGCCGAGGCTCCCGCCGTTGAACTGCAAGACGAATTTCGTGTGACCCACCGCCTTTGGCCTGTCACCAATACCCGTTTCATCCAACGAATTCAGAAGGCCATGGCGAGCCAAAAGATCGTCATAGCCGACGGCCATCATCGCTACGAAACCGCGCTCGCCTTTCGCAACGAGTGCCGCGCGCGCCGAGGCCGGTTCGATCCGCTGGCTGGGTCAGAATTTGCCATGGCCACGTTCGTCAATGCCCAGTCCCAAGGCCTCACCATTCTGGCCACCCATCGACTCGTTTCGCACCTCCCGGAGTTTACTTTTGAAGGTTTTCGGCGAAAGCTCACTCCGTTTTTCGATTGGTACTCCTATCCGTTCGCCCATCCGGAAGAGCGCCGAGTGGCCTATGACGAATTCCGCAGAGATTTCGAAAAGCTGAACGAAAACCGCCGGACCATTGGCGTCTACCCCCGCGCTCCTCTGCCAGGTACGAACGTGTTTTATTTGTTTGTGCTGAAGAGAGGAATTGATCTTGCCGATTACCTTCCCCATGTTTCCGAGATGCAGCGCGGGCTCGACGTTGTTCTGCTGCATCGCTTGGTTCTGGAAAAGGGGTTGGGAATCACTGCGGAAGCGATCGCAGCGGAAAAAAATGTCGGCTACGAACGCGAAATGGATGCGGCGATCGCCGCCGTTGACTGCGGCGATGCCCAAGTTGCATTTCTGCTCAATCCCGTCCGCGTCGAGCAGGTGATCGATATTGCACTGGGTGGCGACGTGCTCCCGCAAAAGTCAACCGACTTCTACCCCAAGCTTTTGAGCGGCCTCGCCATCTATCGCGTGGAGGGACAAATCACGGGCTAAAGAAAGAAGGAACAGCCTGCTTTGCGCAAGTCTCGGAAACTGCTCGGCTCCGTCGCTTGAGAACTACTTGGCGAAGCTCTGAATCGCCGCGGTTTCGTTGTCGTAGGTGTCAAAAACGGTCATTAGCTTCGTCACCTGCAACACTTCTTTGAACTTCGCACCAAGGTTCACGAGCTTCAGCAGCGCGCCCTGTGAACGAGCGCTATGGAACGTAGCGACCAGCGTGCCCAAACCAGCGCTGTCGATGTAGCTGACGTTTGCTAAGTTCAGGAGAATTTTCTTCTTGCCGGCCGCCAACAGACTCTTCACGGTCTCGCGGAACGCGTTGCTCTCCTCGCCCAAGACGATACGCCCTTCGATATCCAGCACGGCCACTCCACTGACATCCCGTTCCGTCATTCGCAGTGCCACGTTCGCGCCTCCTAGATTCTTCCAATCATTGCAAGCTGTTGCTTTTGAGAAAGCAGCCCGCAGGCTGCGTGTGCCGTTTCGTTACTTGATGGATCCCTTAGTAAAAGTCCGAGCAGGACATGTAGTAGCCGCAGTCCGGACAGATCAGCTTGCAGCTTCGCGTCCCTAGACGCGCCGAGCAGCGCGGGCAGTAACCGATCGCCAAGCCATCCTCATCACCCATGTCCTTTGCCGCCGCGCTTGTCGATCGCGCCGTTTCGACCTGCGCCGTGCCAGCGTCCGGCTGTTCCATGTCGACCCCTGGCTGCCTCTCGGAGCGTTCGTTTATAGCACATCCGGCCTATTGGGCAAAGCAAACGACGGGCCGCGAGAACGACTCGCTCTCGCTGCAACCTTCGACAGTATCGGGGCGTCTCATAGGAAAGCGGAGGTGCTCCGATGACCAGGCATCGAGTTTGGATTTCCGCGGCGGTTTTGGCTCTCTGCTCTGTGAACGTCACTCTGGCACAACGAGCAGTCGCTCCGCGAGTCTCCCCAGTCCGCGCACATGCGGTCCCCCCGCGTCTTACGATGGCCCCTCGAATGAGCGGCAAAAGTGCACCGACGTCGTCCTACAGCCGATCCACCGTTTCCGCGAACAATCTGTTCGGAACCGGCTTCGGTGTGTTCAGCTCGTTTCCCGGTCAAGCATTTAACTTCGGCGCTCAGGATTGGGCCATCAAGGCAGCTATCGACCCAGCCACGCAATGGCGGTTGTTCGAGGCGCAGAAGCTCTTTCGCAATTTCGGATTCGGCGCTCCTGGTTTCTACTTGTTGGATGGTGGTGCTTATTATTACCCCGCCGGACCCTCTGAGACCGAGCAAGCCCCGCAGGAGCAGAGCCCTCCTGCAGAAACGGAGACCGCTGCGCGAGAGCAAGCCGAACAGCCTCCGCCGGCCGAATCGGCGCCTCTGGAGGATGTGGGCCAATTCATCTTGGCGCTGCGCAATGGAAGCCGAGTCGAAGCGGTCGGGTTCACACGCGCCAACGACCACATCATCTACGTGACGGCCGATGGTTTCCGCCGTAGCCTCGCACTTTCTGATCTGGATCCTCAAGCAACCATCCAAATCAACGAAGAGCGTGGCACGCCGCTGGAAATTTCGCTGTAGAAAATCCCGCGCTACCGCCACCGGAAGACAAGCGCCGCGCCGATCACCGCAAAGACGCCCGCGTAGAAAAATCCCGCGGCCGGACCCACCGTCGACCAAAGCGCGCCGACTACCACGCTTGAGACCAGATCGCCGATTCCGTTCGCCGTTGCCAGCACGCCGAAGCCCGAGCCACGCACCTCTCTCGGCAACAGCTCCGTGGCGGCGGACTTCTCAAGCGACTGCTGAAAGGCTCCATGAACTCCGGCCAGTCCGAACAGAGTGGCGAGTAGAGGGATTGTCGGCCGCCCCACGATAAAGCCCGCGTAGGTGGCTGCACTAACGAGATAGCCCATGGCAAGCAGCCCCCGCTTGTTGCGGCGGTCTCCGAGCGCGCCGGCCGGATACGATACCGCCGCGTTGACTACGTTGTAGAAGGTGTACAGCGCCAGCGAGACGGTCGCCGCGCGAGTTGCGCCCAGGCGCGGTGTAAGAATCTGGCTCGCGCGCAAAATGAAGAGTGTGGGCGCGAAATCTCCGATCCCGTGCGCAAAAACCCCGGTGAGAAAATGCCAGAACGATTTCGGAAGTTGCGCGAATGCGAGGCGCTTCTGGTAGCGGTCGTCGGAGGGCAGGGCGTGGTGCTCTGCGAGTTGCTTGGGTGCGAGAATGGCAAATGCGATGGCGGCGGCAGCCCCTGGCACCAGCGTCCAGCGCAGCACCGCGCGCGCGCCGAACGCACCCAGCAGCGCCGTTGCCGACAAAGGTCCGAGCACCGCACCAACCGTGTCCATGGCGCGCTCGAAGCCGAAGGCGCGCCCCTGCTGCTCAGGCCTCACGCTGTCGGCGAGCAGCGTGTCGCGCGATGGCCCGCGTGCACCCCGCCCCATCCAGCCGAGTGCACGCATCCAGAGTAGGAAAGGCCAGCCCTTAGCGAACGCGTAGGCAAACGTCGTGATCGCTGTCGCCAAATAGCCGATGATGCCGACGGGCTTCCTCCATCGCGGGCGGTCGGCGATGAGTCCGCCCGCAAGTTTCGCGAAACTCGAGAAGCCGTCGGACACGCCTTCGATCAAGCCCAGCGCGACGGCGGGCGCACCCATGCTGAAAAGAAATGTGGGCAGAATGGCTGTCGCCGCCTCATGTCCCCAGTCCGAAAAAAGGCTCGCTAGGCCAATTCCGAGAACACCGCGCGTCAACCAGCGTTCCGAGGCCGTAGACGATCGAAGCGTTTTGCTCATGAGCGACACCGCGGCACCATGGTAGGCATCGCGTTTCGTCCGCGCAACCGCGCTGCCACACGGTAGAATCGCGGCTATGCGAGCGGTTATTCAGCGGGTCAGCCGTGCCCGGGTCGTTGTCGAAGATAAGGTAGCAGGTCAAATCGGTCCGGGCCTCGCTGTGCTCGTGGCCGTCGGGCGCAATGATGGGCCCGATACGGCTGCGTCGTTGGCGGAGAAAATCGTCCACCTTCGTATCTTCAACGACGAGCATGGCAAGATGAATCGCTCTGTCTCCGATACCGGAGGTGCCATCCTGGCTGTGTCGCAATTCACGCTCTACGGCGACGCGCGTGCCCAGCGCCGGCCAAGCTTTTTGGGAGCGGCCGGGCCTGAGAAAGGTAAGGCGCTCTATGAGGAGTTTGTGCGTGCTCTAAAGGCGTTTGGCGTGACTGTGGAAACAGGCGTCTTCCAAGCGCACATGTCCGTTGAGATTGTGAATGACGGGCCGGTCACCATCCTGCTCGACTCCGATAAGCTGTTCTGAACTGCTACTCGCTTGCCACGCTCGGTCTACTGTCCTACGCTTCTATCGGTAGGTCGACATGCGCGAGATCGACAGAATCCTCGATCAGATGGATCGCGCGTTTTCCGGAGAGGCCTGGCACGGGCCTTCGCTGATGGCCACGCTCGAGGGCCTTTCTGCCGAAGACGCATCGAAGCACACCGTCCGGGGGGCGCATTCGATTTGGGAACTTGTCCACCATCTAGGATCCTGGAATGCGATTGTGTTGCACCGTCTAAGAGGCGAAGACGTTGAAGTGACAGCCGAGCGCGATTGGCCCCCCGTTTGGGAGGTGAGCGAAACGGCGTGGCAGCGCGCTGTCGAAAATTTGACAGAAAGTCACCTGCGCCTCCGCAACTTCGCTGCGAGCATCGAGGACGACCAGTTAGACAGAAAAGACCAAAAGACCACTGGAGCCAGCACCTCGCGCTATGTCGTGCTGCATGGCTTGATTCAACACACTCTCTATCACGCCGGACAAATCGCCATTCTCAGGAAGGCTCTTGGCTGAAGGAGTCATCTTCGACTTGCTCGCCTGGCCGTCGAACGCTCCCGCCAGAATTGTGTACCTTGTGGTGATGGCATGCTGGCTCGCCTTTGCCGGAATCGCGGTCTTGGGCAAGCGGGGCGCGGCCCTTGGCGCGCAACGCCGCGATCGCAAATCCCTGGTGGGGATGCTGCTACAAGGTGCGGCCTACGCCATCTGTTTCGGGGCGTTTCGGCGGCGTTTCTCCCCGATCTTGCCCATGTCGAAGACCGGCGAAGCGATCTTGGGAGCGCTTACCATCGCGCTCGCGCTCGTTTCCACGTGGTTCTGCTATGCTGCCGCGCGTGCACTCGGCAAACAGTGGGCGCTCGTGGCGCGAGTGATCGAAGGCCACGAACTGATTCGCCGAGGCCCGTACGCGATTGTCCGCAATCCGATCTATCTCGCGATGTTTGGAATGCTGATCGTCTCAGGGCTGGCTGTCAGCCGCTGGCAGGCGCTGATTCCCGCGATCGCCGTGTATTTGATCGGCACTGCCATTCGCATTCACAGCGAAGAAACGCTTCTCAGAGCCATCTTCGGAGCCCAGTTTGAGGAATACGCGCGACGAGTCCCCGCCTTCTTGCCTCGGGTCTAGGAAGGAAGTAGCGGGTTTCAGCCTCCCGGGCTCACGTCGGGCAGTGCGTAACCTGCGCAGAATCCTGCGCGTCTCACGGTGTTTATTGGTAGTATGCTGCGCGGCTTGGGGGAGAGGGGACTCGATTCATGCTCTTGAGATGGATGAGGAAATCGCTTGGCGCCCTAATCTTGGTGGCGCTCCTGGCTACAGCCAGCCAGGCACAGTTCGCCGCGGGTGATTGGCCGTTCTATCGGCACGATGTCGAAGGTACGGGGTATTCCGTACTGAAGCAGATCAACGCGGCCAACGTCTCGACGCTCGTGCAATCATGGACCTTTACATTGTCGGAACGCGGCGGCCTGGAAGTGACTCCCATTGCGGTGGAGGGCGTGGTGTACCTGCCCGGTACGGGCAAGGTCTATGCGCTGGATGGCGCCTCGGGCAAAGAGATCTGGCACTATGATGTCCAGATGGCGCCGACCCGCGGCGTTGCCTACTGGCCTGGCGATAAAGATCATCCTCCTCGCATCATCTTCACGACGTTCAACCGAAAACTGATGGCGCTCGACGCCGCCACGGGCAAAGTTATCCCAACCTTTGGTAAAAACGGCGTGGTCGACATGGAGGTCGGTTACAACGGCGTGCCCACCATCTACAAGAATCTAGTTTTTTTGGGCGCGAGCGTGGGCGAGTTGCCCGTCGGCCCGCCCGGTGATTCGCGCGCCTACGACGCGATCACAGGCAACTTGATCTGGGATTTCCACACCGTTCCGCAGCCTGGTGAGGTGGGTCACGATTCCTGGCTCGACCAGGGCTGGAAGGGTCGCTCGGGAACAAACGTGTGGG
Organism: uncultured Acidobacteriaceae bacterium; assembly: GCA_964407845.1. Classification (GTDB taxonomy): domain Bacteria; phylum Acidobacteriota; class Terriglobia; order Acidiferrales; family UBA7541; genus Palsa-295. Next base: position 6,628 of record CAYOXF010000085.1, on the reverse strand, counting down.
GCTGGTACATGACGGTCGATCCGAAGACCAACACGCTGTTTATGCCCATTGGCGGTCCCTCGCCCAACTACTACGGTGGAGATCGCCCCGGCAACAATCTGTTCGGCAATTCCATTGTTGCGGTGGACGGCGATACCGGCAAGCTGAAATGGTATTTTCAAACGATCCACCATGATTTGTGGGATCAAGATCTGCCGCCGGGCCCCGCCCTGGTCGACATTAAACAGAAGGGGAAAGAAATTCCTGCGCTGGTCGCGATTGGGAAAACCGGCCTGATGTTTATTCTAAACCGTGATACCGGCAAGCCGGTATTTGGCGTCGAGGAGCGCCCGGTTCCGAAGGGCGACGTGCCCGGCGAGTGGTATTCACCGACACAGCCGTTTCCCTTGAAACCGCCGCCACTGGCTCGCATGAGTTATAAAGCGGACGACATCGTCACAGCCGATGACACAACTCCGGAGCACGCCAAGGCCTGTCAGGATCTGCTCGCAAAAAGTGGCGGAAGCCTCTATAACGCCGGCCCTTTTACCGCCTGGCTCTACCATGAAGACGGCACGCCACCCAAGACAACGATCCAATTCCCCGGTGGTACCGGCGGGACCAATTGGGGCGGCACCGCCGTCGATCCGACCAATGGCTACGTTTTCGTGCAAACGCACGATATGTCGCTGATGGGCTGGATTGAGAAGAAAAAATCGGGGGGCAATTATGGCCGCGGCACGGAAGGTTCGACGCAGCAGTACGACCGTGCCAGCGTCGATGGCCCCGGCCCCTATTTCGGTTTCAGCGCGGTCGTGAAGGACGCCAGCGGCCACCCGCTCGGAAACTGGCCCTGCCAGAAACCGCCGTGGGGAAAGCTGTACGCGATCAACGCCAACACCGGCGACATTGCCTGGCAATCCGTGATCGGGATCACCGAAGGTCTGCCCGCAAGTAAGCAAAATACGGGCGGCGGTGGCAGCGCCGGACCGATCGCCACGGCGGGCGGCCTCGTGTTCATCGGAGCAAACCCAGATAATCGCTTCCGCGCCATCGATTCCAAAACCGGCAAGGAGCTTTGGGTCGTTAAGCTCGGCAAAAACGCCAACGCGAACCCGATGACGTATCAAGCGAAAGACGGTAAACAATACGTCGCCATCGTCGCCGTCGATTCCGTTTACGTCTTCGCGCTACCCTGAACGAATTCGAGCGCAACAGGGCGAGCCGGCCTTCGGTCCGCCCACTCTCTCAATCCGCTCGTCCATTTTGGCCGTTGACCCGAGCGGCTGGATTTAGCGAGACTAGAACCTTGCAAGCGGTCACCTCGTGAGGAAAAGAAAATGAGTGTGGAGGAAAACGTCGGCGAGCTGCTGCCGCCCGATCGACTGATGCTGACGCCGGGGCCCTCCTGCGTGGATCCGCGCATATACCGGGCCATGGCCGCACCGATCGTGGGCCACATGGATCCGTGGTTCATCAAGATGATGGATGACGTGCAAGTGCTGCTGCGGCGTGTCTTCCAGACGCAGAATCATCTGACCTTTCCCATCTCGGCCTCTGGTTCGGGCGGCATCGAGGCGGCGGTCATGAACCCACTCGATGCGGGCGATGAATGCATCGTGTGCGTGAATGGTGCTTTTTCTGAGCGTATGGCCATTATCGCCGAGCGCATTCCTGCCAACGTGATTCGCGTGGAGGTTCCCTACGGGCGCACGGTCGATCCGGCAGAGGTTCTGCGCGCGGGCAAGGGCAGGAAGATCAAGTTCGTAGGGCTCGCGCACGGCGAGACGTCGTCCGGGGTCGTGCAGCCGCTGGCGGACTACCGCCGAGTTGCCGATGAGCTGGGCGCGTTGCTTGTGGTGGACGCGGTGGCAAGCCTTGCGGGCGTTCCACTCGACGTGGACGGCGAGGGAATCGATATTTGTTTCAGCGGTTCGCAAAAAGCGCTGAGTGCCCCGCCGGGAATGGCGCCGATCACCGTCAGCAAGCGAGCGGAAGAAGCAATCGGGTCGCGACGGGAGCCGGTCAGAAGCTGGTACTTTGATTTGACGACGGCGATGAATTATTGGGGCAAGGATCGCCTCTATCACCACACGCCACCCATTACGCTGATTTATGCCATGCGCGAAGCGCTACGCGCCGTGCTCGAAGAAGGGCTAAAGGCGCGCTGGGAACGTCATCGCATGAATCAGCAGGCACTCGTCAGAGGACTGGAGGCCATGGGGCTGGAGCTTTTCGTTTCCAATCCGGCGGATCGTCTGGTCACCGTAACAGCCGTGAACATTCCTCCGGGAATCGAGGACGCGGCTGTGCGCAAACAACTCCTCGATGAATTCAATATCGAAATCGCAGGTGGGCTGGGTCCGCTGAAGGGCAAAATTTGGCGCATCGGACTCATGGGGTATTCGTGCCAGAAGACAAACGTGCTGATTTTCCTGGCGGCTTTGGAAAAAACGCTCTCCGATCTGCGTTTTCGGCTCCCGGCCGGAGCGGCGACGGCGGCTGCGCTTCAAAGCTACCAGCAGACCAGCCAGCCCGCGCTGGCGGGCTCTAGGAAATAGGCCCCTTTATGGCGAAGGCGGCACCGTATCCAACGATTCCCAACGCGGGGGCGATGAGCGAATTTATCGGCGCGTTCGACGTGCCGTCGAAGGTGACCGATTTTGTCTACCACTGTAGTTTTTCGCATTGCTGGAACGCCATCGCCACGCGCCACAGCGACACCATGGATTGCAAATTTTTCGTGGACGGAAAGGGCGTCGTGCTCGGGCTGGCGTATACCGCCTTCGTAACGTTTCGCGAGCGTTCGGGTCGTAACCTGAGCGATCGCGAAGCGAGTTACGTCGCCGCTGAGTATCTTCGCGAGCGGCTGGAACAAGAAGATGAGCACTCGCTTTACGATGTTTCCCAACCCGACGTTTTGCGCATCATAGAAAAACTCAAAATCCACTAACTCGCCGGGATCCATGCCCCCGGCTGTGACCTTAGTTCTGTGAGCGCCGCCATCGCAACAGCCAGCCGTCATCGCGCACACTTTCTTGTTCCAGCTGGCGAGTCCAGGCTCCCAGGAGGTTCGAGCGATTCAGATAGCCCACCATCTTGTCGGGATCACTGCGGCGAACAACCGGAAGCCGGCCCACATCGTGCCGCAGCATGCGGTGGAGCGCATCTTCGAGCGGCTCGTCCGTATAGGCCACAATGGGTTTCTGGGAGCCAGCTTGGGAAACGGTGATCTCTCCTTTGGGATTGCTTTCCAGCGCACGCAGCAAATCCCCCTGGGTGACGATTCCTGTGAGTTTGCCGTCTTTGGCAACAACCGGAAGACCGTCGCGAAGGTCGAGAGGAGGATTCGGTCCCTTCGAACTCTCCGCCAGTTCCGCGATGGTCATGTCCTCAGCCAAAGCTGGCACGGTTTGGTTCATGATCTCGCCGACAGAGACCGTGTGGAACACGCCCGCTTCGTACTCGCCAGGAACGCGCAGGCCACGGCGTGCGAGCTTCTCCGTCATGATGGAAGTTGGCAGGTAGCGGAGCGCGATCAGATCCGCGATGACCGAAGCAAGCATCAGCGGCAGAACCGCGTTGTAGTCGCGCGTGATCTCAAAGGCGAACACGATGAACGCGAATGTGGCGCGCGATGCGGCCCCAAAAACGGCGGCCATGGCGACCAGAGCGTACGCTCCGGGCGAAAGGTGCGCTGCCGGGAATATGCGATTGATGCTGATGGCGACGACGCCACCGAGCGCCGCGCTTGACATGAACATGGGCGCAAGCAATCCCCCCGAGGTTCCCGATCCTAGCGAGACAACCAGCGCAATCGTCTTGAAGACCGCAATCAGAATCAACAGTTTCAGGGCGAGATGGTTGTTGAGGATGTCGGAAATCGTGTCGTAGCCGACGCCGAGGACTCGCGGGATGAAAAAGCCGATCACGCCGAGCCCCAGCGCGCCGATCGCTGGATGCCACAGATCATCGATGGGCAGCAGATCGAAGAGGTCTTCGACCCAATAGAGCAGTCGGGTGAACCCAATCGCGGCGACGCCAGAAATGATGCCGAGCAGCACGTAAAACGGCAGTCCGTGAATCGGGTCGAAATCCACATTGCCCATCCCAAACATAGACCGCTGACCGAGTAGTAGGGCGCGAACGCTGGTTGCGAACGTTGTGGAGATCACCAGGGGTATGAACGAGCGCGCACGAAATTCAAACAGCAGTAACTCGATCGAGAGGATCACCCCGGCGATGGGTGTGTTGAATGTCGCCGCCATTCCGGCGCCTGCCCCGCACGCCAGCAGCACCTTTCGCTCGGCGGCGGTGGTTGAAACCAATTGACCTACCAGCGAGCCGAATGCGCCGCCCGTTTGAATAATAGGACCTTCCGCGCCGAATGGACCTCCGGTACCGATGGCGATCGCCGCGGACAAGGGCTTTAAGATCGCCACGCGTGCCTCGATCCGGCTGCGGCTTGTCAGGACCGCTTCCATCGCTTCCGGAATGCCGTGGCCCTTGATCTTCGGCGAGCCGTATTTCGCCATCAAGCCAACCAGGAGGCCTCCGATCACCGGTGTGACGATGATCCACGGGCCAAGCAAAGTGTTTTCGGGGCTTCGGAAATGAAACGACCACTGGTGATAGTAGGCAAGATTGGTGAATAGCCCGATGAGGTCGTAGAGAAGATAGGCGATGATTCCGGCGAGAATTCCGACAAGCGCAGCAAGAATCGACATCCACCCGATCCGATACCGCGCAGGCGTCACAGAGGGGAGCGTTCTCGTTCCCTCAAGCGTCGATCGAGTCTGAGATTTCAAGCAGATCCCTCCCGAATGAACTCTGGCCTATCGCAACCGGTGCGTCCTTGCTCGCTTGTGGTCTTGAAGCGCCCGCTTGTGCCTGAGTACGGATTGAAGCGCCCGAAGCAGCCGTGGCCCCGCGGTTCGCAGTTCGTCGCGATGCGAAACGGAAAGCATTCGGAGAAGCTTGTCGGCACGACGCGTCAGGCGAAGATCCACTTTGCGGGCGTCGCCCTCACTCGGCGAGCGGCGAATCCAACCTTTCAATTCCAGACGATCGATGAGCTCAACCGCCGTGTGGTGACGGATCTGCAGGCGCTCGGCCAGCGCGCCCACCGTGGTCTCGAGCCCCGCTCGACGTCCCTTGATGGCAAGTAGCGCCTGATGTTGCTGCGACTCGACGCCGGCCGCGCGCGCAGCCTTTTCGCTGAAATTCAGAAAACGGCGGATTTCATAGCGTAAGTCGGCGAGCGACTGGTAATCGATCGTTTCTCGGAACTGTACACTCACTTAAGCAAGTATATCGTATAGCGATAGATTGACGAAACTGATGGGTCAGATGTGTTTCGCTTTTGGGAGCGAGTCGGTGTCGGTCCCAGGACGCCGATCAGGACTGGTCTCCCTTTTTCGAGCGGGATCGAGCTCGAAGATTCGCCGTCCCAACCGCCCGGCCTCAGCTAGAAGCAGTTTGTGTCCACGCTTTGAAAACGTAGCCAAATCGAGGGGGTTGGCCCTTACGCAACCGTCCTGTGGCCTTATTGAAAGGCCCTTACCCCTATGCTAAATTGAAAAATTGACCCCCTGTGAGCGCGATCCACGACAAATCCGTCGCTGCTGCCAAGCCCAAGATTTCGCGCGTCGAGGTGTATTGGCACACCGTCAAGTATCGCACCGTCATTCTCTATGCGGTGGTTATTACCGCCATCGTGTTCGCCTCGACCTACTTGGTGTTCCCGGACCAATCCTCCAAATTGCTCAACGCGATCTCGGACGCGATCGGGCGTCCCGATCCAGGAGTGGCCGCAACGCTTTCCGCGCGGCAAGCGCGCTTTGTCAACCTCGACGGCCGAGTCCAGGTGAAAAAGGCCAATTCCGTGCAGTGGGTGAATGCGGACTACCAAATCACGCTCGACAAGGGTGACCTGATCCAAACGGGCACGGACGGGATGGCGCGCATCGCTTTTGCCGATGGAACCACCTACACGGTGAAGGGCGATACCTACGTAACCGTAGAGGAAAATTTTGTAGGCCAGGATCATCCTACCCAGGTTGCCGTGCACATGACCTCCGGGCAGGTCGATCTGAGGACCGGGGCGTGGCCCGTTCCCGGCTCCAAGGCTGAAGTCTCCTTTGAGAATGCGGTGGCGTCGGCGCGCGCCAACAGCAGCATGGCCGTGCGCAGCAATCCAGAAACGAACGAGCAGCAGGTCACCGTCGATTCCGGAAGCGCGGAACTGGACCGGGGCAACGAGCACGTCGACATCGGTGCCTTCGAAAGGGCCACGATTCCTGCTGGCGGGGGAGCCATCGTGAAGACACAGGTCCTGGCGCCTCCCGAATTGGTCGAGCCGCTCAATTTGCAGCCGATCATCGTGGCCGATCCCAAGCACGATCCGGTCCATTTTTCCTGGAAGCCGTCTCCGATGGCCAAGTTCTATGATTTCCAGGCCAGCACCACGACGATGTTCAGTCACATTGTCACGGAGCGAAAGACCGCCGAGACCAGTGTGGACATCACGGGACTCAATCCCGGCGACTATTTCTGGCGCGTGAGTGCCATCGACGAGAACAACGCGACGAGCGAACAGAGCGATCCCTATAAGTTCACACTGGTGGCGCAGGGCAAAGAGCAGGAAATG
>CAYOXF010000084.1:0-21258 GCA_964407845.1 uncultured Acidobacteriaceae bacterium | reverse complement strand
ACCGCTGCCACGGCTACCCGCTTGTGCTCGGCACGCCTGCGCGGGCGCTGATGGCGGAGATTTATCAGCGGCGCGACGGCGTGTGCAAAGGCTTTGGCGGCTCGATGCACCTCGCCGATCCGGCGCACCACTTCCCCACCGCATCGGGGATCATCGGCCAGGGAATCGCGCATGCGGCGGGCGTCGCCTACGCCGCGCAGGTGAAGAAGACCGGTCAGGTCGTCTACTCGTTTTTCGGCGACGGATCATCGAAGCAGGGCGCTTTTCACGAAACACTGAACCTCGCAGCGGTCTGGAAGCTACCGGTTGTTTTCATCCTAGAGAACAACATGTATCAAGCCTATACCCACTACAAACTTGAAGACGCCAACGCCATCGCTGGCGATCCGCTTTCGCAGAAGGCCAAGGCCTACAGCATTCCCGGCGTAACCGTGGACGGCACCGACGTGCTCAAGGTGTACGAAGAAGTCGGCCAGGCGGTCGATCGGGCGCGATCGGGCCAGGGACCGTCTCTCATCGAATCCAGATTTTATCGCTTGAGCCCACACGGCAACGCCATTACCGTCCCGCCCGTGCCGACGCAGTTTCAGGAGCATGAGGCCATCGAAGTGTATGGCAACAAAGCGGAATTTGAAGCGGCGAAAAAGAATGACCCGATCCTGAAGTTCCGCGCACAACTGACCGGCAACGGCACGCTCAGCGAGGCTGAGGCCAAGAAAATCGAAGAGGGAGTGCGTGCGGAAATGGACGAGGTTGTGAAGTTCGCGCTTGCAAGCCCGCTGCCTACGCCAGAAGACGCGATCAAATACGTCTATGCATAGCCGAATCAGAACAGGGAGGCCTTCATGCCGCGCGATATGATGTTTGCCGAGGCCATTGCCGTCGCCATCACGGAGGAGATGCAGCGGGACCCCAACGTGGTGTTCTACGGCCAAAACATGGCGATGACCGAGCGCGATCCGTTTGTGCGCAAGTTCGGCAGGGACCGCGTGCGCATCACTCCCATTTCCGAAACCGCCGAACTCGGCATCGCCATCGGCGCGGCGATGAGCGGTTTGCGACCCATTGTGGAGCTGTACATGGCGGAGTTCATGCTCGTGGCCTTCGATGAGGTAATCAACGAGGCGCCACGACTGCGCTACATGTCCGGTGGACAAGTGAAGGTGCCGTGCGTATTCAAGGCGGGGTTCGGATTCGCGGCGGGTTGGGCCGGCCAGCATTCCAACTGTACCTACCATGCCATGATGGGAATCCCTGGGCTCAAAATTGCAGTCCCCTCAACTTCTGCAGACGCGATGGGCCTCATGCGCACGGCGATTCGAGATGACAATCCGGTCGTTTATCTGCACCACTACATGCTGACCATCGACAAGAGCCCCGTGCCGGATGGCGAGCACATCGTTCCCTTCGGTGTTGCAGACATTAAGCGAGCCGGGACCGACGTGACCATCGTTGCGACGGCATGGATGGTAAAAAAGTCTCTCGCCGCTGCCGAAACACTGGCAAAGGAAGGCATCAGCGCGGAAGTCATCGATCCACGAACGCTCGCGCCCCTCGATATCAAAACGATCGTCGATTCGGTTAAAAAGACGGGGCGGCTGGTGCTGGTCGATCAGGCCCCGCGCCATGCCTCGGCCTCGATTGTGATCGCCGGAGAAATCGCTGAGCAGGGATTCAAATACCTCAAGGCGCCGGTCAAGATGGTAACGGCACTCGATACGTCGGTACCGTACAGTGAGGCGCTGGAAAGCTATGTCTTGCCGAGCGAGCAGAAGATCGTTGACGCCGTGAAGGCTGTGCTGATGATGCAGACGGCCGCGGTGTAGCCCGCTAGCTCCTTCGCTTCCGGCCCTTGGGCTTTTTCGATGCTTTGCCGCTTTTAGGCCCCGCCTTTCTCGCCGCTCTTCCGACCGCCGAAGCTTTCAGAGCTTGTTCGCGCGTTCCGGGTTCAGGAAATTGCGCCATCGTCGATCGAAAGGCCTTCTCCACGGTTTCGCTGAGAGGCCTTTTTCTCCATTCGGCATTTAATACTTCGATTCCCCAGGGACCCTCGTAGCCTGCCTTCAGCATGGCGCTGACAAATCCTCGGACATCGAATTCGCCGTCGCCGCAAAACAGGCGGTGATTGATGGTGTCTTCGTGCAAGCTCCAAGGGCACTCGTACGTCCCGTCATTGAGTTCGATCGAAACAACGTATTGCTTCGGCGTGCGCGCAATCTTCTCAAACGGAATCTTCAGCTTGGCGATATGCCACAGATCGAAACAGATTCCGCCGTTTTTCGCCCCTGCTCCGCTCACGAGTTCGACCGCCTTTTCCACCGAATCGATCGTCGAAAATGGCATCATCTCGTAGCAGACTCGCGTGCCGTGATTTTCGGCATCCTTGCAGAGGGTCGCGAAGGCCTCTGTCAGGCGGGGCATGGGGCAGTTGCTGCGTTCAAACTCGCCCACTTTCAAGTGTCGCGCGCCAAGAACCTCCGCCGCTTTCAGCAGCATCCTCTTGACGACGTCGGATTGTTTCTTTCTTTCACCATCCAAAAACCAATCCGTCAAAAACTCCAGTTCGACGTGCTTGATCCCGTTGTCCTCCAAAATCTTCTTTATCTCTTTGAGACTGTATTTCTGAAGAACATATGCGAGGTCGGCATGCCAGATGCCGAAGCCCTTGAAGCCGGCGCGTGATGCGGCAGCGACGCGCTCGGTCAAATCGATCGGGCTGAATTCATGGTCGGTGTGCGGCTCGGCTCCACTTGCGAGCGTCCAGTAAGAGCCCAACAGCTCAATTTTCTTGGCCATCTGGGAATCCTCTTTCGTGTCGGTCGAAGAAAGCGGCATGCTATGCCCCATCTGGCTATGAGTCAATCAGCACGAACAGGATGGCTAGGAGCGAGTATGGCGGAACGACCCAGCTCGTTTGGGTAGGTTGTTTTCGATCCTGCCATGGTATCGTCTTCCACCGTCACCGGAAACAGACCATGCTGCTTCAGGGGCAAGCTGCCATTGTAACGGGAGGGGGACGGGGGATCGGCCGGGCCATCGCCCGCCGATTTGCCTCGGAAGGCGCGGCGGTTGTCGTCACGGCGCGTACAGAAGCAGAGATCCAGCAGGTGGCGGCAGAGATCGAGAAGGCCGGCGGCCGCGCTTCGGCCGTGACTGCGGATCTTGCGCGCGAGGCCGATAGCGAGAAGATCATCCGAGCGGCTCGCGGGGCGTTCGGCGCCATCCATATTCTGGTCAATAACGCAGCGACCTACGGACCGGTGCAACCGATCGAAAAGTGGTCGGCACAACAATGGGACCAGGTGATGGCAGTCAACCTGCGCGCGCCAATGCTGCTCTCGCGGCTTATTCTTCCGGAAATGTATGAGCGGAAGGCCGGTTCGATCCTAAACATCTCGACGGTGGGTGCTAAGGTCGCTTTCGGCTTGAGTGCTGCCTATACCGCATCGAAAGCCGGGCTTATCGGACTGACGCGCGTGCTGGCGGCCGAAGGCGCGCGCAAAGGTGTGCGCGTCAACTCTCTTTGCCCTGGCCCGGTGACGGAAACGCGAATGTCACAGGATCTCGCACGCGAATTTTCGGCCTACTTCCAATCCGGCACAGACGAGACCGTGAAGCGAATGGTCGAGGGAATACTGCAAGGAAGACCGCAGACGGCCGAAGAGGTGGCTTCGGCCGCCCTATTCCTGGTGTCCGATCAGGCCCGTGCGATTACCGGGCAGACTCTGAATGTGGATGGCGGAATGGTCTTTTACTGAGTTCTTCCAGGGTGCTGTAGCTGCGCCGCGTAAAGCTGGCCACGGCGCGGGCACCCATTTCGGCCCAGGTGAGGCCGTTTTCCCAAACCGTTCCGATCAGATAGCAGACAGTCACGATTAAAAATAAAGCTACAAACAACACACCAAAGAGCAGTTCGGCGGCGATCAGTTCGCGTACGAAATACAGCTGCAGCACAAGCAAGATCGCGACGGCCCAAACGATCCGCTTGCGCGTTTGGGGCCGAATCGATCTGACATATTCACCGAGCCTTGCCAAAACCGTAGACATAAACGTCGATCTCACCTCCGGTACTGCTTAGATGCACGGGTATTGCCAAAGGAATCGCTGGCTAAGTCTTTAGACTTGATCGAGTTGTGTTGCTCGGCGAGACCGCGAAGGAAAACTCTTTCCGTTGTGAGGGCCGCGTTGGGAATCACGCGCTGGACGCCATCGTAGAGCTGGAGGCGACGACCGTTTCGATCTTTTTTCGGCGAAGAAAGTTCGATCTCTAGCGTCCTTCGAACGGATAGCGTTCTTGCAGCAGGACGGCATCGGCGACGCGCCGCCGCAGTACCACCGTATCGACCGGCCCGTGTTTGGCGAACCGCCGCAGCGCTGCGAGGTGCGTCAGCAGCATGTCGCCGTCAGATATCGCCGCCAGTGCCGTGCGCGCCTCCTTCTCAAGACGATCCATCGCGTCATAGGTGAACGCGCGCGTCGCATCGGCCATAAGATTTGCCGCCGGACCGCGGCCTGCGGCCTTCTGAGCGCGCCGTAACGAGGATTCGATGGCGTAGATCTCGATCACGATATTCGAAAGCGAGGACACAATCTCCTGGTGATCCGCGAGCTTTTCTCGAAATTTCTCAACCGCTGCACCTGCGGTCAGCAAGAAGATCTTCTTGGCATGGACGAGGGAACGCTCCTCCTCGGTAAAATCACCCGTGCCCACCTCTTCCCCCTGTGGCCCGGCCAGCAGGTCGTCGGCAAGCTTCTTTGCGGCGGCAATCAACGGCAGAACACCCGCCATGGTTCGTTTCATCAGCATCTGGATGATGACCATGCGGTTGATCTCGTTCGTGCCTTCGAAGATGCGGTTGATGCGGCTGTCGCGGTAAGCGCGTGCCATCGGATAGTCTTCGTGAAATCCGTAACCGCCAAAGATCTGCAAGCCCTCATCGACGCAGTAGTCGAGTGTCTCACTGCCCGCAACTTTGCTGATGGAGCTTTCGATCGCGTATTCCTCGAGCGCCTGCATCGCCTGCGTTACTTTGTCGACGCCGGACGTCGACACAGCCGTTTCGATCGTTCCCGCAGTCCGATAGATCATCGACTCAAGCGCATAGATGCGAATCGCCATTTCGCCCAGCTTTGCCTGGATCAACCCGAAGCTGGCGATCGGTTTCCCGAAGGCCACCCGCTCCTTCGCGTACTTCGATGCCTCCTCCAGCGCTTTTTTCGAACCACCCAGGCAAGACACGCCCAGCGTATGCCGCCCCGCGTTCAACGTATTGAATGCGACGATATGCCCGCGCCCGATTTCGTGCAGCAGGTTCTGGCTGGGCACGCGCGCGTTCTCAAGAAAAAGTGGCACCGTCGAGCTGCCCCGAATGCCCATCTTGTTTTCCTCGGCGCCGACGCTAAAGCCCGGTGTATTCCGCTCGACGATAAACGCTGAAAACTTTTCGCCGTCCACCTTCGCGAAAACAATGTAGACGTCGGCAAAACCGCCATTCGTGATCCACATTTTCTGCCCGTTCAAAATCCAGTGCCTGCCATCCGGCGAAAGCTGGGCGCGCGTCCGTGTGGCGAGGGCGTCGGAACCCGCCTGCGGCTCCGATAGGCAATAGGCGCTCAGCCACTCGCCTGTGGCGATCTTCGGCAAGTACTTCTTCTTCTGTTCCTCCGTCCCGAAGTAGACGATCGGAATGGTCCCGATACCGGTGGTCCCGCCGAACGCGACAGCAAACGACGCGTAGACGCTGATTTTTTCACTCAGGATCGTTGCGGCAACTTTATCCAGCTCCGAGCCCCCGTACGCTTCGGGAATCCCAGCGCCCAACAGCCCGATCTCCCCGGCCTTTTTCAGCAGCCGCGGCATCACGCCCTCTTTGTGGTTTTCAAGGTCGGGAATCATCGGAATGACTTCCTTGGCAACAAATTCAGCAGCCGTCTGACCGATTAGGCGCTGATCGTCAGAGATGTCCGCTGGGGTGAAAACATCTGCGGGGCTAGTCGTCACAACAAGAAACGCCCCACCTCGATTGAGGGACTGAGAAACGGTCGTGGCCATGGTCTTCCCTTCCTGATTGGTCAGTGCCCAGCGACAGCCCTGCCGGGCTTGCCAAAACATCGCATCACCGCTCGCGGAGCCGTCACCAGAATGCTCTTCGGAATGCGGTCACGCGGCGCGCTCGAAAATTCCTGCGGCTCCCATGCCTCCGCCAATGCACATCGTGACCATCCCGTAACGCGACCGGCGCCGCTCCATCTCCCGTAGGATCGAGGCCGTCAGTTTCGCCCCCGTGCACCCGAGCGGATGCCCCAGCGCAATCGCGCCTCCATTCACATTCACGCGCGATGGGTCCAATCCAGCAAGTTTGATCACCGACAGAGATTGCACGGCGAAAGCCTCGTTCAGCTCGATCACTTCGACCTGGTCCAGCTTGAGTCCCGCAATTTTGAGAGCCTTCGGTATTGCGTAAACCGGCCCGATGCCCATCTCCTCGGGCGGGCATCCGGCCGTCGCGAACGAGACGAAACGCGCCATCGGCTTTAGCCCGAGCCTCTGTGCGCGCTCGGCACTCATCAAAACGGCCGCCGCGGCAGCATCACTCATCTGCGAGCTATTTCCCGCAGTGACCACGCCGCGCGCGTGAAACACGGGCTTGAGTCTCCCGAGCGCCTCCATCGAGGTATCGGCACGCGGTCCCTCGTCGGTGTCGAAGGTGACTGTGTGCGTCTTCCTCTTGGCCGGGGCCGACGATCCGTTCGCACCGCTTTCGACATAGGTGTAGCTCACTTCGACCGGTGCGATCTCATCCTTGAACTTCCCCGCTCTGATGGCGGCAACCGCCTTCTGATGGCTCGCAAGCGAGAATTCGTCGGCCTGTTCGCGGGTGAGCCCATATTTGCGCGCAAGGTTTTCGGCAGTGAGGCCCATGTTGAGATAGGCGTCCGGGTAATGGTCCATCAGCCAAGGATTGGGTGAAACCTTGTGTCCGCCCATCGGCACCATGCTGATGGATTCGGCGCCACCGGCGACAACCACTTCGCTCTGCCCGGAAACGATCTGCTGCGCAGCGATCGCGATCGCTTGCAAACCTGATGAGCAGAACCGATTGACGGTCATTGCCGAAACGTTCACCGGCAATCCGGCGCGCAACGACGCGATCCGCGCCACGTTCATTCCCTGCTCGGCCTCGGGAGTCGCACAGCCGATGATGACATCCTCGACCTCCGCCGGATCGAGGCCCTTGACCCGCGCGATTGCCTCCTCAATCGCCCTCGCCGCGAGATCATCAGGCCGGCTGGCGCGCAACGTCCCCCTAGGCGCTTTGCCGACAGCAGTACGAACGGAACTTACGATCAGAGCTTCTTGCATGGCCCACCTCGGTCAAGTCGGTGAAACGGTCACCGAACTGCTCCATTGGATGCCAGCGGGGGGAAAAAAGCAACCGTGGGCCGGTGAATCGACCGAAACCGGTTGAGTGACTTCTATTGGCGGTGAAATTTGATCGTCACCGTTAATTGTACCGGCACGGCTTCGCCATTCAGTTTGGAGGGCTCGTACTTCCATTGGCGCAGCGCGTCGAGGGCTGCCTGACGCAACATCGCATTGCCGGAGACAACCTTCATGCCGGTGACCTTACCGGTTTTGTCGATCGTCGTGTCAATGACGACGTCGCCTTCTATCCCGGTCTCACGCGCCACGGCTGGATAGACGGGCAGAACGGAAGACAGCAACCGCGGAGGCTTTATTGCGCCACCCACGCGAATGCGAACGGGAGCCTCTTGCTCCTCCGAAGGAGGTGGGACCACTGAAGAGGAAGCAATTGCAGAGAGCCCCCCATCGCTGCCGCCCGAATCGACTGTGGGCGCCGCCGCTTCGGCAGCCCCCGAATCTGACGAATAGGTACGCGAAGTCGGGTGCGCGTTGAGTGCGACAAACATGTCCGGCACCTTCGAAGGCGGGTTCGCGGTCACTGGCGCTGCAGCTGGCGGTGCTTCCGGTGCAGACTTGCTTGATCTCAACGGCGCCGGTGCTGCTGCGTTCACCTTAGGGGAAGGGGCGCCTGCAACCGCCGCAGTCGTCGCAGGCGGTACGGTCGCTGAATTGGCTGGCAGGGAGGAAGAAGCCGGATTCAGCCCCTGTGGAATGAGATTCGTCTGTGGCGTGACCGCTGTGACCGGAACTTCGGCCGGTGCCGGAATCGTTGCGGCCGGTTTTGCAGCAGATTTCGTTCCGAGCGGAACCCACTGGAAGTAATACGCAGTTCCCGCTGCCAGCGCAATCAGCGCGGCGGCACTCAAAGCGATCGCCGCTCCATGCTTGCCTTTGCTCTGTGTGGACTCGGGAGCGCCGAGAGCGGTTGCGAAATGCCCAAGAGGCGCGGAGTGCTCCGCAACTGGCGTGCTGTCAGGAAGCGGGTCTTCGGCCACTTCGCCGGGCACTCCCGCACCCGCAAAGGACAAGGCGGGCGCCGCTTCGGCGTCTCCCTGCAACTCATCCAGCGAAACAGAAGCCACAGGAGAGGAAGGCGCAACGGAAAGAGAATCGATGATTGGGCTTCCGGCCGTCGCGAAGTCTGGGGATTTGCTGGCATGCTCAACGATCGAAATCGGCTTCACTCGCGAGGATGTTGCCGACGCAGCAGGCTGTACCTGTTCCTGAGAGCCGATGGGCGCGAAGACGGAGTCTGCCGGACCAGCTGACTTCGCTATGGGTGGTTTCGGAACGGACGCGGAGGGGTCAGGTGGTGGTCTCTTCTCGATTCTCAGCTCCAGGGAGGCCGGCGTAGCGGCTGGGGTCGCGGGCGGAATCGGGATGAGCTGGCTCGTGGCTTCCGGTCCATCGGATGGAAAATAAACGCCCCAATAGCCAGGCTGGCGATGCGTAAACTCGACTTCCACGTAGCTCTGGCCTGCCCCATAGGCGCGAACCTTTACAACCCGGCAAATGGAGTCGTGACCGGATTTCAGGTTCGTGACCACCATCATCTGGCCCGTGGTCACAGGCGTGGCCATCTTCAACACACCACCCTGGGGGAAGACAATCATGGTCGAGGTCTGTTCCTCAAATGGTTCGCTCTTGGGAGTTGCACCCAACGCGGAGTCGTTCAGGCGCGACCCGTGGACCTTGACCGGCACTTCGAGCGAGACGGCGTCCGATCGCATGTGAGCCGAGTCGCGCTTGCCCCGAGTGTTGGTTTGTGAAACAGCTGTGTCCGTCGTGGTGGCTGGGAGTGTCTCCTTGGTTGGTGCCATAGTACGAACGGTTGAACACCGCCCCCCTGTAACGAACTGAATCGCCGCGGAATGTTGATTTTGGGCGGGCACAGAAAAGGGCGGCAATAGTACGTTCGTACCCCCGATGCCCATTTCGGCAAACCAAGGGTCACTAGTTTCGAAGGGGCTTACCGGTCTTTAGGGTATGCGCGATGCGTTGCTGCGTTCTGGGCTCGCCACACAGACTGACGAAAGCTTCGCGCTCAAGATCGAGTACGTATTGCTCGGGAACCGTCTGCGCCGCCGTGATGCTTCCTCCCGCCAAGATGAAGGCAAGCTTGCGGGCCACGACGCCGTCAAACTCGGTAGCGTATTCACCGCGGATCATCATGTGAATCACGAGCTTCGCCGCTGCGAGAAACTCTTCACCGAGGACGCGAATTTCCGCAGGAGCCGGCGGATGATACCCGGCGCGCACCAGCGCGAGCGCCGTCTGTTTGGCGTCGGCGATCTGGCGGTCGCGGTTCATGGCCACCAGGTCGGAAGGCCGCAAGTAGCCTAGCGACCGCGCCTGCTCACCGCTGGTAGAAACTTTCGCCATGGCAATGTTCTCGAAAATGGGCCTGAGCGCGTGCAGCAGGTCGAGGGTGTCTGCGCCGGCCGCATGCTCATTGGCGCGAATCAGCATTTCTTTCATCCCGCCACCGGCGGGAATAAGGCCCACACCTGCTTCCACCAGTCCCATGTAGGTCTCTGCGGCCGCATGAATTCTGGCTGCGTGCAACGGAATTTCACAGCCCCCTCCCAAGGCCATGGCGTGCGGTGCTGCGACGACGGGTCCAGGTGCGTACTTGATCGCCATATTCACACGTTGAAACTGGCGGACGGCGACATGAATGTCATCCCACTCACCTTCCTGGGCCATCATGAGAAGGAGCATCAGGTTGGCGCCGGCGGAAAAATTGGGCTCTTGGTTTCCGATCACCATCGCCTCGAATTCGGTTTCGAGGCGTTTGACGCCCGCCTGCAGGATCGCCAGCGTATCTCCCCCGATTGAGTTCATCTTGGAGTGAAATTCGCAACACAACACCCCATCGCCGAGATCGATGAGGCTTGCAGCAGACTTTTCCTCGATTACGGTCGAACGCTCCTTGAGGGCTTTCAGAACGATCACGCCGGCGTCCTCTTCCAGCGGTCGCAAGGTGGCGGGCGGAGTGAAGTATCGCGTGCTACCTTTCTCTGTCAGGTAGAAGGATTGGTTCGGCGACGCGAGTACGTCCGCAACGAGGGCCGGTATCTGCTTCTCCTCTCGTGCGAGCGCCTGGGCCATCCGCGCGACGCCGATGGCATCCCAAACCTCAAAGGGTCCCAGCTCCCAGCCGAAACCCCAGCGCATCGCACGGTCCACATCGACGATGCGCTCGGCGATATCGGGCACGCGCCGCGCGGCATAGAGGCACGTGGCGCTCAAAGTCGACCACAGGAAACGGCTGGCCTTGTCAGCAACCGTTTGATCGAGCGCCCCTTTGACAAGCGCAGGCAATCGCTCGCGCGTGCTCTCGATCGTCCCGGCAGCCTCAATCGAGCTGAATTTCGCCCTCTGTCGCGGCCGATACTCCATCTTCTGCCAGTCGAGCGTCAGGATTTCCGATTCGCCCGAACCCTTCACGCGCTTGTAGAACCCGCTGCCGGTCTTCTCACCCAGCCAGCGGCGCCGCATCATCTCTTCCATCAGAGGCGGCACGCGATACAGTTCGCGGGATTCGTCATCGGTCACATTGTCGTAAAGGTTTCGAATCACATGGACCAGCACGTCGAGTCCGACGATGTCGAGCGTGCGAAACGTAGCCGAATTGGGCCAGCCGATCACTGGACCGCTCAACAGGTCTACCTCCTCGACGGTCAATTCCAGTTCCTGCATCTTCTGAAACGCGTTGAGCAGCGCAAACGTGCCGATGCGATTTGCGATAAAGTTCGGCGTGTCCTTGGCGATGACCACGCCCTTGCCCAATTGCATGTCGCAGACTTCCTTCAGGGTTGCCAATACCTGGGGCAATGTGTCGGGACCGGGAACTAACTCGACCAATTTCATGTAGCGCGGCGGATTGAAGAAGTGTGTGCCTGCCCAATGCCGCTGAAAATCCTCCGAGCGCCCGTCCGCGATAAGGCGAATGGGCAGTCCTGAGGTGTTCGACGTAACGATGGTTCCCGGCTTGCGGACGCTCTCGACGCGGCTAAAAAGCTTGCGTTTGATCTCAAGATTCTCGGCGACCGCTTCGATGATCCAGTCCACTTCGCCGCACCAAGCCAGATTGTCGTCGAAATTTCCCGTCGTGATGAGCCTCGCCGACTCAGGAGTGAACAGTGCCGCAGGGCGTGACTGTTTCGCCGCTTCGAGTCCCGCCTGCACAATGCGATTTCGCACGGCAGGGTTTTCAAGCGTCAGCCCCTTGCGCATCTCTTCGGCGCTCAATTCCGGCGGGACCATATCGAGGAGATAGCAAGAAATGCCGGCGTTTGCGAGATGGGCGGCGATGCGCGCCCCCATCGTTCCCGCTCCCAGCACCGCCGCTTTTTCGATTCGGGGCTTCATTCGGCCACCTCAAGCAAGGCACATCGTTGCAAAACCGCCAAACAGGGTCAACCGGAAACGCTCCGGCCGGGTGAATTTTGGTAGATTTAATATTGGGTGCGAGTATTGCGCCGAGGTGCCAGATGGATTCGGCAACAAAATGGCTCTCGTGGGCCGTCCACGGCCTGCGCTCCTTTGCCTATGCCGGACAGGGTGAGCGGCCGAAAATCGGGGTCGCTCTCGGTGGCGGATTCGCGCGAGGAATCGCTCATGTCGGTGTCCTTCGGGTCCTCGAAATGCACGAAATCCCTGTCGACTTCGTCGCCGGCACGAGCGTCGGCGGGCTAGTCGCGGCGGCCTATGCCGGCGGGACCTCGCTCGAAGAGATGGAACGCCGCGGTGCGGAAACGCACTTTCGCGATTTCGGCCGCTGGACCCTCTCGCGCATGGGGATGGCGTCGAATGAGCGCCTTGACGAGTTTCTCCACAAATTCACACCTGCAAAGACCTTTGATCAGCTCAAGATTCCTCTCAGTATCGTTGCCACGGATCTGATGGCAGGGCAATCGGTCTACTTTACCAGTGGCGAAATCGGCCCGGCGCTGCGCGCCTCCTGTGCCTATCCCGGCCTATTCTTGCCGGTGCGTCACAAGGGCCGCATTCTCGTGGATGGGTTTCTCACCGAAACTGTGCCAGCGCCTGCAGTGCGCAAATTGGGCGCGGAGGTCGTGATCAGCGTGCATCTGGAGCCAGGACTTCTCACGACGGGGCCGCGCAACACGATCGAGGTCATCTCCCGTTCCTTTTCGATTCTCCAGATGGCCGCTGCCCAACCCTGGCGCGCCGCCACCGATGTCTTGATCGAGCCGAATGTCCATCACATTCTATGGGACGAGTTTGCGAAAACGCCGCAGCTCATCGAGGCGGGAGAAGACGCCGCCCGCGCGGCGCTGCCCACCATCAAGGCTCTGCTCGCCAACTGGCAGGCCAGAACCTCGCGCACGCAGTCGCTGACGCAAACTCGCGGCTGACCTCGTGTTATCTTCCTGCTAACGATCCCTTCTCGGTCACGTCGAAACACAGGTGGGAGCCGGACCTCTCCCGCCATGTCGCTGCAACGCCCCAAACGTGAGCGGGAATGGTTCGGCCCTCTCTTTTTTCGCGCTGCACCTTCCCGAGCTTGGGCTAACTCTCTCGACGAATCTCCACAATCACTCTGGCTCCTTGTCCCTTCCCGCGTTTGGTGAACCAGTCGCTCATGGCGGCCGCCAGCCGCTCTAAGTCAACGCGTAATCCCGCTTCCAATCGCCCGTCCCCTAGAGGCAGGGTATCGTCGAATTCGACCGAACCTGTAAAATTCCGCATGCAAAAACTGTCGAGCCAGTCGAGCGGTACCGGCTTTCGCTCGTCTCCAATCTTCATCTCCGCTCGTAGTTTTCGCGCGTACACTTCGCGCGAGTATAGCATTCAACCACGAGGCACCAACGGGTTGCTCGCTCTGCTTGCATTTCCTTCCAGCGTACTCTAAGCTTTGACTTTATTAGCTAGAATGGGTTTGTTTTTTCCGTAGTGACGCGCCATAGTTTCGAAACTTGCATGTGCGTCCCAGCGTAATCAAGGGGAGTTTGGGTGCCCACACCACTGGAAGCCTGGGTCGAAGAATCCGCCAGACTGACTCGACCGACCCAAATCGTTTGGTGCGATGGATCGGAGGCAGAAAACGAGCGTTTAACCCAACGGATGCTAAACGATGGCACATACATTGAGCTGAATCGCCAGACCTACCCCCACTGTTACCTGCATCGCAGCAATCCCAACGACGTCGCCCGAACCGAAGGTCTCACGTTCATTTGCACACCGAAGAAAGAGGATGTCGGCCCGACCAACAATTGGATGGATCCTGCCCAAGCCAAAGAAAAAGTCCGGCCGCTGTTTGAGGGCGCGATGAAGGGTCGCACGATGTATGTGGTTCCCTATATCATGGGTCCGGCAAGTTCCCCGTATAGCAAGATCGGCGTCGAAATCACAGACAGCCCGTATGTCGCAGCAAGCATGCGCATCATGTCGCGCATGGGAAAAGTTGCGCTCGATCGTCTCGGTAATTCCGACGATTTCGTTCCGGGACTTCATTCGCTCGCCGACCTCAATCCCGATAGACGCTTCATCCTTCACTTCCCGGAGGAAAAGTTGATCTGGAGCGTCGGCTCGGGCTACGGCGGAAACGCTCTGCTCGGCAAGAAATGCTTCGCCCTGCGCATTGCCAGCTGGATGGCTCGCGAGCAGGCGTGGATGGCCGAACATATGCTGATACTGGGTTTGGAAGACCCCTCCGGCAACGTTACGTACATGGCCGGGGCATTCCCGAGCGCCTGCGGAAAAACAAACCTGGCGATGATGGTCTCCGCCCTTCAATCTGAAGGCTACCGCGTCTGGACCATCGGCGACGATATCGCCTGGATGCATATTGCGTCAGATGGCACGCTGCGGGCCATCAATCCCGAGGCCGGCTTTTTCGGTGTGGCACCCGGCACAAACGGCAAAACGAACCCCAATGTGATAGCCGCCATTCATCACGACACGATTTTTACCAACGTCGCGCTCTCACAATTCGGCGAACCTTGGTGGGAGGGCATGGATTCCGCGCCCCCGGCTGGCCTCACGGACTGGCACGGCAACAAATGGTCATCGGGTAAGAGCCCGGCCGCGCATCCGAATTCGCGTTACACAGTGCCGGCGTCGCAATCGCCTTCCATTTCACCGCGTTGGGAGGATCCGCAGGGACTGCCCATTTCCGCTCTGATTTTCGGCGGTCGACGCACCCGCCTGGCACCGCTTGTTTACGAATCTCATAGCTGGCAGCACGGGGTCTTCGTCGGGGCCACGATGGCATCGGAGACGACCGCGGCAGCGACCGGAGCGGTCGGCGTTACCCGCCGCGATCCCATGGCCATGCTTCCCTTCTGTGGCTATAACATGGGTGATTATTTCGGTCATTGGCTCGCGATGGGATCGAAGCTGAAGAAACCGCCCAAGATTTTTCACGTCAACTGGTTTCGTCGTGACGCAGACGGCAAATTCCTCTGGCCAGGCTACGGAGAAAATGTCCGCGTGCTGAAATGGATCCTGGAACGCATCGAAGGGCGCGCTGGAGCCTCAGACACGCCCATCGGCTGCGTCCCGACCGCATCCTCCCTTACGCTTGACGGCCTGTCGATTTCTCGCGATACGCTGAATGAGCTGTTAGCCGTGCACTCGAACGCCTGGGCCGATGAAGAGCAGGCCGTCGATCGGTTCTTCGCAAAATTCGGCTCCCATCTCCCGGGCGCACTGCGGGCCGAGCAGGAGGCTCTCGCTGCCCGCTTACAGGCCTCCGCGGTCAGCACCAAGTAAATACCTGACACAGAAGGTGACCGGGCTTCCTGACGCAGATCAACGTCGAGCCAGGCCGTGTGAACCTGTTGGAACTTCCCACTTTTCTGCTTTAAGATGCCCTGCTGACCATGTGTTTCAGGAAATTAACGGCAGTCCTTGTTGCAAGCCTGCTGTTCTGGATTTCGTCTTCGGCTTTTGCGTGCACAACTCCCTGCCCTAGGGAACGCATGTGCCCGTGCTGCAATTCACCGCGAGCGATGTCGTTGCCTCCCACTTCCTCCGCACCTGCGCAAGCAAAAATGTCACCGGCTCACTGCAAAACCACCGTGCCGTTTCAAAGGGCTCCTTACCTTTCACAGCCGCGCCTTCCTCGAAGAAGTCGACAATTGGGTTCACACGAGCTCCCGTCCCCACCTCTTGAGCAACGGCAATGGCTGGCCGTTTGCTCGCTTCCCTGGTCTACCCTGGTCAAAGTTGCAGCTTTACAGTGGCCAGGCACGACGAGCGGTCTTCTGTCGACGAGTCTGAAAATCTGAAATCTTCCTTCCTTGCGCGTGGGGGGCCACATTGGCGCTGACAATGCGCCTCGCTGTCGGCCGATTCGCGAAGTCGTAGACACAATCGCTCAAGCAAGAACTACCGATCACATCATGAAAAAGTCGATTCTGCTCGTTTTGCTCTGCTCGTCGTCCTTAGTCGCCCAGCCGCAGAACGAGAGCCAGAAAAAGCAGCCCGAAGACATGCAAAACATGCCCGGTATGGACATGGGCCAGAGGCCCGGCATGAATGCAAACCCAACTGCCCCAGCGAACACGCGCCCGGAGGGGTTTATTGAGGAGATCCTTTTGCACAACACATCTGGCACCAGCGCGGAGCCAAATTCCACTCCCTCGCCCATGCTCATGAAAGTTGCACACCGATGGGGCTTGATGTTCCACGCCAATGTCTTCCTGGTTGACCAGCAGCAGTCCGGACCACGCGGAGCGGACAAGTTTTTTTCAACCAACTGGTTCATGGGCATGGCCCAGCACCAACTTGGCCCCGGCGTCTTTACGATTCGAACGATGCTCACGCTAGAGCCCGCTACCATTACCGACCGCCGCTACCCGCTACTTTTCCAGCAGGGCGAAACCGCTTATGGACTCCCCATTGTCGATGGCCAGCATCCTCACGACTTCGTCATGGAGCTCGCCGTGCTCTATGACCTCAGGCTCGGCACCCATGGGCTCCTCTCTTTCTATTTGGCGCCGACCGGCGATCCGGCGCTCGGACCGACGGCATACCCGCATCGCGCATCGGCAGCCGAAAATCCCTTGGCTCCGCTCGGACATCATCAGGAGGATTCCACCCATGTGGCTGCCGACGTTGTCACAACGGGAATCACCTACCGAATGGTTCGCATCGAGGCATCCGGCTTTCACGGTCGCGAGCCCGACGAATTTCGCTGGGACATTGATCAGGGGAAAATCGACTCGTGGTGCACTCGCCTGACCGTTCAGCCAGGGAAAAACTGGAGTGGCCAATATTCCTATGGACACCTCACGAGCCCCGAAGCCCTGTTCCCTTCGGAGAATCAGGCGCGCATGACCGCTTCGGTGATGTACAACCGCCCGCTTCAAAACGGCAATTGGGCCAGCACCTTCGTCTGGGGGCGCACCGAATCGCTGCCAGGCGGTGAAGTCTTCAACAGTTATCTATTCGAATCCACGGTCCGCTTTCTCGCCCGCAACGGCGCGTGGACGCGCATCGAAAGCGCCGAACGCTCGAACGAGCTGATCTTGGGCGAAAACCCATTGCCGCCCGGGTTCGTCGAAAAACCGATCGGCCAGGTACAAGCCTATACCTTCGGCTACGACCGCGACTTCGACCGGATTCCTGATCTCAGCTCCGCCATTGGCGCACAGTTTACTGTGTACGGCGTGCCCGGCATCCTCGAGCCGATCTACGGCTCCCATCCGATCGGCGTTGCCATGTTCGTTCGCCTGCGCCCGTACTCGAGACGGGAGCGCTGACTCGATCTGCAGATTTTCTCAACGCGACACGTCCACAGGACTGTGCGCTTGCACTCAACCGTTTCTGCTCTAAGATGGGCGCGTGAGAGTCTTCGTTCGCGCAACCGGACCAGGGGCGTCCGCAAGCCCCGAGCATGCGGGCTCGCGGCCACCCGTTCTCAATCGCCTGGCCTCTGCCCGTCGGGTTTTCTTCCTGTGGGCGTTTCTATTGTTCTGTTTCCTCGCCCTCCAAGTGGCCGTCGCTTCGGCGCAATCCGCGTCACCCCCGAAGCCTAAACCGGCGGCGAGTGCCGCGACGGCTCCGAAACTGGTCGTCGCAGCCGATCTTGCCGAGCGGCTCGCGAAATTCAAGCCGATTCACATCTCTTTTGATTCCGCTGGCCTGACAGATCGCGAGAAGAAAATGGTCAATAAGCTCGTCGACGCCGCCGGCCTGCTTGATTGTATTTACTGGCGTCAAAGCGATCCCGAGGGCCTGAAGCTCTACCTGTCGCTTGCAAACAGCAAGAACCCACAGGACCAGATGCTGCGCCAGTATCTGAAAATCAATGGCGGCCGCTTCGATCTGATCGACGACAACAAACCGTTTGTGGGCACGGCCTTGATGCCGCCCGGCCGCGGTTTCTTTGAGCGAGGCATCACACGCGCCGATTTGGACGCCTACGTCGCCGCCCACGCCGATCAGAAAGCAGCCTTGTGGAGCCCCCAAACCATCATTCGCCGCAATTCTGATGCACTCGAGGCCATCCCCTACCACACTGCCTTCCGCGAATTTCTCGTTCCCATGGCGCGCGATCTACGCGAAGCCTCCGAACTCACCGATGACCCCGCGTTTGCAAAGTTTCTCCAGCTACGCGCCCACGCGTTGCTCACCGACGACTACTTTCCGAGCGACATTGCCTGGCTCGATTTAAAAAACCCGAAATTCGACATCATCTTCGCGCCGTATGAGACCTATCTCGACGGCCTTCTTGGGGTGAAGACCTCCTACGGCGCTTCGGTGATGATCCGCAACGACGCCGAAAGCAACAAGCTCGCCGTCTTTCAGCAATATGTGCCTCGGCTGCAGGAGTCACTTCCGCTCGCGGCGGCAAATCTCCCGTCGAAGCGCGGCAAGCAATCACCCATGGAAGTCGTCGACGCCATCTACCGGGCGGGCGATCTCCTGCATGGGTATCAGGCCGTCGCCGACAATCTTCCAAACGATCCACGCATTCACGAACAAAAGGGCTCCAAGAAGATTTTCTGGAAAAACTTCATGGAGGCGCGCGTCAACTACATTATCTTGCCGATCGCGCAGCGCCTGATGCCGCCCGAGCAAGCCAAACTCGTCACCGGAGAGGAACTGCTCACTTTCGTGACCCTGCACGAGATTTCTCACGGCCTGGGGCCCGCCTATGCCCGTACGGCGGCGGGCCAATCCGACATCCGGGAAGCGATCGGTCCGCAGTATTCGGCTCTTGAAGAATCCAAGGCCGACATTACCGGCATGATGTGCGTGAAATGGCTCGTGGATCATGGTGCCATCCCGAAGGATAAGCTCAACGGCATTTATGCTTCCTTTCTTGGCGAAACCTTCCGCACCATTCGCTTTGGCATCGCCGAAGCGCACGGTCAGGGCGCGATGATGGAGTTCAGCTACCTCAGCGAACAGCAGGCGATCCGCCGCGACCCATCCACCGGACAATACGAGGTAAATTTTGAAAAAATGCCGGGAGCCATGGCCTCGCTCGCAAAGGAACTTCTCGAACAGGAAGCCACCGGTGACCGTGCGCGCACGGAAAACTGGTTTAGAAAGTATGCCGTAATGCCCCCCGAGCTCACCGCAGCACTCAGCAAGGGCTCAGACATTCCCGTCGACGTCGATCCCGGATTTGATTTTCAGCCTCCCGTGCGGTAGGAATAAGGTCCCACCCCGAAAACCTCAGCTCGGTTGTCAGAACGGGAAGACGCGCGCAGGAAGCGGCAAAGACGGCGCAGCGGGCACAGGCCGCCGGTCAAAAAGGTCATCGGTAGAACAAAGCGATTCCTCGAGCGCACGATTCCGGCGCAGGGACTTAGAATCAGATTCCAAAGTCAGAGAATGCTCTGAATTTCAGCGTCGATCGAAACGTGCGTCTGCGGGAATCCATTGATCTGAAAGCTCTCGCCGGAATCGTTCCGCATGTGAATGAACCGGCTAATATGGTAATCCTCATCAAACAGACTGAAGCTCCGCTCCGTCTCTGCGTGCGGACCCAGAGCGGCGAGCGCCACTGCCTTGCCGTAGCCACCAGCCACCACCAGGTATCGGTCGATCGCCTCGCGCAGGGTCACCGCTGCACCTTACTGGCCGTATCGTATCAGAATGGCCCGGGTTGGCGCTGCGGCCGGGGGGCCCGCACCGCCCTTGCGTTCTGGTGGCCGTGGATACTATACTGCTTATTGCTTCCGGATGGGTCGAGCAAACCAGTGGGCGCAAGCCCACTTTTTTGTTGGGCGAGTAAGGCCGGCGGGCGTTGGTCGAGACGCTGGTCGCAGACGAGAATGGACCTGGAAAAGATTCGTGAGGCGGCAGAAAGGGTCGCCCGTTCAGAAGGGCTGGAAGTCTTCGATGTCGAGTGGAAGGTGGGCAAGCAGCGCCTCCTTCGAGTTTATATCGACCGGCCATCGGACCCTGCTCATCCCGGCGCATCCGGGATTAGCCACAAGGACTGTGAGCGCGTCAGCGAGCAGCTGAGCGTGATCCTCGACGTGGAAGAGCTGGTGCCGGGAGGGGCGAGTTACATTTTGGAGGTTAGCTCGCCCGGGCTGGATCGCAAGCTGATCAAGCCGGCCGACTACGAGCGTTTTGCGGGGCGGCTTGCGAAGATTTGGCTCAGCGAGCCGATCGAGCATCAGAGCTATATGGAGGGCCGTCTGGGAGGGTATGCGGACGGCTTCGTAAGGGTGAGCGTCAAAGACCGTGAACTCGCCGTTCCGTACGCGGCGATTCGCAAAGCGAATCTAGTGGTGGAGCTGTAGGGTGGGGGGTCAGGAGAAGCGGGGATGGCCAGTCTGCTGTACCAGACAATCGAGCAGATCAGCCGGGAAAAGCATATCGAACCGGAGATCATCGTCGCGGCCATCGAGGACGCGATGGTTGTCGCGGCGCGGAAGTACTATCGCACCGACGAGGATCTTCGTTCCAAGTTCAATCCCGAAACCGGCCAGGTGGATGTCTATTCCGTACACGCGGTGGTGGACGAAGTCGCCGACCCGCTGCGCGAAATGTCCCTTACCGAGGCACGCAAGCACAACCCATCGATCGAAGTAGGCGGCGAGATCGTGCAGGCCAAGCCCACCGACGTGCTTGGCAGAATTGCGGCTCAGACGGCCAAGCAGGTGATCCTGCAAAAAGTCCGGGAGGCCGAGCGCGATACGATCTACAACGAGTTCCACACGCGCGTCGGAGAGCTCGTCAACAGTATCGTCAAGCGCATGGAAGGTCCCGACATTATCGTGGATATCGGCCGCACCGAAGCGCGCATTCCCAAACGAGAGCAGTCGCGGCTGGAGACATACAATGTGGGCGACCGGCTGCGCGTCACCATCCGGGCCGTCGAGCGCGCGGCCAAAGGACCGCAAGTGGTTGTTTCGCGCGCCGATGCGGCTCTGGTGCAGCGCCTGTTCGAAATGGAAGTACCGGAGATTTACGATGGTACCGTGCAGATTCGCGCCGTTGCCCGCGAAGCCGGCGAGCGCACAAAAATTGCCGTTGAGAGCCGCGATAAGGATGTCGATCCGGTGGGAGCGTGTGTGGGCATGAAGGGGATGCGCGTGCAGTCGATTATCCGCGAGCTGCGCGGCGAGAAGATCGACATCATTCCCTATAGCGAAGAGACGATCGCGTTCGCGCAAAAGGCTCTCAGCCCTGCGAAGGTGACGCGCGTTCAGATCATCGATCCGGAAGAAAAGCGGCTTGAGGTGATTGTCGAAGACACGCAGCTCTCTCTGGCCATCGGCAAGAAGGGCCAGAACGTACGCTTGGCGAGTAAGCTGATCGGTTGGAACATTGACATTAAGAGTGAGGAAGAAAAGCGCCGCGAAATCGAGGCGCAAATGGCCGCGCTCACG
>CAYOXF010000083.1:0-20379 GCA_964407845.1 uncultured Acidobacteriaceae bacterium | reverse complement strand
TGAGCGCAAGGTGAATGACGTCCTCCTTGCCCTTGACGACCCGCCCGATCGAGCGCTGAAGCTCGGCGAGACGGCTGCTGGCAGCGACGACCGTTGTGTTGATCGCGGTTTGCAATTCGTTAGGCCTTCTGCTACAAAAACTTAGCTACTTTTGCTAGGCGCTTGCGGGCGATTAGCTCAGTGGTTAGAGCGCTCCCCTCACACGGGAGAGGTCCAAGGTTCAAGTCCTTGATCGCCCACCATGCTTCAAATTCGATTCTGCCATCATTGGTGAGGCTGCCTGAAATATTGATTTAAGAAGGTGTGCCCAAGGAGTGGCGCTCACGGGCCCCGGGCTCGAAATGAGGCTGTCACTAAAATTCGTAAGGGTCGTTACGCTAGCCGGGTGGGTCGGGGCCATCGTGTATTTTGCGGCGGTGGTGACCGAAGGAGCGTTTGCGGTTCTGCCAAGTCAGGACGAGGCCGGGCTGCTGGTGGGCTTCACGCTGGGCGGATTGCACGTGATGGGGCTCGTTTCCGCGGCGATTTTTGTGATTGCATCGCTGGCGCTCGCCAAAGGTCTGAGAGCATTTTCGAGGTCATCGGTGGCAGGCGTAATCCTGATGGGGCTGCTGACGATGGTCTCGCAGTATCACGTGATGCCCCGTATGGCGCGGCTGCGGAGCCAGATGGGTTCGGTTGATCGGACGCCTCGAAGCGATCCGCGCCGCGCCGAGTTCGATCGGCTGCACAAAGTCTCCGTAGATATCGAGGGCGCGGTGCTGCTAATTGGACTGATCGCCTTGTTCTTGACTTTGCGCGAGGATCGACCGCGCGCAGAGGGCTAGGATTTTTTCGCGGCGCGTTTGTGGGCCTTTTGCACGTTCTTTCCCTTTGCTCGCACCTTCGTGATTTTGCGGGCTTTCGGGCCGGCGAGCTGAACGGCGCGCCACATGTACCAGCTTGCGATGGTGCGATAGGGCCGCCAGCGCTCGCCGAATTTGAGCAGTTCCTTCGGCCGCGGAATCTCGCTCTTGCGGTAGGTGATGGCGTAGCCCTTTTGCACGCCGTAGTCGTGAATCGGCAGGACGTCCGGACGGCCGAGACGAAAGATCAAGCACATCTCGACGGTCCACGCACCGATGCCTCGAACGGAAATCAGCCGATCCACAAGCTCCTGATCCGACATCTTCTCAGCTTGCGCGAGCGTTGGTACAACGCCATCGATTGTCTTCTGCGCCAGATCGCGCACAGCGGCAACCTTGGCGTTCGAGAGGCCGCACTTGCGCAGCTTCGGAGTGGGCACGCGAAGCAATTCCTCCGGAGCAGGGCAGTTCCCGTCGACGCCGAGTGCCTTGATGCGTCGAAAAATAGCCTGTGCAGCCTTCCCGGCAATGCTCTGATGCATGATGGCTTCGAGCAAGGATTCGTAAACGCTGTCGCATTCGTCGAGCCGGAATTGAAATGTTCCGACCCTCTCGATGAGGCGCGCGAGTCGCTTGTCGACGCGCGAAAGGTGTGCGTGTGCCTCGACGTGGTCGAAGGGCAAGGGAAGCGAGCTCGTCGCAGCGTTTATCACTCGTGCTTCTCGAGCAGAGCCTTCAAACGCGTCCAAGAATCGGTGCGGGCTTTCTTATTGGCGTCACTGGCATCGGGAGCCTCGCCGGCTCGCATAAAGCCGTGTCCCGCGCCCTCGTAAGTGACTGGCTCGTAGACTTTGCCGGCCGCTTTCATGTTGGCGGTCGCCGCGGGAATTGTGGCATCGACGCGAGCGTCGTTGCCGGCGTAGAAAGCGTACACCGGCGCGGCGATTCGCATCATCGCATCCGGATCTGGCGGCCCACCGTAGAAGACAAAGGCAGCGGAAAGATCGGGACGGTTCGTCGCGAAGCGAAAGCTCTGGCCACCGCCCCAACAGAACCCGACGACAAAAAGTCTGCCCGTGGCCGCGGGCAGCTTTTTCCCGTAGTCAGCGACGGCCATAAGGTCGGCCGTCACCTGTGAGGGATCGAGATGGCTGACGGCCTCCATGGCCTTCGCCTGATCGAATGAGGAGCTGCGGCCGCCATTCGGTCCCATGCCAGAAAGCAAATCAGGCGCAACGGCAATGTAGCCGGCCTCGGCGAGCTGATCGGAAAGATCTTCGACCCAGTCAGTCATGCCGAAGATTTCGTGAATCACCAGCACAACCGGCCGTTTATCCTTCAACTCCGGATAGACAACGAAGGTTTCCACCGAGCGACCATCGTGCTTGACCGTTACCCATTCTTGATGGCGTGGCGATTTCTGAAGGGCGGCTTGCGCCCAGTCTTGCGCTGAAACCGCCTCGGACGCAAGGAGGGCCAGAATCAGGGAAAGACATTTCATCGATCACCTCAGTTCTCGTGTCGGGCCGAAATGATATACAGCCGTCGCGCCTCGAGGCAAGAGCAGCCCGTACGCTCTGTGGGAACTCAAGGTTGTGCGGGGACGCGCGACGACGTGCTCGCGCGCAGATTTGCACGTATCACGCGCTGGCCCCGGCGCGGAAGGCAGAGGCGACGTTGAGCTTGCGAAGCATCGACCGCTTCTTTTCCTGGTGCGACTGCATGCGCCGGAGAATGTCGTCTAAGATGCGCACGGCAGTAACGATGTAAGGACCTTTGTTGAGCATTACACACTCGGCGCGCTCACCCATCGCTGCATCGGTAATTTCCGATCGCGAGGGAACCCCGGTCTTGGCCAGTGACTCGAGAACCTGCGTGGCCCAAATCACCGGCATGTGTGCGGCTTCGCAGATCCAGAGGATTTCCTCCTGCACCTCGGCAAGGCGCTGGTAGCCGCATTCGATCGCCAAATCGCCGCGCGCGATCATGACTCCGACGGCGCGGCCGCGCATGGCGGCGAGCAGCAGGCGCGGGAGCTGCTCGAAGCCTTCGCGTGTCTCGATTTTCAGGATGATGCCAAGATCCTTGCCACCCAATTCTGCCAGGTGCCGCTGCAGCTCGTGAACGTCCTCTTCCTTGCGAACAAACGAATAGCCAACTATGTCCGCGTACTGGACGATGAACTTCAAAGTTTCAAGATCGTCCTTTGTCAACGAGGACAAGCGAAGCGTGGAATCGGGAACGTTGATTCCTTTCTCAGCCCCCAGCTTCTCACCCGTTGGACGCGCCTGGGTGATCTCGACGCGGACTTCTTCGGAACCCACTTCACGGATGAGGCCGCCAATCTTGCCGTCATCGAGCGAGATCGGTTCGCCGGGGCGCACGCAATCGAAGAACTCCGGAAGCGACACGCCGATGTGAGCGGGGCTGATCAGTTGCTTTTTCTTGTCGTATCTCGCAGGCTGGCCGGGATCGAGCGACCGGGTCAGGATGAGGGTGTCTCCGACTTTGAGTAGGATCTGCTGTTCCTTCGGAGGAATCTGGCCGACGCGCGCAGTCGGCAAGCCCCGCTTGAGCGCCTTGTTTTTTAAGCGGCTGGCCGTTTTCTTTGTCTCAGACTCGAATTCGAGCCCGGGCACGATATAGCAGGTCTTGCTCGATTCGGCCCATCGACTCCGTCCGCTACACGCAGTGATTCTCAGCGAGCGAGAGGAGCCGCGCGCATCCCGGAAGCGCACATGATCACCCGTTTTCAGCCGAGCCAACCAATCGGCCGGGACGGGGATGGACGCGTCAGCGTGCGCCGGAGCGTGCTCGGGTCGGCTCGCGGGCGTCAGCCAAACGCGCGCGGGCGAGATGACGCGGCCCAGATCGTCCCGGAGAGGTTTGAATTTCACTACCGCCGGGCCGGATTCGACCGGGCCGGTGCGGAGCTTCGGGCCGGCCACATCCATCGCTACCTTGCACAGTTTGCCCGTTTCCTTTTCCGCGCGGCGCAGGTTGCGGATCATGCTCAGCCACGCGTCGGATCCGTCATGAGCGCAATTGATGCGCATGCAATCCATGCCGTGAAGAACCAGATCGCGAACCAAGTTGTAATCGGTGGCTGCCTCCGACGGCATGGTGACCATGATGCGGACGCTGCGGCCCCTCGGTGGAGGCCCGAGCAGAGCCTGGGTATTGTTGTCGAGCAACACGGCCCCTGCGCCTATGTCGGGAGCGCTGTGGGGTAGGCCCTCGCCGTTCTCATGCGATCCGGCCAGGCGATGAAGGGCGTTCATCACGGCGTACAGTGCGCTGATGACATGAGGCTCGGTGCGGCCGAGAGAGGAAAGCCCCAAAGCGGCGAGCTGGCCTTGTAATTGGCGGATGTCGTGTCGGCGCAAAGCGAGGTAATGGAGCAGATTCGCTGCGCTCGAGCGGTGATCGGTGTGCACACCGGCGAACTCGGTCTGGCCGGAGGCTTCCAGATCCAGCATCTCGGAGCGAAGCGAAGCCAATTGCTGAAGCAGCTCCCTTGGCTCTAAGTCGACGGCCTTGGTCATGGCGCCTCTCGAGAACTGATTCTACCGATCGATTCTTTCGGGTCTGTGATCATGGTCACCGATGGGGGCGCGGGGAAGTCGGAAATGGCTGTGCTAGTATCGAACGCTTATGCAGACAGGAATTATCGGGCTGCCGCAGGTAGGAAAGACCAGTCTTTTCCGCATCTTGACCCGGGCGCGCGTGGGGACACGGAGCGCTCCGACAGAAGCGCATGTGGGGATCGCCCGGGTACCTGATGAGCGGGTCAGGAAACTCGCTGAGGTCTTCAGGCCGAAGAAGATCACCTACGCCACGATTGAGTACGTGGACATCGGCGGCATTCAGAAAGACCGGGAGAAAAACAAGGCGTCGCTCGTGCCCTTGCGGGAGGCAGATGCGCTGGCGCACGTCGTGCGCCTTTTTGAAAGTCCGGAGGTGCCACACGAGGCCGAGTCGATCGATGCGCTCAGGGACATTGTGAGCGTCGACATCGAATTGATCTTGAACGATCTCGAGCAGGCGGCAAAACGAATCGAACGCATCGAAAAGGACCTGAAAAAGAAAAAGGATCCGTTGCTCGAGGCTGAATTGCGTCTTTTGAATCAGTGCCGGCAGGCGCTCGAGGCGGAAACGCCCCTGCGCGAATTGGCATTCAAGCCCGAAGAGGAAAAGATGCTGACGGGCTTCATGTTTCTGACGCGCAAGCCAATGCTGTATGCGCTGAATCTCGGCGACGAAGAAGCGACCGAAATCGACCAAGCCGTGAAGAAACATCATCTGGAGAACCTGGCGTCGAAACCGCAGACCGCCGTGGTTCCCTTTTGCGGGAAGATCGAAGCGGAACTTGCGGAACTGGACGACCAAGAGGCGGCCGAGATGATGCGTGCGTATGGACTTCGAGAATCGGGGCGAGATCGCCTGATCGAAGCAAGCTATCGCTTACTCGGCTTGATTTCCTTCCTTACCTGCGGCGAACCGGAATGTCGAGCGTGGACCATACGCCGCGGCATGACCGCGCAGGAAGCCGCCGGCGCCATTCACACCGATATCCAGAAGAATTTCATCAAAGCGGATGTCGTGAACTGGGAGGACCTGCTCCGGGCCGGAAGCTTTGCTGCGGCGCGGGAAAAGGCGCAGGTGCGGCTCGAAGGAAAAGAGTATATCGTGCGGGACGGCGACGTGATCTTGTTCCGTCATAGCGGATGAGCGTAAGCCTTGCCGGGTGAGTCATATTTTGAATTCACCGGAGACAATACGGATACTCATGGCGGCGTTGCTGGGCTTGACGGCGGCCGGTGCGAACGTTTTCGGCGGGCTGCTGATCGCGCGGCGGCAATGGTCTCGCCATTATCTGAAGTACTTCATCGCGCTGGGCGGCGGGTTCATGCTGGCGACGGCGATCCTGGAGATGATTCCAGAGTCGGTGAAACTGCGCGGTGATAACAGATCGATCTTCTTTCATAGCGCCAATGTCGTTTTCGTCTTTGTGCTGGCGGGCTATTTCTTGGTGCACTTTTTCGAGCACACCGTGGCGCCGCATTTTCATTTCGGCGAAGAGACCCATCACGACGCCGTTTCGCGCGCGCACGCAAGCTACGCGGCACTGCTCGGGTTGGTGATCCACACGTTTTTCGACGGTGTAGCGATTGCGTCCGGGCTGCTGGTGTCCACTTGGCTGGGAGGGGTCATCTTTTTCGCCGTCTTCCTGCACAAAATTCCCGAGGGATTTACGGTGTCTTCGCTGATGCTTGCGAGCGGCCAGAGCCGGCAGATAGCGCTGGCCTCGTCGGCAATTCTAGGCGGAGCAACGCTGGGCGGGATGGCGCTGATGTTCACCATTCAAAGCGCTGTGGCGGACGCGCTGCCGTTCTCGGCCGGTGTCACCCTGTATGTGGCAGCATCGGACTTGATCCCCGAGGTGAACCGCGAGCCAGGGCCAGGTATGGCTGGGCTCGTCTTCGTAGGAGTCGCCATCCTGTTGCTACTAAAGGCTGCGTTCCGCATGTAGACGTCAACCGATGGGTAGAAGGCGAGCTCTCAATTCTAAGACCGATTGCGATGCGATCGCCGAGCGCATCGCCACGTTGACCTTGCGGGATCGCCGATGCTGGGGTCGGATGTCAGTCGAGCAGATGGTCTGCCACCTCTCTGATTCCTACCTAGCGGCACTGGGCGAAAGGGCCCTCAGCCGAGCCACCGGACCACTCCCCCGGAGGGTGGTCAAGTGGATCGCCCTCGGTCTTCCCATAAGGTGGCCGCACGGTGTGAAGACACGTCCTGAGATCGAGCAGGGCCTGGGCGGTACCCCGCCGGTTGACTTTGAGCGGGATCGCGCGAGCCTGCTCGCTGTCTTTCGCCGGTTTTGCGGGGAGTCGGCTCGCTACGCAGATACGCACCCCATCTTCGGGCCGATGAGCCGGTCCGATTGGCTCCGCTGGGGCTACCTCCATGCAGATCATCATCTTAGACAGTTCCGCCGCTAAGGAAGCCGCCGGTCCGCTACTCTTGCTAACATACGATTTTTTAATGACTTGAGGCTTGCCTAGCGACCCTCGGGGTCGTTGCCGATGCGCCATTATGTGGTTGGGCATCGGAGCGCACCGCAACTTTATGGCACCGAGGGTGTTAGATAAACTGTGCACGCCATGGCAAGAAGCGACGTCCAATTGATGCTGGACGTGAAGGCCGGGGACGACGCGTCTTTCGACTTTCTGTTGGTGAAGTACCGCTCGCCACTCGTGAACTTCCTCTACCGCATGGTGCGGGACCGCGCGACAGCGGAGGATCTGGCGCAAGACGTCTTTCTGCGGGTCTACCGGGCGAGGAAGGAATATATTCCCAGCGCTAAGTTCACGACTTGGCTCTTCCGCATCGCCACCAACGCTGCACTCAACTCGGTTCGGGACCATCGGCATCAAAGGATGGAAGTGTCACTCGACGCGCCCGCCAGTGAAGAGCAGGAGGCGTTGCCGCGTGAGCTGCCGGCACGCGAAATGCGGATCGATGAGCACTTGCTCGAGCGCGACCGCGTAGAATTCATACAGCGGGCGATCGCTTCGCTGCCGGACAAACAACGGGCTGCTGTTTTGCTGCACAAGTATGAAGAGATGGATTACGCAGAAATCGCGAAGATTCTGGATTGCACGGAAGCGGCGCTGAAATCGTTATTGTTCCGTGCCTACGAGAACCTGCGCGTGCAATTGGCGCCACTGGTCAATCCCTCGGCATTGCCCGAGCGCGCCACAGAAAGAAGGCCCTCATGAATTGCGAAAAGGTCTCACAGGAGTTGGTCGCCTATCTAGACGGCCGCATGGATTCGGCCCAGCGGCGTGAGGCGGAAGAGCATCTTGCCAGTTGTGCGGCGTGCCGTGAGCGCGCCGAGCAGTTCCGCCGTGTTTGGGCCGCAATGGAGGAAGTGCCAGTCATTGAGCCGTCGTTTGCCTTCGACGCCCGCGTTCGCCAGCGCGTGGCTGCCGAACCACAGCGCGGCTGGTTCGCTTGGTTTGCCCCGCAGGCACGTCTGGCGTTTTCCGCCGTGCTGCTGATTGCGCTCACCATCTGGGTCGCCAAACGGCCTCCGAGCAATCCAGCAATCATGGGCACAGCGGTTTCGACCGAACAGGATTTCAACGCCATCCAGCATCTCGGCGTGCTCGAGAACTACGACGTCATAACGAAAATGGATGCGCTCTCAGAATTGGTTCCTTTGGCCGATCAAAAGCCGCAAAAGCCGGACGCGGAACCGACCGAGAGCAACGACTGACGGGAGAACTTTCTTGCTGCCGCGATTT
Source organism: uncultured Acidobacteriaceae bacterium (assembly GCA_964407845.1). GTDB lineage: Bacteria > Acidobacteriota > Terriglobia > Acidiferrales > UBA7541 > Palsa-295. The sequence continues at coordinate 12,218 of CAYOXF010000083.1, read as the reverse complement.
CTCAAACTCGGGATGCTGGCCTGGCTGGCGGCAGGGTGTGTGATGCCGCTTGCTTCGGCACAAAACGGCGGGCCGCCGCGCGGTTACCAGCCGCGGTGGCAAGCAGCCCGACAGGCACGAGAGAATGTCGGGCCGAACGGCGGCGGGGGCGGCAAAGGGCAGCCCAACATGCGCACGATGGAAGGCCTGCCGCCGGTCTGGATTCAGAGACTGCGAGAGATGCCGGCCGATCAGCAGGAGCGATTTCTGCAGAATAATGCCAAGTTTCGCCAACTGCCTCCTGAGCGGCAGGCGCAGATTCGCCAGAACCTCGATCGTTGGAACAAGCTTTCACCGGAACAGAAACAGGACGCCATCAGCCGCGAGCAAGTGCTTGAGCGAATGACGCCCGAACAGCGCCAGTACATTCGGAATACACTCTTGCCACGGTGGCAGACGATGCCGCAAGACCGGCGTCAAGTGATCAACCGTCATCTGGCGATGCTGCGGAATATGAGTCCGGCAACGCAGCAGGCAGCGCTGAACGACCCGCGCTTCGTCGGGGGGCTCAGCCCCGATGAACAGGCGATGCTGCGCGACTTGAATTCGCTGCGAAATCCCCCTCCGGCGCCGCCACCGGCTCAGCCATAGCGGCTCCGGACGCCCCTCGGCGGAAAAATTTTTGGCCTGGGTTGTTAACTCTTACAAAACAATTTTGCGTCCCTGCGGGGCTTGACCGCTAGCGGTCGCGGAGACGGCCCGATTCGGATACTAGTGCTTGTGGTTTTTCTCATTCCGCACCGTGCCCGAAGAATTTGACAACCGATCGAGCCGACCCAAAAAAAACTTTCTCATCTTGCAACATTCCGCTTGACAAGAAAAAGAAGCCGCCTACAATCGGGGCTCAAAGTGGGATGAAGTGGGAGCTAGTGGTAGAAGATGTAATTGAGTGGGTGAGGCGAGCAGGCGAGTGGAACCTAGATCCGGCGTTCCGGCAAAACTTCTGAAGGGCTCACATGCTGCGTGGCAACTATCTGGCGACGGTCGACGAGAAGGGGCGGGTGAAGATTCCTGCCGACTTCCTGGCCGAGCTGCAGCGTTTGGGCAAGAGGTTCTATGTGACCAGCGCGACCGGCGATCACGCCCGAATCTATCCCATGAAGGAATGGGAAAAGATCGAAAAGAAGCTCGCGAAACGGTCATCCTACAATCCAGCCAGGCAAAAATTCCTGGCGCGAACCAACTATTACGGTCAAGTGGTCGAGATGGATGGGCAGGGGCGCATTCTGATTCCATCCATATTGCGCGAGTCCGCGGAGATGAAGGGAGAAGTGGACGTGCAGGGAAATCTCACCTACCTGCAAGTCTGGAATCACGCGCGATTCCTCGAGCAGTTGAACCGTAGCCCGGTCACGGCGGAAGACATCAAGGCGTTTGACGAATTGGGCGCGTAGGTTTGAGCATTTGGCATACGCCCGTTCTGGCCGCGGAGGCGATCGAATTCCTCCACATACGGCCCGAGGGAACGTATGTGGATGCGACGGTGGGCACGGGCGGACATGCCGTCGAAATCGCCCGGCGGCTCACGACGGGGCGGCTTTTGGCGATCGACCGCGATCCCCAAGCGCTCGCAGTCGCACGCGAGAGATTGAAGCCGTACGGCGAGAAGGTGGTTCTGGTGCACGCGGAGTTCTCAAGAATCGACGAGCTGCAAGGCGAAATGAAAATGCCTTTGTTCAACGGAGTGCTCGCCGATCTGGGAGTTTCAACGCTCGAGCTGGATAGCCCGGAACGCGGGTTTTCATTTCGCTGGCCCGGGCCGCTCGATATGCGCATGAACCCCGATTTGCCGCTGACGGCGGATGAGATTGTGAATCATTGGTCGGAAAACGAACTGGCCGACCTGCTCTATCAAAAAGCCGAAGAGCGGGATTCACGCAGAATCGCCAGGGCGATTGTTCGGGCGCGACCGATTCGCGACACCGAACACCTGGCAACGGTTGTGGCAGGGATCCACAAAGCAAGGGGAAGGCAGAAACTGCAGCCCGCGACAAAAACGTTTCTGGCGCTGCGGATAGCGGTGAATCGAGAAGAGGAGGAACTCGAGCAGTTTCTTTCGCGGACCCCTGCCACTTTATCTTCTGAAGGACGATGGGTTTTCCTCACTTACCATTCGCTCGAAGATCGACCCGTGAAGCGGACGTTTCAGCGCCTCGAGCGCGAAGGCAGCTTTCGGGTGCTGACGCGAAGAGTCATCCGGCCGAGCCAAGAAGAAATCCGAAATAACCCTCGAGCGCGCAGCGCAAAGATGCGCGTAGCAGAAAAATCGCCGGTTCCGACCCGCCCAATGGGGAGCCAGTCATGACGGAATATTTCACGATCAAGCGCATTGATAATTCAAGGCTGGCGCGTCCTGTGGCGACGGCACAGCTTAAGGAATTTCGCCGGCGGCTTTTGACCGGGGCAGCGATGACCACGTGCCTGCTGTGCTACGCCTGGCAGCATTTCCAATGCATCCAGATCCGCTACCAGCTCGAGCAGCTCTCGAACGAGCGGGCGCAGGCCATCGAGCTCAATCAGCAACTGCACCTCGAAGTTGCGACGCTCAGATCACCGATGCGTGTCGACGCGATTGCGAGAAACCAGCTTGGATTGACGGTCCCTGTGCCCGGTCAGGTGGCTCCAGCCGATCTGCCCAGCGACGGCGTGCTGGCCGATGCGCGCCCGGTGGCACAGTCCACCCGGCCCTGATATCTCGAACGAGATCGGCATGTAGTGGTCCGCCAGGCGGGCCGTCCTCTTGGGCGTGAACCGAGCCGCCGGAGCATGATTTCCGATCAGGAAGGCCGGAGTTCATGGAGCAGCGCAATCCGCGTCTCCGCTGGCTGATCGTTTGGTCCCTCGCGGTCGTCTGGATCGCCATCATTCTGGCTCGTCTAAGTTACTTGCAGCTGTTCTGCTACAGCGAATACCTCGCGAAAGCACAGCGCCAACAGCAGCGCATTTTCGAAATCAGCCCGATGCGGGGCCCGATCTATGATCGCAAGGGCCGTGAACTAGCCGTGAGCCTGCCCATGGATTCGGCGTTTGCCGATCCGGCCGAAATCACCGACGTGGGGATGGTGGCAAGGCTGCTTTCGCGTGTGCTCGACGTGTCCGCCGACGATCTCGAGGCCAGAATCGAGCAAGCCCGCACGCCGGTGCGGCTGGCGCGAAAGGTCCCGCCCGAAGCGGTGCAACGAATCAGCGAGATGAACTTAAAAGGCGTGTTCTTTCAGAAAGAGAACCGTCGCGTGTATCCGCAAAGGGCATTGGCTGCCTCCGTGCTGGGCTATGTGGACGTCGACGAAAAAGGCAGCGGCGGAATCGAGTATTCCCTCGACAAACAGATTCTCGGGAGACCCGGCAAGATGATGGTGCTGGCGAACGGGCGACGGCAGTGGTACGACCGCAGCGAGGCGGCGGCCGATCCAGGCGCGAGCGTGACGCTGACAATCGACGAAACCGTTCAATACATAGCGGAAAAGGAGCTCGCAAAAGCGATTGAACAAACACAGGCGAAAGCCGGCACGGTCGTGATCGAAGACCCGAACTCGGGAGAGCTCCTGGCCGTCGCCAACTGGCCGACATTTGATCCGAACGATCCAGGAAGGTATCCGGACGAAGATCGGGTCAACCGGGCCGTGGCGTCGGCATACGAGCCCGGCTCGACATTTAAAGTCATCACGCTCACAGGAGCTATCGAAAACGGCGTCGCCCGCACCGAGGACCTGGTCGACTGCCAGATGGGGCAGATCATGGTTGCCGGGCGGCTGATCCACGACTGGAAAAAATTTGGAGTGCTGAGCGTGCGGGAGATTCTTGAACACTCGAGCGATGTCGGCGCGATCAAGCTGGCGCTGCGGCTGGGAGGGCCCAGGTTCTACGACACGGCTCGCGCCTTCGGAATCGGGCAATCCACGGGAATTGAGTTGCCAGGCGAGAATCGCGGCCTACTGCGGCCGGTCGAGAACTGGTCGGCCAGCTCGATTGGATCGCTGGCCATGGGGCAGGAAGTGAGCGTTACCCCGATTCAAATCATTTCGGCAATTTCGGCCGTCGCAAACGGCGGCACGCTCTATGCGCCTCACGTAGTACGCGAGATTCACGGAGGCGGTCCCAGCGGTCTGCGCGTGCCCCGGGAGCCGAGACTGGCGACGGATGCCCGAACGGCGGCGACCATGCGGGAACTGATGGAAGGAGTCATCCGAGAGGGCACGGGCAAGCCCGCGCGGCTTGACGGGTACACCGCGGCGGGAAAATCGGGCACGGCACAGAAAATCGATCCCGCAACGGGGCGCTATTCGCGGACGCAATACAACTCGTCGTTTGTTGGTTTCGCACCCGTGAACAATCCGGTCATTACCATTCTCGTCGTGTTGGATTCCCCCGTGGGGCCGCATCATGGAGGGGAAGTGGGAGGACCGGTGTTCAAGCATGTGGCCGAGCAGGTACTGACGTATTTAGGTGTGTCGCACGATGTGCCATCGGCCTTTGATACGGAGACGGCCGAGAACCTGCGCCCTGCTGGGCCGATGAAATCTCGGGAAAGAGACGCTGAGGATGCGGGCCACCAAGGATTCGCCGATGTGGTGGAAAAAGGGAACCTCCCGTCGGTCTCGGCCCCGACTATGGCCTTTGGCGATCAGACGATCGCAGTCCCCACCCTCACAGGCCAGAGCGTACGCGGTGTCACGGAGCTGTGTTCGAAGCTCGGATTGGCGCCGGCACTGATCGGCACCGGAATTGCGTTGGAACAGTTTCCGGAGCCAGGCACGCAGGTGCTGCGGGGCAGTCAGGTGACCGTGCGATTTGGACGGCCCGGCGAGCTGGAAAGCGTTTCCGCCCGAAGGGGCGGGAATTGAGCACCGGTTTCAGGCTGCAGGAGTTGAGAAACGGCGGAGGGCGCGCGAAACTGAAGGTTCAAGGGATGAAACTGAGGGATCTGTTGTCGGGCATCGAGCTCAGCCGAGTGAGTGGGCCGATCGATGTCGACATTCAATCGATTGCTTATGACAGCCGCAGGGCCACGTCGGGTGGCCTTTTTTTTGCGTTGCACGGCGAAAAACTCGATGGAATGGCATTCGTGGAGGACGCGGTTAGCCGTGGCGTGATTGCAGTGGCGAGCACGCGAGCACGGCCCGAGTCTCTTTCCGAACGAGTGACCTGGGTTGAGCTGGGACAGGGAGGGGAGCGGCGCGGCCTGGCTCAAGTCGCGGCCAATTGGTATGGGCACCCAGCCCAGGGCCTAAAGCTCATCGGCGTCACGGGTACGAACGGCAAGACCACGACGACTTATTTGGTGGACTCGATCCTGCGCTCAGCCGGGCACACGACTGGCTTGATCGGCACGACGGGATACCGCACTCCGAAGGGAAGCCGAACTGCAGTCAACACGACGCCTGAGTCACTTGACCTGCAACAAATGCTGAAAGAAGTGCGCGACGCGGGAGGCACCCACGTCGTGCTGGAGGCGAGCTCCCATGCGCTGGCGATGGAACGGCTCTGGGGTTGCCATTTCGCGGTGGCTGTCTTCACCAACCTGACGCGCGATCACTTGGATTATCACAAGACATTCGAGGACTATTTCGCTGCCAAACGACGCCTGTTTGAAGGCACGGGCGCCGGAGTGCCGGATGTCGCTGTGATCAACCGCGATGATCCCTCCTCGGTATCACTCGATCGGATGGCACAGCGCACGCTTACTTACGGCCTTGGTGGGTCGGCGGATCTCACGGCGAAGGGGCTCGAGTTCGGTTTTCAAGGTCTTACATTTACAGCCGAGACACCGGTGGGAAATATCGAGGTGAGATCATCGCTCGTCGGCCGGATCAACGTGTACAACATATTGGCCGCGGTCGGTGCCGGAATCGGCCTCGGTATTTCCGCCGCGAAAATTTCCGAAGGGATCGCACGTCTCGATCTGGTTCCCGGACGATTTCAAACGATTGACGAGGGCCAGCCGTTTCTCGTCGTCGTGGACTATGCGCACACCGACGATGCGCTGCGCAATTTGATTCAGACGGCCCGGGAACTGAGTCCTCAGGCCCGGATCATTACCGTATTCGGAGCGGGCGGTGAGCGCGATCGGACGAAACGCCCGTTGATGGGCGAGGCGGCAGGCTCTCTGAGCGACGTCGTGGTGCTGACGAGCGACAATCCCCGAGGGGAAGACCCCCTGCGAATCATCAATGACGTGGTCGTGGGGTTGCAGAGAGTGAATGCGAAGTATCGAATCGAGCCTGACCGGGAGCTGGCGCTTGCAACGGCCCTTGAGGAAGCGCGGCCAGGAGACATTGTCCTGCTCGCGGGCAAGGGGCATGAGACATATCAGGTGCTCGCGAAGGGAACAATTGAATTTGACGACCGTGAGAAGGCGCGGGAAATCCTGCGTCGCAAGGGCTATTCCAGAGTCCCAGCTGGATAAGGCCGGCAAGCAAAGAAGCCCAGTTCATGGGGAGATGCCATGCGGTGGACAGTAGCTCAACTGGCGGAAGCACTCGGTGTCGCGCCTCCGACACGGCTCGACCCTATGGATACGATGGTTGGCGTCTCGATTGACTCTCGTACGGTCCAGCCAGGAGAGTTGTTTGTCGCCATACGCGGACCGCGTCACGACGGACACGATTTCCTCGCCGGGGCACTGGAGCGCGGAGCGGCGGCCGGAGTGGTGGCGGGGCCACGTATGGCCGAATACGCAGAGGAGATCCGGGGCAAGCTTTTCGCGGTAGACGACACGCTGGCCGCGCTCGGGCGGCTGGCCGCACGCGTGTGCGAAGTTTGGCGAAAGGGGAAACCCAGAAGGATCATCGGCGCCGTGGCCGGGTCGGTCGGGAAGACCACGACCAAAGAGATTCTGGCAGGACTAGTCGGCGCGCGGTTTCCCGTGCTGAAGACACCAGGGAACCTGAACAACGAATACGGTTTGCCCCTGACGCTGCTGAAAATCGGCGAGGAGCACGAAGCGGCTGTGGTCGAGCTGGGGATGTCGCATCCGGGCGAGTTGGCGGCGCTGGCGAAGATTGCCCGACCCGAAGTGGGCGTCGTGACCCGTGTCGCAGTGGAGCATTTGGAGTTTTTTCGGTCGATTGATGACATTGCGCTGGCCGAACGCGAACTAATCGAGAATCTTGCCTGGCCCAACGCCACAGCCGTATTGAATGCAGACGACGAGCGGGTCGCGAGTTTTGCGGAGGTGGCCCGCGGGCGTGTCGTTCGGTTCGGGACACGCACCGAGGCTGAGTTTCGAGCTGAGCAAATCGAAGAGCGAGGCCTCGACGGCATGGCATTTGATTTCGTCTCGCCGGCGGGCCGCGCGCGGCTCCGATTGCCGCTCATCGGGCGTCACAATGTGATGAACGCGCTCGCAGCGCTGGCGGCGGCGAGTGTGTGGGGCATCGGTGCTGAGGAAGCGAAACGTGTTTTTCCTGCGCTCACGCCCGCCGACAAACGCGGAGAAGTGGTACGTTTCGAAGAAGGATTCTCTGTGATCAACGACTCGTACAACTCGAGCCCCACGGCGCTGACAGCTCTGGTCGAGCTGCTGGCGTCCACCCCGGGATATCAACGAAGAATTCTGGCCGCGGGCGAGATGCTGGAGCTGGGAAATTCCTCGGCCGATCTTCATCGAGACTGCGGCCGTCTAATCGCGGGCCGCAAGGTTGATTGGATTTTTGGGGTGCAGGGGCATGCGGCCGACTTAATTCGCGGGGCGGTGGAGGCGGGACACCCGCAGGACCACACGCAGTTTTTCGAAACCTCCGACGAAGCGGCCACTTTTCTGGCGGGATTCTTGACCCGCGGCGATCTGCTGCTGCTGAAGGGCTCTCGCGGAACGAAGATGGAAAAAGTTCTCGAAGCGATAAACGGCCGATATCGGCGCCAAACGCCTCAGAGGGACGTTGTGGAGGCCGGTCCGCGAGGGCGTCGCTGAAATGCTCTACTACCTTTTCTTCTTCGCGCTCCGGCCGCATTTCAGCCCGCTGAACGTATTTCGCTACATCACCGTGCGCACGGCGGTAGCGAGTCTGACGGCCCTCGCTCTCTCGCTGCTTTTGGGGCCGTGGATGATCGAGCGGCTCCGCGCCATGCAGGTAAAGCAGTACATTCGCGAGGAAGGTCCGAAACGACACCAAGAGAAGGCCGGAACGCCGACGATGGGCGGCCTGCTCATTGTCTCCGCGATTGTGATTCCCACGCTCCTCTGGGCCGATTTACGGAACCCCTACGTGCTGCTGGCGATTGCGGCGACCGTAGCGTTCGGAACGATCGGGTTCGTTGATGATTACAACAAAGTGATCCGGAAGCACAATCGCGGACTGACCGCGGCGGGAAAGTTCCTCTTACAGGTTCTCACGTGCGCGTTCGTGGGCGCAGTGCTTGTGGGACTACAGGCCAGGGGAACGTATTCGACGCAGCTGAGCGTGCCCTTCATGAAGAAATTGCACCCCGATCTGGTGATCGAGTCTGCGCGCAACCTTCCCGTGATCTGGCCGCTGGCGTATGTGCCGTTCGTGCTGTTCCTGGTGGTTGTCATCGCGGGGCTCTCAAACGGAGTCAATCTCACTGACGGCCTGGACGGACTGGCGATCGGCTGCGTATTGATCACCGCGGTGGCGCTAACGGTCATCACCTATCTCTCGAGCAACGCGCGCTTCGCCGAGTATTTGGAGATTCAGAGAGTTCCCGACGCGGCAGAGCTCACGATTTTCTGCGGGTCGCTTGCGGGCGCGTCGTTGGGCTTTCTTTGGTACAACACGCATCCCGCGGAAATCTTCATGGGAGATGTGGGGTCGCTCGCCCTCGGCGGGGCCATTGGCACGGTGGCCGTGATTCTCAAGCAAGAAATCTTAATGCTCTCGATCGGAGGGATTTTCATTTTGGAGCTGATGTCCGTGATCATCCAAGTGAGCTCGTTCCAGCTGACCGGACGGCGGGTGTTTCGCATGGCGCCGTTGCACCATCATTTCGAACTGGGGGGCTGGAGCGAATCGAAGATCATCGTGCGATTTTGGATCATGGCGCTGGTGCTGGCGCTTTTTTCCCTGACGACTCTGAAATTGAGGTAGGCCCCGTGAGACCTGGATTCGACTTCGAAGGAAAGCGCGTGCTGGTGGTGGGGCTCGCGCGCACCGGTGAAGTGGTTTCCCTTTTCGCCGCAGGCTACGGCGCAAGCGTGACGGCAACAGACCAAAAGCCCGAGAGCGAATTGGCCCCCACCGCAGAGAAGCTGCGGGCCGCGGGAGTCAAACTGGAACTCGGCGGGCACAGGCCGGAAGCGTTCCTTGAGAAGGATTTGATCGTGGCGAGTCCGGGCGTGCCGCGGAATTTGCCGCTTTTGACCGGGGCGCGCACCGCGGGTATTCCGGTGTGGAGCGAAATCGAGCTGGCCTGGCGTTTTCTGCGGGGCAAACTTGTGGCCATCACCGGCTCCAACGGCAAAACGACGACCACGGCGCTCACGGCGCACCTACTGAAGACCGCGGGGATCGAGACGCTTGTGGGCGGCAACATCGGCACACCGCTGCTTTCCCTCGTTGAGTCATCGACCGATTCGACGGTGACGGTCGCCGAGGTGAGCAGCTTTCAACTCGAGAACATCGAGAAATTTCGGCCGGAGATCGGTGTGCTGCTCAACCTGACCCCGGACCATCTGGACCGGCACGCGTCGTTTGCCGAGTATGCTGCGGCGAAAATGCAGCTGTTTTCAAATCAGCTCGACCGCGATTGTGCCGTTCTAAATGCCGATGACACCGAAGTGACGAAGCGAATGCCATCGGGGCAGCAGGTCTTCTGGTTTAGCCGGAAGAAGCGGGTTGCCGCTGGCGCGTTCTTGCGCGATGGCCAAATCTTGTTTCGGCGCGAGGGAGATGAGATTCCATTTGGGTGGCGTGATGACATCGCCCTCCGCGGCGAGCACAACGTGGAAAACGTCCTGGCAGCGTGCGCCGCGGCGTATCTGGCGGGGGCTGATCCCGGAGCAATTGCGAACGGCGTGAAGACGTTCCGCGGCGTGGAGCATCGTCTGGAATTTGTCGCCGCAATTGGCGGCGTAGAATTCTTCAACGATTCCAAGGCAACGAATGTGGATGCCGCGCGGAAAGCGATCGAGGCCTTTCCCGGTCCGTTAATCGTGATTTTGGGCGGCAAGGACAAGGGCAGCCCGTATACGCCGTTGGCTGAACCTCTCCGACAACGCGCGCGAACGGCGATACTGATTGGGGCCGCCGCGGAGAAGCTGGCTCGGGACTTGGGCCCTGCCGTGCCGTACGTCCACGCGGAGACGCTGGAACGCGCCGTCGAGCTGGCGGTGACTGCCGCACGACCCGGCGACACGGTTTTGCTCGCTCCCGCCTGCTCCAGTTTTGACCAGTTTCACGACTACGAGCACCGAGGACGCGTGTTCAAGGAGCTGGTGGGGAATATCGGGAACCGGTCTCGGTCGGGCGCAGCCGCGCAGAAGGGATAAAGGATGCCGCGAAGCCTGCAACATGATCGGCAGCTCTTCGTCGTTACACTGGCCCTGTGCCTGGCCGGCGCTGTCATGGTGTTCAGTGCCTCTGCCGTGACACTGCGTGAGCAGGGCGGCAACGGCTACGCATTCCTCTTGCGCCAACTTCTGTGGGCTGCGATCGGGATGGTGGGAATGTTTTGGCTCATGCGTACCGATTACCGCAAACTCCGGCAGCCGCGCGTGATTTTCACGGCGATCTCGTTGACGCTCGTTCTGTTGATTGCTGTGTTTTTTCTCGACCGGTCTCATGCAACGCACCGATGGGTTCGCATGGGTCCATTGAGCTTCCAGCCGTCGGAGATCGCCAAACTGGTGGTGATTGCGTACCTGGCCTGGTTTCTCGAAAGCCGCTCCGCGTCCAAAGGCGCCGGGGTCAACAGCATCCGCCAAACGCTTCTGCCCGCGCTCGGAACGGTGCTCGCGATGGTGGCGCTCGTTTACAAAGAGCCAGACATGGGCACAGCATGCATGATTTTCTTTATCGCTGCAGTGATGTTGTTCGTGGCAGGACTTTCGTATCGATACATCGGCCTAGCAGTCGTGGCCGCCGTGCCGGTGATCTATATCGCGATCGCCAGCGTGCCCTACCGCCTTGAGCGCGTCGAGGCTTACCTCTCACCCGGCGCGGACCCGCAAGGTCACGGATTCCAACTCGCGCAATCTTTGATCGCCGTCGGATCGGGCGGTTTTTCGGGCGTAGGTTTGATGGAGAGCCGGCAGAAGTTATTTTTCTTGCCTGAAGCGCACACCGACTTCATCTACTCGATCATCTGCGAAGAGATCGGTTTTCTCGGCGCAGTCCTGGTGCTGGCGTTGTTTGCCGTTTACGGCTGGCGCGGGTTTGTGGCCTCGCTTCAGGCGCCTGACAGGTTCGGGCGCTTGTTAGCGATCGGGATCACTACGATGGTAGTGGGTCAGGCGCTGGTAAACCTGAGCGTGGTGCTCGGCCTGGTACCAACCAAAGGCATTCCGCTTCCGTTCATCAGCTATGGAGGCTCCAGTTTGATCGGGATGCTGCTGGCCACCGGTGTGCTGCTAAACATCAGCCAGCACGCGGATGAAACGTGACGAGCGGTGTCCAGGATCTATTGATTGCGGGCGGCGGAACCGGCGGGCACGTTTTCCCAGGACTGGCCGTCGCCAAGGAATGGCTACGGCGGAGTGAAGGACAGGGCCCGGCGGAAAGGCGGGTCATTTTTGTGGGAACGGAGCGCGGAATGGAAGCAAGGCTGGTGCCGCAAGCGGGTTTGCCGCTCGAGTTGATTCGCGTCCGGGGGCTGAAGGGGATTGGTGGAGCGACGCTCCTGCGTAATCTGGCGACGCTCCCGGCCGGATTGTGGGATTCGCAAGAGATTCTTCGACGGCACCGATTTGACGTGGCGTTGGGCGTGGGCGGATATGCTTCCGGCCCCATGATGGTTCTGGCGGTTCTTCACCGGATCCCGACCGTTGTTTTCGAACCGAACGTCGAGGCGGGATTCACCAACCGCGTTTTGGCGAGGCTAGCCAGGAGGATTGCCGTTGCCAATCCGCAGACGGCGGCGCATTTCGGCTCGAAAGCGGTGGTCACGGGCTGCCCAATCCGCAAGGAGTTTTTCACCACAGCCCGAAAGGAGCATCGCCCTCCTTTCACGATCCTCATCACCGGGGGGAGCCGGGGCGCGTTGCCGATCAATCGAGCCGTGGT
>CAYOXF010000082.1:0-14050 GCA_964407845.1 uncultured Acidobacteriaceae bacterium | reverse complement strand
AACCGACGGCTCACCGACCATCACCGGCTGGAAACGCCGCTCAAGCGCCGCATCCTTCTCGATGTATTTGCGGTACTCGTTGAGGGTGGTCGCGCCAATCGCACGCAGCTCGCCGCGCGCGAGCGCCGGCTTCAGCATGTTCGATGCGTCCATGGCGCCTTCGGCGGCACCGGCGCCCACCAGCGTATGCAGCTCGTCGATAAACAGGATGATCTGCCCGTTGGATTCGGAGATCTCCTTCAGCAGCGCCTTTAGGCGATCCTCGAACTCACCGCGGTACTTCGCCCCGGCAACCAGTGCCGCCAGATCCAGTGCCACCAATCGCTTGGGCTTCAGCACTTCTGGCACATCGCCGGCGACAATGCGCTGCGCTAAGCCCTCGACAATCGCCGTCTTTCCGACGCCGGGTTCACCGATCAGCACGGGATTGTTTTTCGTGCGTCGCGCCAAGATCTGCATCACGCGCCGGATCTCCTCGTCGCGCCCGATCACCGGATCGAGCTTGCCGCGCCGGGCTTGCTCGGTGAGATCACGCGCATACTGCTCGATGGCCCTATAGGTCGTTTCCGGATTCTGAGAGGTGACGCGATGGCTGCCCCGGATCGCGGTCATCGCTTGCAAGATCGCGTCGTGGCTTGCGCCGTAGCGAGACAATAGCTGCCCGGCTGGGTCGCGCCCTGCCCCAGCCAGACCTAATAGAATGTGCTCAGTTGAGACGTAGTCGTCCTTCAGCCGGCCGGCTTCGTCGAAGGCCTGCTCGAGCACCTCATTCGAGGCCCGGCTGAGGGTTTGTTGCGATAGGTCAGAAACTTTCGGCAGGCGTTCAATCTGCTTCTCTATATCGCGTGCCACAGCGGTCGGTGCCGCTCCCAACTTTTCAAGCAAAGGCGGGACCACCCCATCGCCCTGAGCCACCAGTGCCCACAGCAGGTGTAAAGGCTCGATCTGCTGCTGCCCGGACCGCGAGGCCAGTTCTTGCGCCGCTTGCAGAGCCTCTTGCGCCTTCACCGTCAGCTTGTCATATCTCACCATGGCTCGATCTTCTCACTTTGCTGTGGAATTCTCAAAAGGCCCGAGACACGAAGGGCCGGGCACGCTGCCCGGCCCAACGGTCGATCTTCCGAATTTTACTTTGCGCCGTTGGCTACGGCAACCTTCACCTGTTTCGGCTTGGACTCGGCCCGCTTCGGCATCTCGACGGTCAGCACACCGTTCTTGTACTCTGCCTTGATGTCTTCCGTGCTTACCGTGTTAGGAAGGCTGAAGCTGCGGCTGAACGAACCGTAGGTGCGCTCGATGCGGAGGTAGTTTTCCTCCTTCACCTTCTGCTCAAACTTTCGCTCCCCGCGAATCGTCAGCATGTTGTTTTCGACATGGACGTCCAGATCCTTCTCGTTCACATCGGGCAAATCGGCCTTCAGCACCAATTCGTTCTCCGTCTCATAGATATCGACCGACGGCGCCCAGGCGGTGATGGCCGAAGCCTCGCTGCGTCCGGGAAAGGAGCTTTCGAGAATTCGATTGACCTGGTCCTGCCAATTGGCCAGGCTCAGGAAGGGGTCTCTGCGTGTAATCGCGCTCACGTTCATATCCTCCTAGGATGTCTTGCGCTATATCAGCGCACCGCAAGCATAAAATATGAGCGTATCTGTGTCAAGTACAATGTAAGGGCATCTGTTAAGCTATCCCCCGAAGCCTGTAGTTCTATATTAATGTCTTTAGTATCAGGCACTTGAGGTAGTGAGTTTCCGCCATGGTAAGCAGGATTGGATGGTCTTGAGCCTGCGTCCTTCTTTCTATTACGGCAGTCTTTTTGCCTGCGTCATTGGCCGCCTCGGCGAGGATCTCAAGGAAGAGGGCCTCGGAAATATGGTAGGAGCACGAGCAGGTAACCAGAAATCCCCCCGGCTCGAGCAGTTTTAGGGCGCGCAGGTTGATCTCTTTATACCCGCGACAAGCGGCCGGCAGACTATCGCGATTCTTCGCAAAGGCCGGAGGGTCGAGAATAACCATCTGGAACTGCCGACCCTGTCGGTCGTAGTCCCGCAGCAGGTCGAAGGCGTTTTGTTCGCGGAAGCGGGCGTTGCCTATGTGATTCAGTTCGCGGTTTTTTTCCGCCGCCTGAATGGCCGCCGGAGCGATATCGATTCCCTCGACCTGACTCGCCTTGTCTGCCACGGTCAGAGCGAAACCACCTTCGTAGCAAAAGCAGTCGAGCACCTTCCCAGACGTGTACCGACGTGCGACCCAGTGGTTTTCTCGCTGGTCGAGAAATGAGCCGGTCTTCTGCCCTTTCGCCAGACGCTGTTCAAAAATGACGCCGTTCTGCTTCGCCAGAATCTCGGCGGGTACATCGCCGTAAAGCACGCCGACGCGCTGATCGAGGCCTTCGAGTTGCCGCACCCTGGGATCGTTGCGCTCGATAATCCCCTTCGGCGAAAACATTTCGACCAGGATCTCGACCAGAAGAGATTTCAGCCGCTCCGTCGCTTGGCTGAGGGTCTGCAGAACCAGATAGTCGCCATAGCGATCGACAATCAACGATGGCAGGAGGTCGCCTTCGCTGTAGACGACTCGGTAGGCTTCGGAGTTTTCGACAACGAGCTTGCGATAGGCATGGGCCTGCGCGAGCCGCGCGGCGAAAAAGGTGCGGTCCACCGTCACGTCATCGCGTGTAAGAAGGCGAACTGCGATTTGCGATTTGTCGCTGTAAAACGCGCGGCCCTGAAATCGCCCTCTTTCGTCCTTCAATCGGACGACAGCCCCACCCTCGGCATCGACCGCCGCCACATCGCTACGATAGACCCAGAGGTGTCCCGAGCGCAGGCGATCGGCGCCGCGCGAGCTGATGGTCACCGTGCCTTCCTGGACGGGCACGCCGGATCGTCGGACTGTGGCCATAAGAAACGCGCCACTACACTACCAGAGGGAGCGGAGAACCACCTACTTCTCGGAATCCGAGGGGAGGAAATGGCCGAAGATCCGTTTCTGCCTACGTCCGCGGCTAGTAGATGTCGTATTGCTCCCAGTGCAGCGCAGGATCGGCCTGGATGATGACACTCTTTTTTGTCCAGCGTTCGAGCTCTTCGACGAGGGAGGATTCGCGCGTCTTGAGCGCCTTGCCGATCTCTGGATGAACGCGCAGGGTGAGGCTGGCCGAGTCGATCTCCGGCGCCATTTTGCGCGCCTCGGTCTGAATTTCGTAGCAAAGCGTCGGTACCGATTTCACCATACCTGACCCCGTGCAGTAGGGACAGGGCTGGCAAAGTGTTCGTTCCAGTGCCTGCTTGGTGCGCTTGCGCGTGATGGCAATCAAGCCGAACTCATTGAAGCGCAGCATTTTGGAGGGCGCGCGATCGGCCTTCAGTGCCTCCTCAAGAGCGGCCATGACCTTTTCGCGGTTGCGCCTTTCCTCCATATCGATGAAATCGATGATGATGATTCCGCCGAGATCGCGCAGGCGCATCTGACGTACGATTTCCTTTACCGCCTCGAGGTTTGTCCGGACGATCGTGTCTTCCAGCCGCGTCGAGCCCTTGCCGACGAATTTTCCGGTGTTGACGTCGATGGCCACCAGAGCTTCGGTATGGTTGATGACGATATAGCCGCCGGATTTGAGCCAAACCTTCGGGCGCAGCCCCTTGTCGATTTCCTGCTGGATGCCAAACTCCTCGAAGATCGGCGTGTCCTTGGTGTACAGCTTTACGCGATTGACGAGCGCCGGCTGAAAGCGATTCATGAAGTCGACGACTTTGGTGTACTCGTCCTCGGTATCAACCCAAACGGCCGTGTAATCCGTATTGATGTGGTCGCGCAACATGCGCTCAACCAGATTCAGATCGCGATGCAACAGAGAAGGCGCCTTGCGCTGCTCGGCGCGGCTTTTGATCTCGGCCCACGTGCGTGTAAGAAACTCGGCGTCGGCGCGCACCTCTTCGGGCGATGCCGAACCGGCGGCCGTGCGCACGATGAACCCCCCTCCGGCGCTGCCTTTTGCTTCATTGACGAGATGGCGCAGGCGCGAACGCTCTTCGGCGGAAGCGATCTTCCGCGACACGCCGGTGTGGTCGAGCGTAGGCATGTAGACGAGCGAGCGGCCCGGCAACGCCACGTGGCTGGTGATGCGCGCGCCCTTCTTGCCAAGCGGTTCCTTGGCGATCTGCACGATGATTTCCTGGCCCTGTTTCAAAAGCTCAGAGATCAGCTGCGGCCGGCGCGGCTGGGGGCGGTAGTGACCGCCACGGTGCGGACGGCGCCCACGATCGCGGCCTTGGCGACGAGCGGGATGCTGCATGCGAGAACGAAAATCGTCGCGCACGCGCGCCTGCCAAGTCTCCGGGGGTCGCGCAATCGGACTGGCGTCTGGTACCGGCAAATCCTCATGAACCGGTGTGATTCCGGCTCCCATTTCCAACGCCTGTTCGGTCTCTTCGAGCGACTCAAGTACTTCCTCGGCGGCAGCCTCAGCCTCGGATTGATCCTCCGCCTCGGCCTCTTCTTCTGCGGCTCGCAGCTGCTCGGTGATGGGAGGCTCCTCGGTCAGTTCCGAGGCAGAGGCGGCTAGGATCGTGCCTTCGGCCTCTTCCTCTCCCTCTTCGGCGTCCGTCTCAGGCTCCTCACCCTCTTCTCGGCCGAAGGCTCGGGCGGCGGCCTGCCGCGCCGCCTCTTCGCTCTGCGCCTCGGCGACCTGCTCGGCAATAGTGTTGGCCTCCTCCTCGGTAAGGTCGTGGTTTTCGGCTTCCGTCGTTTCCGACGCCAGCGCAAGATCGGGCGCGATCGTCAACGGCTCGGGCTGAGATTCGGCCGCGTGCACGGGTTCAGGCTCATCGTGGGCAACCAGATGCTCTGACGGAGTTACCTTGGGTGCTGGCTCGGCATGTGCCGCGACCTCGGATCGGTGCTCGGGATGTTGCCATTTGGAGAGCGTTTCGCCTGGCAGAGGCTCAAGTCCCGAGGAATAGCCGCGACTCGGTTCTGCTACGCGCACTTCGTGGACCGACTCGCGCGTTTCAACCGGCGGCGCCGCGGCGACCCCCGACTCAGCTGCCTGCGTTGAGAGCGTTGCTTCCCCGGGCGCGCGGAACCTAGCCAGATGCTCCCCGGGAAGAATCGTGGAGATCTGCGCTTCACCACTCGGTTCCGTCGCTCCACCCTCGTAGGGGCGGTGGGAAGCGTACTTCGAGGGAGGCAATTCACGGCCGTAGCGACGGTCCCCGCGGCCGCCTCGGCCCGATCGGCCTCGGCGCCCACGCCGGCCAAAGTCACGGCTGTGTCCATGCCGGCCCCGAGTGTCAAAGTGCGGGCGATTGTGCGGGGGGTTAGCAGGACTGAGTGGGGGCGCGGAAGTCGGTAAAGCCACCACTTCACCAGGCAATTCACTGATCGGAACAGCGGAAGAAGGTGTCGATTCGACATCGGGTGGCTCGACGGCCGGCGCCGCTCCCGAGTCGGCAAATACCGATCCCCCTTCCTCCTGCATTTTCTTAACCTTTTCCTCGACGGTTGCTACCATGGGCTCGAATTCTTCGACCCCTTCGAGGAAATCGCTAACGTAGAGGAAGGCGTCGCCGTCCAGGCCGATGTCTACAAAGGCCGACTGCATGCCTGGCAGCACGCGTGTTACGCGCCCTTTGTAGATGCTTCCAACTAAAGCAAACTCTTTTTCCCTCTCAACGTAGTACTCACAAAGCTGACCTTCTTCCAAAATGGCGACCCGCGTCTCGTGCGGGTTCGCCGAAATAACCATTTCCTTCGACATTTAGACTCCTTGGGGCGCATCGGAGGGCGGCGGCGCAAATCTCTCTGTTCGCGCGAGCGGCGCGAACCTGCGCCGAGGCGCGGTAGGCTAGGCCTTGCACGCGCCAGGATTGGCCGTCCCGGAAAGGGTTTCGGTTCACTTTCCTCACTCGATGCGTCCCTTCCTCAATTCTGATTCATCGCTCCGGCCGAGCCGGGAAGCGGTCAAAGATTATGGGATCAGTTGACGAACCGCCTCATGCGTACGTTCATCACCAACCCCAAAGCCAAGAACACAAAGGCCGTTGCCGACCCTCCGTAGCTCATTAGCGGCAGCGGAATGCCGGTGACCGGCACGTAACCAATCACCATGGAAGCGTTGACCAAAACGTGGAAGCCCAGAATCGCGGTGACTCCCATAACGACATACATCCCCGCGCGGTCCTTCGCCTTCTGCGCGTTATCCACCAGCCGCAGAATCAAGCCCAAATACAACAACAAAACAACGCAAACACCGATAAAACCTTGCTCTTCAGCCAGCGCCGCCAGGATAAAATCCGAGTAACGGACGGGCACAAAACCCAACTGATTCTGGCTGCCCTTGCCAAAGCCCTTTCCCCAAAACCCTCCAGACCCCACGGCGATTTCCGACTGCAGAATTTGATAGCCGGCGCCGCGCTGGTCCTGCTCGGGGTGAAGGAAGGTCTCAATCCGTTGCTGCTGGTAGGGCTTCAAGTGACGCCGCATGTTCCATGCAAGCGGGACCAGCAGCGCGATCAGCAACAAGCCGACCGCTAGATGCTTCCATTCAATGCCGGCAAAGAACGCCCCCACGAGGGCGACGGGTACCAAAACCATCGCGGTTCCCAGGTCAGGCTGCTTCAGGATCAAACCGACGGGAATCAGGGTCAAGGCAGCGACCTTGGCCAGATCCACCAGCGTTAAGCGATCCGTGCGCACTTCGTTGAAGTAGCGCGCCAGCACTATAATTATAATCAACTTCATCAGTTCTGACACTTGCAAAGTCTGGCCGCCCAGCGAAATCCATCGTTTGGCACCGAGGCGGGAGTAGCCCACCACCAGGACGACGAGAAGGCCCGCAATCCCGACCAGATAGAGCACCGGAGCCTGATCCAAAAGCGTGTGGTAATCGATGCGGGAGATCACAAACATTCCGACGACGCCGATCCCGATCCACATGAGCTGCTTCCAGTGCATGCCGGCCATGGCACTGGCGTGCGTGGAGGAGTAGATCTCGAGAACACCGAGCAGGCTAATCACGCCTACGATGCCCAGTAGCGGCCAATCGAAATCCTGAACGCGCGGCTGGTCCTTCATCGGGTTTGCGCCTCTGCCTCCGGATCCACCACAGGGACCACTCGGGAGGGTGGGATGTTCTCCGCCGTGGAGGGCTGGACGAAGTGGCCATTCTTTTTGTCGTAATAGGCTTTCACGATATCGCGGACGACAGGTCCAGCGGTCGTGCCGCCGTGCTCGGTCGAGCCCTGCACGACGGCCGCCACGACGATGTCGGGATCGCGCCGCGGCGCGTAACCGACGAACCAACCATTGGTGAGTTTTCCGGCTCGACCTCCCACTCTGCTTCCCGCTTGGTAACTCATCAGTTGCGCCGTTCCGGACTTGCCTGAGAACTCGACGTTCTGCAGCCGGAGGGCATAGCCGGTGCCACCGCCTTCATTGATCACGCCGTACATTCCTTGGGTGACCTCTTCGACGGTGTCATCGGAAAGCGGGAAACGCTCGTTCTTAGCGTCGGTAAGATTTTTCAGCAGGTGTGGCTGAACCAGCAGGCCTCCACTGGCGACTGCATTGTAGGCGCGAGCCAGTTGAATCGGTGTAACCGTGATGGCTCCTTGGCCGATCGCGACCGAGATCGTTTCACCCGCGTACCATTTGTGGTGATAGACGCGTTGGACCCATTCCTCTGAGGGCATCAGTCCGGGCTCCTCACCGGGAAGATCGATCCCTGTACGACGGCCGAGGCCCAGACCGCTGGCATAGTAGGCGATCTTTTCAATACCCAGCCGTTGTCCCACGTTATAGAAGAAGACGTCGCAGGAATGCACGATGCCGCTGTGGAGATCCACCGAACCGTGGCCCTTCGCCTGCCAGCAATGAAAGACACGCCCGTAGAAAACAGCTTCTCCGGGGCAGTAGGCCGTGAAATCGGCAGGAAGCGCTTTGGACTCCAGCATAGCCGTTGCCATGATGATCTTGAAGGTTGAACCAGGCGCCAGCTGTGCCTGGATCGCGCGATTCAGCAAGGGAGTGTTCGGATCGCCATTCAGTGCAGCCCACTCCTGGGCAGGAATACGGACAGCAAAATCATTGGGATCGAATGTGGGGCGGCTCACCATGGCAAGGATTTCGCCGGTATGGCCGTCCATGGCGACGACGGCGCCCTGCTTATCGGCCATGTCGGTATCGGCAATCCTCTGCAAATCTTCATCGATGGTCAGTTGAATGGGCTTGCCGGGAATGGCGTCAATGTTCTCAAGCGTGCGAATGACCTTGCCCACGCTATTGACCACGACGCGTTTCATACCGTCGGTGCCAACGATCTGGTCGTTATACTCCCGCTCAAGACCGGCTTTGCCCACGATGTCGCCGGGCTTATAGCGGTCAGGGTTCCTTTCAAGCTCTTGCGGTGAAACTTCACCGACGTAGCCGATCGTGTTCGCAAGTATTTCCCCGAGCGGGTAGCGACGGCGCTGAACCATCTCCAATTCGAGAACGGGGAGATCGGCGCGATGTGAGTCGACAAATTCGATATCCGCTTCGCTTGCTTCCGGCTTGACGACTAAGGGAAGAAACTTCGGCTCAAACCTTGCTGCCTCCAGCTGCTGCTGCAGGTCCTCTTTGGCAATCCCAAGGCCCTCTTCGATTTGCGACAGGCTTCGTTCCAGTAGCTTGGGGTTGTCTCGCATCAAGAGAATACTGAAGGAGGGATAGCTATCGACCAAGACCCGACCCTCACGATCGAGCATGGCTCCGCGCGGAGCGATGATGGCAATCGGGCGGATACCGTTTTTGTCCGCAAGGTCCGCGTAGTGCTCCGACTGTACGACCTGCAATTTCCAGAAACCCACCAGGAGAAGAATAACGAGTGCCGCCGAGACATACGAGAAGAGCGCAAGTCTCCCTTGCGGGATCTTTTGGTCGATCACATTCCAGGGTGCCAACGAAACTCCTGCGCGGCAGGCAGGCCCGTCTGGGGCGGGAACCTCGCACACGTTCAGTGTGATGTCGAGAGGACTCCTGCCATGTCTCGGCTGTTCAAGCTATCACCTGGTTCAGGTCGGCGCAAGCTGCCATGTCGTTCTAATCAACGTGCTTGTGCCGACTTTCGGCCAGGCGAAACCCTGGCGAAGAATTCGAGGGATTCCCCACCGGTGCGCATCTTTCATCTGGCAGTCACACAGCTGTAACGAGGGATCGGTAGGGTCGCCCCTTCACTGGCAACGACAAAGACGGGAGTACCCAAACCGGGGCTTACTCCTCGTCCCATCTTTAATTCTAGGGAGATCCGCATGGCCACAGCGACGGGAGCAGAAAGCGTTTTGGAAGCGAAGCTGGGCTCGCAAACCAGCAAAGCGGGCAAGGTTGGGGTGGCCATCTTTGCGTTGGCCATGCTCGCGGGATTCGTCTACGCGGCAAACCAGCTCATTTCCGATCTCTATGGAACCCATTCGAGCGCTCTGGCGTTTGTGCTGTTGGGAATCGCACTGCTGACGGCGCTGGCCTTCGAGTTTGTCAACGGATTCCACGATACCGCCAACGCCGTGGCGACGGTGATCTACACGCACTCTCTCGAGCCGCATCTGGCCGTCGTGTGGTCGGGACTGTGGAACTTCCTCGGTGTGCTGGTCTCGAGCGGAGCCGTAGCGTTCGGAATCATTTCGCTGCTTCCGGTAGAGCTCATCCTGCAAGTGGGAAGCAGCGCCGGATTCGCGATGGTCTTTGCGCTGCTGGTGGCGGCCATTCTCTGGAATCTAGGCACCTGGTATTTTGGGCTCCCCGCGTCGAGCTCCCACACGCTTGTGGGTTCGGTGATCGGGGTAGGAATCGCGAACCAATTGATGTCCGTAAGAACGGGAACGAGTGGAGTCGATTGGACGCAAGCGACGAATATCGGCAAGTCCCTGCTGTTTTCCCCGCTGATCGGTTTCGCCGTAGCGGCCCTGCTCTTGCTGCTCTGCAAGGCTTTGATTCCCAACCAGGCGCTCTACGAAGCCCCTCAAGGAACGGAACCACCCCCCTTCTGGATTCGCGGTTTGCTGGTTTTGACGTGCACAGGTGTGAGTTTCGCGCATGGATCAAACGACGGACAAAAGGGTATGGGTTTGATCATGCTGATCCTGATCGGTACGGTGCCTACGGCGTATGCGGTCAACCATGCCGTGACGCCGCAGCAGACGCAGGACTTCGTGGCTGTCTCCCAGCAGACGGCTGGGATGCTGAGCCGTTACATTACGCCGGGCGCCGTGATCGGTGATTCGCGCGAAGAGGTGACCGACTACATTCGAACGCGGCAGTTCACGCCGAACACGATGCTCGCACTTAGGGAACTCGTCAACGGGATCGGCACCGAAATGGCGCTGGACAAGCAACTGAAGCTGGTACCGCAGGAGCGAGTCCGCAACTTCCGCAACGATATGTATGCGGTCAGCGAGGCGCTCCGATTGATGCAAAAGTCGGGGAATCCGAAATTTTCTACGGCCGACGCCGCCATCTTGAAGAATTACAAGTCGCACGTCGACAAAGCCACCAAGTTCATTCCGGGATGGGTGAAGGTGGCCGTGGCGCTGGCGCTCGGGATGGGAACAATGATCGGATGGAAAAGGATCGTCGTCACCGTCGGCGAGAAGATCGGGAAGGATCACCTAACCTACGGGCAGGGAGCCGCGGCGGAAATCACGGCGATGGCGACGATCGGCGCAGCCGACTGGTTCGGCCTGCCCGTGAGTACGACGCACGTGCTTTCCTCCGGCGTCGCGGGAACAATGGTGGCAAACCGCTCCGGCCTGCAGTGGGGGACGGTGAGGAATCTCGCGATGGCCTGGATTCTCACGCTGCCTGCTTCGATTTGTCTATCGGCGTTTCTGTTCTGGGCGTTCCGGAGCATGACTAAGTAAACGGTTTAAGGAGACCTCATGGGACTTCCCAAGCTGATTCTGGCACCAGTCGATTTCAGCGAGCATTCGCACGCATCGGTACGGGTTGCAGCCGAATATGCTTCGCGGCTCGGGGCGGAGCTTTTGCTTGTGCACGCGGTTCCGGCGATCCCGAAACTACCGTCGCCCGGGACCATTTTTCGGGAAGCGGAATATGAAGCCGAGTTGCGCAAGGAGGCAGAGCGGAGCCTCCAAACGCTCGCGCAGGATCTCGCGAAGAAGGGCATTCGGGTGAGGACAGAAGTCGGAATCGCCAATGATGTCGGAATGGAAGTCCTACGAATGGCCGAGCACAATCATGCGGATCTGATTGTGATCGCCACGCATGGAATGACGGGCTGGCACAAGCTGGCCTTCGGCTCAGTGACGGAAAAGGTTGTGAAGCTGGCCACCTGCCCTGTGCTGGTGCTGCGCGTCCAGCCGAAGTCCGAGCAGGAGGCGCCCAGCGCAGCTTCCCAATCGGTGGTTACTCGTTAGCGCCTACGAGGGGCGGCGGAGGCGGTCTAGGAGCGCGAACAGAACCACGCCGAAGGCCGCCGTCGCGAGCGAGTTCCAAAGAAGCGGGAATGTGAAGACGCGCGCCGCATGATTTAGCAAAACCCGTTCAGTCGTGGCCAGCACGATTTGGTGGAAGTGGAAGAAGAGAAAGATCAGGCCAAAGCGGCTGGCGGGATGTTCGGTATCGATGCGTGCGCCCACCGACGATGCCAGGTATCCCACCAGAGTGTTGGCGATTCCGAATAAACCGATCGGATTGTCGTGGCTCAGCCCGTCCTGGACAATTCCCACCGCCGCACCGAGCAGCAACCCGCTGATGGGATTGCGCCGGCTCACCCCAAAGTAGATGGTAACCAGCAACGGCAGGTCGACCAGTTCCGCCCAGTGTCCGAACTTGTGAAGAAAAGCCTGTAAGATGAGCGCCAGGAAACAGACGGCAACCACGGTGCCGCCGTAATACTTGTGGACCTCGATATTGGCCTCAGACTGCGCTCCGGGATTGAGCATGTAGGACATATCAGTTGCGCGGTGTGGGCGGCGCTTCGGCAGACGCTCGATGAGGATTGGCCGGCACATCTGTTTTCACCGGCGCTTGAGGCGGAAGGGGTGCGGCGAGGGCCCCCGTTTCGACGATGCCCGATGGCTGAGCGGAACCGGTTGAGTCGTCAATCTTCTTCGGAGACAAATCCTGCAGCGAAAGCAGAACGAGGACGTCTTCGAGCCGATCCAGACGTGCGGCCGGTTGAACCCGAATGATCTGAAACGGATTGCCATCACGGGCCGATAGGACCGTACCGATTAAAAGGCCCTTCGGAAAGATGCGATCTTCCCCAGAGGTCAGAATCATTTCGCCGGGGTGGATCTTTTCATCGTTCACGACGTAGTCCATTCGCGGATCGGGATCTCCGCTGCCTTTGACCACGCCATGCGTGCGTGTGTCCGCTAGAAGGGCGCCGACGCCGGAATCCTTATCACTCATCAGCAGCACTTGCGACGTGGTGGGAAAGACTTCGACGATTTTGCCGACGACACCCTCGGGCGTTATGACGCCCATGTTGCGACGAATGCGATCGCGTTCGCCGCGGTTCAGCACCAGGGTGTGAGAGGCGGGATCGGCGCTCGCGCCGATCACTTGAGCGGCGAGCATAGGTGCTTCGGTGTGAGCGTCGTGAAAATTCAGGAGCACACCGAGGCGCTGCGCTTCGAGAGCCTGACTTTCGAGTGCACGATTCCGCAGCTGCAATCGTGCGAGTTCGGCGTGCAAGCGGGCATTTTCCTCATGCGCGCCGCGCAAGGCGATGTAGCCGGTCCACACACCGCCCACCTTCGACAGGCACCAAGTGCCGAAGCGCTCAAAAGGTGTCACCACCTCCGCCGCCCAATACCGGATCAGCCGGACGTCATGGTCGCGCTTAATTTGAAACGCCAGCAGCAAAACCTGTGCTAGCACTGCAGCAGCCAGCACGGCAAGCGGACGATGGCGCGAGATGACGGTATCGACCATGGTTAGTTTGCGGCCGCAGGCCTAGGTAAAGCGGTCACAGCATTTCAATCGATCGAAACGGTACGCAAGAGCTTGAAATCGCTCAGCATTTTTCCGGTTCCGAGCACGACCGACGCGAGCGGATCGTCGGCAATCGAGACCGGCAATCCCGTCTCTTCGCGGATGCGCTTGTCGAGATTCTTGATGAGTGCGCCGCCGCCGGTCAGAACGATTCCGCGATCGCTAATATCGGCCGAAAGCTCGGGCGGCGTGCGCTCGAGAGCAACGCGAATGGCGTTGACAATGGTCGAAATGTTCTCCGAGAGCGCTTCTCGGATTTCGCTGTCATCAATGGTGACGGTGCGCGGTACTCCCTCAATCAAGTTGCGACCCTTGACTTCAAGCGTCATGGGCTTTTCCAGCGGATAGGCGGAACCGATTTCGATTTTGATTTGCTCGGCCGTGCGTTCGCCCACCAGCAGGTTGTATTTGCGCTTGAGGTAATGCATGACGGACTCGTCCATCTCATTGCCGGCGACGCGCACCGAACGGGAGTACACGATGCCACTCATGGAGATGACGGCGATGTCGGTGGTGCCGCCGCCGATGTCCACGACCATGTTTCCCGAGGGCTCCTCGATGGGCAGGCCCGCGCCGATGGCCGCGGCCATGGCCTGCTCGACCAGAAAGACCTCGCTGGCGCGGGCGCGATAGGCGGAGTCCTGCACAGCGCGCTTTTCCACCGGCGTGATTTCGCTGGGGACGCCGATGACAATGCGCGGATGAACGAGCACGCGGCGGTTATGGGCCTTCTGGATGAAGTAGGTGAGCATCTTCTCCGTGACTTTGAAATCGGCGATGACACCGTCCTTCATGGGCCGGATGGCCACCACGTTGCCGGGGGTGCGGCCGAGCATCTCCTTGGCCTCGCGGCCGACGGCCACGACTTCTCCGGAATTCTTGTTGATGGCCACGATGGAGGGCTCGTTGACGACGATCCCTTTGTTGCGGGCAAAGACGAGTGTGTTGGCGGTGCCCAAATCAATTGCCAGGTCGGAAGAAAACAAACTGAAGACCGACCGCAAGTTATAGCCGTTCTTGGTCACGTATTGCTTCCCCCTCAGATTCCTTTCGAGCG
>CAYOXF010000081.1:0-22315 GCA_964407845.1 uncultured Acidobacteriaceae bacterium | reverse complement strand
TTTGTTCCTGAAAGCCTATCAGGAGATTTCAACCACGAATCTGCAGGTAAACGGCGTAGTGGTCGTATTCGACTCGGCCGATGGCGGACAGATTTCAGCCACGCTGGCAAGCCTCAAGCAGTGGCAAGTGGGCAGCCTCTCGGAGGCTTCGTTTTGGAAGCAGTGCGCGGTCGACCCACCGGAGCTGCTCCAGGACACGCCAAAGAGCTCAGCGGGGCGTTTGTAACGAAGCTCTGGCGCTCGGCTCACCACTTGAGACAGGACGAGCAGCTCAGCAAACGGCGCTCTTCTCCGGAAAAGCCCAGAGAAAGTAGTCCTCGGACTTGTCAATGCAAACTCGTGCTACACTCCTGCCGGGAGAGTGATCGATGGCGGGTACACTCACTGCCGAGGAACTTGAACTGACAACCACCTCTGGGGGCACTGGTTCGGGCGGTAACGGCCATGCCGGTGACGGTGATGGTGAGGGTTCAGGCGGTGGCGGGAGCGATCTCATTCGGGATCGGATCTCCGTAACCGGTGTCAGTATCCTACTGGCCGCGGTTCTGATGCTTTTTATGGCCCTGGTAAGCGCCTTGATTGTGCGCAAGGGTGCTTCGAATGACTGGACAGCTCTGGTTGTCCCTAGAGTGCTTTGGCTCAACACAGCTATTTTGATCGCGAGCAGCGCAACCCTAGCGTGGTCTCGAAAATGCCTGGTTGTCAACGACCTCGAAGGGTTTCGTCATTGGTGGGTGGTGACAACGATTTTGGGTGTGCTCTTTCTTGGGGGACAACTAATCGCATGGCGGCAACTGGTAGGCGAGGGCTTCTATTTGGCCACCAATCCGAGCAGTAGTTTTTTCTACGTATTTACAGCAGCCCACGGTTTGCACCTGCTGGGTGGGGTGATTGCGCTCTCCTATGTTGCGATTCGCTCTGTGCGGTGGCGCCGGCGGTTGGCGATCACAGAGGCCGCATCCATGTATTGGCACGTTATGGATGGACTCTGGGTGTTCATCTTCCTGCTGTTTTATCTGGGCCGGTGACCTCGATTCATACCACAACTTCGCCGGCGTCTTCTGAGTCGGACTGTACGCTCACGTCCCCTGAGTCGCTATCGTCCGCTTGCCCCGGCCGCCTCGTCCTGTTCTTCCTTCCTCAGGCTCCGCAGAAAAATACGCAATCCAAACAGACTAGCTACAAATACAATCATGATCAGGGAAATTGCCAGCCAATGCGGGATATCGGGAACCTGCACCAAGATTAGAAACAGGAACCCGATCAAGACGCCCAGCACCAGCAGCGCCAAGAACTGCGCGCGAAGGCTCAGGCGGCGCATGCTCCACGTCAGCACCGAAACCCCCACCGTCGTTAGGACGAGAATCAAAACCAGCAATGGAATTCCCTGCAGCATGTTCGTCGATATCAGACCATGGATGAGCAATGGTTGAAAATCATTGTGCGCTTACATGCTCCACACGACCCACATCGTCACCCGCCTGATCTGGCGCTCTCTGGTCCGGCCGCCACGCTAGCCGGAAGAAGGCAAGCCCGGTCGAGCATCTAACAAATCTCCTACTGTGCCGAGATTGTGAAGTTGACATGGCTCGTTTCACCGGTCCGGACCGTGACCTGCTTGGCCCAGGTTTTCGGATCACTATAGATGGGCCGGCGCACCTGAACCTGGGCTGCAACATCCAGCACGGTTTCTTCGCGCACGATTTCCCAGCCTTCGTGCCAAGCCTCGATCTGGTATTCCCCGGCCGGAACGTCGGTGAGCTTGAACAAGCCGTGTTCGTCAGTCACCGCATAGTACGGATGCTTCACAACTAAGATTTCAGCGTTCATCCAAACGTGGCCCGCATTGCACTTCAGATCCACAACGCCATTGCGGCGCATGGGCACAGCAATGTCCTGATCCTGAAATGGGAAGGGGATATTGTTGGCCGCGGCTCCGGCCATGTGTACGGTGTGCAAGATGGGATCGCTGCTTCGTATCTGGAGCGCGCTGCCTTCTGGCACGAGAAGAATATGGGGAACATAACGGCATTCCTTCTGATCGAGATGTTGTCTCGCGCTGGGAAGATCCATTACCTTGCCCTTGGCAATGTCCTTCAAATAGACCACGGCATTGGCGACGCCGCCGGCAGAGTCGATAAGCAACCGCTCCAGGTCGCGAGTTTTGCGGGACTCCGGATCGCAAACCTCCTTATTCTTGGTGATTGGCAGCTCGGGGATTTTGGGGATCGGGCCGGTCCACTTAACGAGCCCCTCGATTGTTCCTGCGTTGGTGACTTGAATTGAGACGTACGCCGCTTGAGCGGCCGCCCGCGCTGTGAATAGCGTGACCGCAAGAAACAGAACCATACATGATGCCGCATTTCCTCTGTTCATGATTCCGCTCATAACCGTCTCCGTCCAATTCCATTGTGGGGTGGGGCCTGACCTTTCCGAATGGATCGCTCTATCTCGCCTGGAGGGTCCGCAAATAGTGAACGAGGTCCCAGGCTTGTCCCGCCTTCAGCCAGTATACGTACGCCGGCATCGGTGTCCCATCCAGCCCAGTCATGAAAATGCGGTAGAGATCTTGATTGGACTCTCCGCACTTGAAGCGTGTTCCCGTGCTGAAATCGTAAGGGACAAGCGAATTGCCTTTGCTGTCACGCAATGTGGGAGCCGAAGGTCCGTTCCCGTGACCCTCTTCGCCATGACACTCGAAGCATTTCATTGACTTGTACGTTTCTTTGCCGCGCTTGATGCTATCGGCCGTGACCGGTGTCTCAGGGGGAATCTCTACCGGAGGATCGGGTTGTTCTTCCTGGAAGCGTTTCGAGAATGTCTTCACATATGCGACAAGATCGGCGCGCTCTTGACTCGTGAGGGGGTTCCACCGAGGCATAGCCGTCGTATCAATACCCCTGCCGATGGTGTTGAACAAATCGCTGTCGAGTGGAATGCTGCCAGAAGGTGTTGAGCGGCATTTGAATAGGCCCATTGTGAAATCGCGCGGCTTCGGATCGACGTAGGGAGCATTCTCGCCCTGTCCGTCTCCCCGCGGGCCGTGACAGCCGATGCAGTAGCGCCGGTACAGTTGTTTGCCGCGCTTGGAACTGCCTGTCAACTTTCCGATCCTGCTCTCTTGAGCGGAAATGCTGCTGGCGCCAGGGAGGAGAATCAGCTGAAGGATGATTAACGCAGCTGCGGAGGTGCTGACTGGAATTTCCGTTTTGATCTCCCAGACAGGTAACTTATACACCCGACGCCGTTCCGAGTGAACGGTTTTTCGCATGCTAACGCGTAACGTTGGTCACCTGGAGGTGAATCCTGCCCGTTTCATGTGGTGTTAGACCCTAGCGTAACCGTCGTGTTCTCGACGGGAACGGCGAGCCGGCCACCGCCAGAAAATTGTCGCTTCTGTACGTCTTTTTGTACGGTAACCCCTCGGATTGACCGGCTTCTCAAAATTAACAGGCGAGAAATCACTAAGTTACAGTCATTGTCATTCTGACGTAGAGAGCAGGCCGACTCACCTGCCTCCACCATTGCAATTCGAGCCGCCTTCCCGACCCTCGTCTTCAAGCAGCGGGTCACCACTAATGCCAACGTGTTCGCCGCCAGCTACGACCGCCTCGACGAAACCCTGGCATCCAGCCAAGAACACGCCAGCTCGCAAGGCGCGGCCTGAAAAGTTACCATCACGGGTTCACGGACCATTCGCATGTTACGGCTACGATGCGGAGCTCGAACGAGTTCTCCTCTGTCGCTCGGTGAAGGCTTTGCGATTCGAACCGATAGCTTCACGGTTCGGATGCTGGTCCGTCGCCTAGCAACAGCAAAGCAGTCTCTGTTTTGCGCAAGAGCGTCTCCAGTGTCAACGGGTCCTGCAACAAATGCCTGCTGTCCAGCACGAGAATATCGGTTTTTTCTTTCCCCACCTCGCGCAGCAGATTCGCTCCGTCCTCAAGATCAACTTGGCGGTAATGTAACTGAAAGCTCTTCCCCTCCACTAGGGTGTCAACCTCACGTCGCAGCTCCGCGACGCGCGCTGGATCTCGGGCCGCCAACAGAACTGTCAGCTTGCCCGAGCTCGGGTTCGTTAGTTGAGCAGCGGCGAGCACTGCCAGTTTTGAGGTGAGCGAACCGTCATAGCGGACCAGCAATCTGGCGCCCGGCATAAGCGCATGCTCGGGGAGCAGCAGCACCGGAATCGCACTCGCGGCTGCCTCACGGGCCGTCGAACCGATTCGTGCCGGTGGGCCTAGAGACCACCCGATTTTTCCCATGGCGAGGAGATCGAACTCGCTTGCGGCGGCCATGATCTCCGAAGTGACTTCGCCTCGAACAACTCGAAACGACCATCGGATCTGCAACGGCTCGGCCGTCAGGGCGAGGGCCCTGCGCACTTGTTCAGAGAGCGCCTTTAGCTTCGATTCCATGGCTGCTCGGCTGAGGGGTGCTTGCAAAGCTGATGGATAAAGAAGCTCGCGAGCGTAGGGACATTCTGCTAGGTCGAGAAGCGCCGTGTCTTCGACAAACAGTCCGAGTAAATCCGCCCCCAGCCTCGCGGCTAGTTCCGCAGCCGCCTTCAACGCGGTCATACTGTGCGGCGAGGCATCGAGCGCGACCAGAATTCGCCGTATCTGGAAAGCTTGATTAGTTTCGGTCACGGCTCGTTCTCGGATTTTGCTCGCTGCGCAAGTGCCATACGCTTTTCGGCAAGCTCAATCAGACGTGCTTCCACCCTCTGATTCACAGTACCCTCGGGGAACCTTCCGGACGCATCGCGCGCGCCCGCTGAAACGCCCGTCAGTATCTGAATACCTTCATCGATCGTTGCAACTGGATAGACATTGAAATGGCCTGCCTTCACAGCATCAATGACGTTGCGACGGAGCATCAGATGGCGGACATTGGACGCGGGAATAATGACTCCCTGCCCGCCCTTGTTTCCGCGGGCCCGACAGAGATCAAAGAAGCCTTCGATTTTTTCGTTCACGCCGCCAATGGCCTGCACCTCTCCGTGTTGGTTGACCGAGCCCGTAACAGCCAGACTCTGCTTAACGGGCAGTTCGCAGAGAGCGGAGAGCAGGGCATACAGCTCGGCGGACGATGCACTGTCGCCTTCGATCTGGCCATAGGACTGCTCGAACACGATGCTCGCCGAAAGAGAAAGGGGATGATCGGAGGCATAGCGCGCACCGAGAAAGCCCGCGAGAATGAGCACGCCCTTGGAGTGGATCGGCCCGCTCAGTTCAACTTCCCGTTCGATGTCGATGACCTCTCCCCGGCCCAACCGAACGCGCGCGGTAATGCGGCTGGGGCGGCCAAAGGCAAAATGGCCCAAATCGATCACCGACAAACCGTTGACTTGGCCAATGCGTTCGCCCTCGGTGTCGATCAATAGCGTTCCTTGCAGAGTCTCCTCCAAAAGGCGTTCGCGCACTCGATCCGCGCGATGAATTTGGGCGTCAATGGCCCGCTGAACATCTTCACCGCCGACGACCGCTCGGCTCGATTGGCGTGCCCAGTAATCGGCTTCTCGAAGAAGATCGGAAAGCGTGCGGCGGTGCGTTAGGAGTTTTTCGGAATCTCCCGCAGCGCGAGAGCTCTGCTCGATCACGCGCCCAACGGCCCCGCGATCGAAGGGAAGAAGGTTCTCATGGCGGCCAATCGTACCGATCAGACGCGCATATAGCAGCATCGATTCCGGACTTCGATCCATATGCTCTTCGAAATCCGCAGCCACCTTAAACAATTCGTCGAACTCGGAGTCGAGCGAGGAAAGGAAGTAATACAAAAATCGTTCGCCGACTAATGCTACTTTCGCGTCTAGCGGAATCGGCTGCGGCTCGAGCGAACCGGCGGTCACCAGGCTGAGCATGGGCCCCAGCGACTCGATGCGAATCTGCGAAGACCGGAGCGATCGCTTGAGCGCTTCCCAGGCGTAGGGTTGCATCAGCAACTTGTATGCGTCGAGGATCAGGTAGCCACCGTTGGCCCGGTGTAATGCGCCCGCACGAATCAAATTGAAATCAGTTGAAAGCGCGCCCAGATGAGCGATGTATTCGGTCTGGCCGATAAGATTCTGATAAGCAGGGTGATCTTCGTACACAACGGGAGCTCCGCTTTTGCCGCTATGATCCACAAGCACGTTCACGTGATAGCGGCGAAAGAAAGCCGGGCCCTTGGCAACATAGGGCAGAGAAGCTCCCATCAGTGCTGCGAGCGGATTCTCGCCGGGAGCAAGAAATTCGTCCACGCTTTCGGTGATGTCTTCTTGTGCGCGATTCAGAAAACTGACGACTTCCGGCAGATCCGCATACTTTCGTCGGAGCGCATCGATCAAATGATCTACCGCAAAGGTGGCGACTTCATGGTTTAGTTCACGAAGTTTCTCGCGACCTTCTTGCTCGATACGCGGCATCTGGCGGAGGACGGCCTGAAGCTTGTCTTGCAACTCGCTCATCGTGGCCTGAATCCTTTCGTGCTCCGACGCGGGAAGTTGCTCGAATTCCTGGGGGCGGATGATCTCTCCGTTTCGCATCGGCGCCAGAGCGATTCCGGTCGGTGTGCGCAGCAGGGCGACTCCTCTTTCACTGGCTTCTCGCTGCACCTCCTCTAACGCCTTCTCCTGGCGCCCTTTGACTTCTTGCTCGATCACATTTTTGCGCGCCGTGTAGCTCTCGCTTTCAAACGTTGAGGGAATCGCCGATCGCAGATTTTCGAGCAATCGGTCCATATCCTCGCGGAATGGAATGCCCCGACCGGGAGGAAGTCTCAGCGCGCAGGGTTTTTCCGGTTGGTCGAAGTTGTTGACATAACACCACTCATCCGGGGTCGGTTCTTCAGCCGCTTTTTTCTCAAGAAACGCACGCACCGTTTGAAACTTGCCCATTCCGGCGGGCCCTAGTAAGAAGAGGTTGAATCCTTGACGGCGGATACCTGTTCCGAAGCGAACTGCTTCGAGTGCACGATCCTGGCCCACGAATCCATCAAGGTCCTTTAGGTCGGCAGTCGTGGAAAACGGCAACACGGAAAGATCGCACTGCCGATACAACGCATCCGCTCTTAGTGCTTTCACGTCGGTCGCCTCGGCCACCGGGTTCATCTCCCTCGCTTGTCTCAACTGCCAACTACCACGGACCGTTCTTGATTGTTTTGTTGCGGGCGGCCCACTCCAGATTTTCTAGAGCGAGAAACCCGCGGGCGCCGTGGGGAGCCTACCTGCACGGGGTTGTTCAGCGTTGTGTCCCCGAACCTGAGATCGGGCACATAGGCTCGATTCGACGGCCCAAGCATGTGGCACATTCTACCTGTGTCCTCTTATTAACTCGCATTCCGTGCAACCCTGTCATCTTCGCACTCGATGACCATCTCGCTTGAAAGATAACAGCTAGCCTTTTGAGGCAAAATCAACGGATCGTGAAGCTAGAATGTTTTCGCGCTGCGGACGTCCACGACTCCCCATAGCATCGACCGATCGCACGCAGCTTGGTTGCTCTCGAGCCCCGGTGGTTCGGCAAAGCTTCGAGAGACGACAACGGCCTCTTTGGTGGACGCGCGATCGATAGCCTTAGAGAGCCTTGATCGGTACGCCGCTCCCGCCCCGTCGAGAATGTTCGAAAGCGCAAATCCGTCAAAGAAGCCGGCCGGACATGATTCCAGCCAGGACGCCGCGTCTGCGAGGACGAATCGGATGTGCGGTGTTTTTGCTCGGGTATGCTCTCCGTTTTCCCCGAGAAGAAGGGCACGCAGGTATGGATTCGAGGCGTTTTGATGCCGTGCGAATCCCCGTTCCAGCCGATGCCGAAGCACCGCGCCAAACTTGGGCGGCAAGAAGGAGAGGAACTCGGATGCGTACACCGTACGTAAGATCGCCGGAGACAGCAGAGCATCAAAGGCTGCACGAAACCGGCGTGTGTTGAGATGTTTGCTCCAGAAGGCCGTCTGTTCGTTTACGTCCGATAGAGCGAGGAAGGCGCGCACCACTCCGGTCCGCCACCCTACTAACGGCATGAAAGCGCGTGCAAAATTCATAGCCCGCTCCGCGTCGCCAGTCTCTTGCTGACCACCGTCGGCGCGGCGCTCAGCATAGGCGAGCTGGGCTGGATTGACATCACAAGCGACAACTTCATGCTGATCGGCGAGCTCGATCGCCGTGGCGCCGGCAGAAGCGATGCAAAAAACGCGGCCCTTGCCCTGGAACGCTGCTCGCTCAATCTCTGCATCTTCGTACATGCGTCCAAAGAGCAGCCGCGGCGCGCCGCTTGATGAGCCAAGTCGCCCGGCCTGCCAAGCAGTTTCCGGCTTCACAGTCATCCTCTGGGAATGGCCCCACAAATCCAGACCAGCACGAGGAAGGCGATATTCTTCACCACCATGCCAGCAGGCTCGTTTATGACGCGACGGGCCCACAGGAGTCCGTTCGCGTTGAGTGTGATGAGCAGAGCAGTCTGCGCGATCGCGCATAGGCCTGAGGCCGTTCCTGCCATCACCCAAATGGCGAGCGCGACTTCGGCGGTGCCGAGCACCTTGAGGAAAGGCGGTCCGAATCGCGGGCCCAGCCGCGGAACTGTCCTGACCACCTGGACTTGGGACTGTACGCGGCCGAGGATCTTGCACCATAGCCCCTCGTACAGCCACACCGCGGCGACACTGCCGCGTATGATGGCTAGCGGCGGGAAACTGATTGAAACGCTGTGCACGCAAGATCTCCGGGAAGGGCACACTCTGCTTCGAACGGTTCGGCAACGGCGGGACGCCTTAATGGGTTGCTCGCGAGGAGAGCGGTGTTGATGCCGCGTAAAATGTGTCTGTGCAGCTGACTGACCAGGAGCGCTTCCAAAGGCCGCCATAGGTACCGAGGACGCAGGTATGCCTGGTAATTCGTGACTAGAACCATGTCGGCTGCCTCGCCACAGGCATGAATTTCGTATGAGCCGCTTTGCGTGAGGACGCAATCCTCGATTCCCAGGTGCTGCTCAACAACCTCGAATCGGAGAAGATGTGGCGGTTCAACCGCGGTGATGCGCTTTACCAAATCGCTTCCTTGGTAGGCGCAGCGCACCGTTGCACCTACTCGTGTTTTCTCGCCCTCGGTTCGGAGTGGATGAGGCAACAAGGTGCGCAGAAGAAATGGAGGCCGCCCCGGAACTTCCTCATAGAGTACGAGGTGATTCCAGACTGTTTGCGCACTGGCTTTGAAGTGAACTCGCGTGAAGATTACTTCGTTCACGGCCTCGTGCGCAAACACCCAACTCACGAGCCGATACCGTCCAGAGGCCGCACGCCCCAGATCCGCCCGCGCCGATTCGCTTCCTTGCATTCGGGTCTTGCGCCCACTCATCAGTTTATTCTCTGGTCAGGTGGGCAGACTAGCCGCGTTCACTCGGCTTCTCTGAACGTTGCACCTTACCCCCCTTGATTCAGAACGTACTTGCCCGCACACGTTTTTCATGAGTGACGTGAGCGACGAGCTTGTTCTCGCCGAACGCCTTCCAGCTGCACTCAACGCAGACTAAGCGGATCGTGTTGATGATCCTCTCAGCACACCTGCGAGCACCCTGGCGTTTACCGTGCCGCCGACCGCGCCCGCAAAGGCTCCGATCAGTGCCGGAATGAGGTAGATATTCGACAGCATGACCGAGCCGAACCAATGCCCGAGCACCGGAGGGCCAAGCCACGCACCCAGCCAGGCGACCATCCACTGGCCGACAAATCCATCGATTCCCTGAAACAAGCGATAACGTAAGCCCCAGTGGACGATCGCAGCAGCAATCGCGCTGAGGACCAGTAGAACCAAGAAAGACGGAAACGCCATTCCGATTAACGGGGCACTCATTTAGCCACCTCCTCTGACGGTTAAACCCATCTCGACTTGCTTCACCATGGGAACGAATCGGTGTAAGTCGCGTCCATTGTTAATCCGACTGTACTAGGCGAGCGACCATTTCTGCTAGTTCCTATGAAGTCTTCGAAGTCGACGCGACTCGACCTCCTTTTCTGCCGGTTCCTCGGGTGACGCGAGGATTCGCTCGATCGCGCCGTAGCTCGGCCTAGGGCATGGATCATTTTTGCTTTCGCGGCTTTCTTTGCGTTCTGCCGCCTTCAGCTGGACGTCAATCGCCGGAATGTCGGGAGTCGGCTTCGCAAGCCGATGAGTTCCAACGGGTGTTCATTGAGCGGACACTCGGCCGAGTCATCGAACTTACGGCGAAAAACCAGTCAGGCCTCCGAGGAGTCCGCGCCTCGTCAGGCGGATCACATTTTCTTCCTTAAGGCATGTCAGATGGATCGAGGGATAACTCGTCCGGTCATTCTTCACCACTGTCAAATGTAACAGTCCTGAAGGATTTTCCGTCGTCTTCTTAGCGCGCGAATACGCTCATTAATGCGTCTGGAAGCGCTTGCTCTTTCTGTTGTATATTGTATGTGTACAATAGGCAATGACAGAGCCGCGCATCATTCGCATCGATTTGGCTTCTCCGCAACCGGTATACGAGCAGATTGTCAACGGGCTCCGGGCGATGCTGGTTGCCGGCAGGTTTAGTCGGGGCGAGCAGCTTCCAACCGTGCGGCAATTGGCGATCGATCTCGGTGTGCATCACAACACGGTGGCGGAGAGCTATCGCGTGCTCGCTGAGGAGGGGTGGCTTGATTTGCGCCGCGGCCGAGGGGCTGTGGTTCTCGATCGACGCGAGCCCAAACCGAACGAGGAAACAAAGCAGTGGTTTGTGCGTCGGCTCGAAGAACTCGTGGCTAAGGCGATCACAGACGGAGTCCCACGCCCAGCGATTGCCGACCGTATGACAGCTCTCGCGAAAAGGATCGTAAGCGGCGAAAGGGGAGAAAAAACGTGATACCGCATCCACAACTCTTCTTTGGCGCAATCCTGTTGGGCGCTGCGGCGCTGGTTGCCTGGGCTTTCTGGATGTTGCCGCAATGGTCGCGTCCGGGAATCTATTTCAGCGTGACGGTACTCCCCGAATTTAGGAAAACTGAGGAAGCGCGACGACTACTGAAGAAGTATCGGCTCCATGCCATGGTTTACGTGGCGATCGGCTTCGGTGCGATTCTGGCGGGCGCCTTCCCGGCGTTTTGGTTTCTGCTGATTATTGGCATCGTGTTGCTGGCCTTCGGGCCTCTTTTTGCTTTCCTGGCGGCACGCAAGGGGATGCTGCCGCACGCCGCGCCGGGCGCGACGGTTCGCGAAGCGGCGCTCGAACCACGTGTAGAGCATCTGTCCGGCCGATGGATTGCGCAAATCGGCCCTTTTGCGATTCTGGCAGGGACAGGCGCGTATCTCTATTTCCGTTGGGACGCGATTCCGGCGCGCTTCCCCGTTCATTGGGGAATCAATGGTCAACCGGACGAATGGTCCGTGCGAACACCCCTGGGCGTCTGTACGCCACTTCTCTTAGCGGCCATCATCGTGTTCGGAATTTCGGTGATTTCCTACGTGCTGCGACACTATGCTCGCGCGCTTCCTGCTCCGGGATCGAGACCGATAACGCAAGATTTCCGGACCAAGGTTGCGATCTTCTTACTGATCATCGAATTCTTGCTTACGACGGTCTCCTCTTTGGTCGCGCTCCTTCCGCTCCTTGGCAATTTGCCGCTGCTGATCGTAACGATCGCGACGTTCCCGATGATTCTCGTTCTCATCGCATGGCTAGCGAAAGGGCGCGTTCCATATGAAGGCGGCCACGCGTCGTTGACTGGTCCGGGCCTTTCGATAGGAGATGGCACTCTCGACAAATACTGGAAGCTCGGGATTTTCTACTTCAATCCCGATGATGCGGCACTGTTCGTCGAGCGGCGCTTCGGCCTGGGATATACGGTGAATTTTGCTCACGGTGCCGCGTGGCTTCTGCTGGGATTGTTATTAGCGGTTCCCATAGCGGTGGCACTGCTTCTTGTTCATGAGCATTAGATCTCTCTACGGGGTTCCCACCGAGAGGGTTCCCCATCGCGCTCCGCCCAGCTGTAGGCGATAGAGAACGTTTGTTTGCTGGGCTGGCGGAAGGGAGAACCATTCAGGAAACGTTCTAGGCTGTCCGTTTTGGTGAGCTCACAATTCGGCAGTCCTTGGGCAATCAGCTGCCGACGGGACGGAACAGACTCACGCTGCCTTGGGTGACCGAGGCGATCGGCTGTAGAATCGCTTGCCACAATCGCAGCAACGATAGGCATGTAGGTTCAAGGTTCGCAGCAGGTGCTGTTCAATCACCCCACGAAAATGGGACTTGGCAATCTGGTTGCGACCGCAACGGGGGCAGAAACGCCTGTTTGCAGTGCTCATCGCTTTCATGTCTAACCGGGTTGTGACGAAGAGCGCGCTAGCTGGTGTCTGTGCTGGGAGAGAGCTGCCTGTCTAGGACCGTAAATGCGACTCAGCGATTTGGATCGCCCGCCGACCACCCGGCATTCGCTGCCTAAGTCGGGAACTGCACTTTACTCGTTCTTTATATTTTTGTAATGAATGCCGCGCAACTGTCAGAATTGACAGACGCGATTCTTCAACGAACCAGCATGTATACCTGTATCTCTGTAAGAACTGACAGCTGACAGGGCGCACAGTGTTTACGAAACTATAGCTGGTTGGGCCAAGCAACCTGGGCCTCGGTATCTCTCCTCCCATCGGAAAAAGATCCTGCGGCCCAGGTTGCAGGATCACACGATCGAAGCCTATTCCCAGCCTGTCTTCGAGTTATAGGGCATCACGAAACCCATCGCTTCGATTTCATGAATCTTGCCGTCTCGAATCTTGAAAATATGCGCAGCCGGGAGATCGAATGGCTTGAAGTTCATATCCACATGGTCGACGCCAGCAACGCCCACGATTTTCACAGTTTTTTCCTCCATGGGCTGCCGAAACTGCGAGAGCCCGAAGACGAGCCCAGTTTCCGGGTCCGCGATTTCCACCCGCCGCGGCTCAATCGCCTTAATGTAGTTAAAGATCTTGGTGTCGAGTTGAGCGGCGCAGCCCATCGCACCCATCGTTGCGAAACCGGGAGTGGCCGGCGGAGGATTGCCAGTGGTCTGCATCCCATTTTCGTGGCGTAGGCAGTCGTCTGCAAACGGCGCCGCCTTTCCATCGCCATTCACAAGTGCGTCGTAGTAGGAGAGACCGATTTTCAGCATTTCTGCTCGAGGGACTCGTTCGGCCGGCGGTACTGTTGCCAGCAGGCCCGGCCGCGGGGTCTGCAGATTCGCGAGGCTCGTGGCGCTGAGGTTGCGGGCTATCAGATGCTCGGCTTGTGTGATCTGCCCGTTTCGGATCTTTAGGCGCAGGCCCAATAGCACCGGTTTGTCGCTCTCTTTCATCACACCCATGAAGCCGACTTCCTCTGAAACCGGATCGGGTACGTAGATCTTGAAAGTCATTGGCGGTGCCGACGCGGTCTTCCAGAGGCCCTCGCCTGGTTTCATGGGAACCGTGTTTTCCACGAACTTCACATCGAGCGAAAATTTCACTTGTGCCGGATTGTGCGCGACAACTGCGGCCAAGTACGTATCGACCGTGTTAATCAAACAGACTCGGTCACATTTGGCGGCGGCTTGCGACTGTCGTGGGAACCCCGAAACGCCGCAGAAAACGAGAACGATCAAGGTCGTCTGCCTGAAGGTCTTCAATTTTGGCTTCCCTTTCTTGAGCATGCGCGCCCAGACTTCCAACAACTTTCGCCTCAGCGTCAGCGGGTGAGCATGGCAATCAGCGGCGCATACGCCGGGTACGCGGCGCTCAGCTCCTCGCGCTTGCCCAGTTCGAAATCGGCAGGGTCGAAACCCGGTGCCATGGTCGTGCCCATTAACGCGAAAGCTCCGCCCGGCGCAAGCCGCGAGCCCTGCCATGTTCCTCCACACACCCATTGCTGTAGACGCATCCCGCCGCCGATGTCTTGCCCAAGCAAAAGGGCTTCGGCCGAGCCATCGGGCTTGAGTTTTAGCATCTCGACCGGGTCCCCCAGATAGAAATGGTACACTTCGTCTCCCCGCAGGCGGTGCATCGCCGAAAAGGTCTCGGGAGTGAGCAGGTAGTAGATCGCCGTCGATAACGATCGCTCGCCCGGATAGCAGTTGGAAAGCGAATCTTTCGGCAGGCGGTGTGCGGACCTGTAGGTTTCTGCGAACAGGCCTCCTTCTCGAGCAAGAGGTTCCAGCTTCAGCAGTTTACGGACTTCGTCGGCTGTCAGCATGCGCTGCGAAGATACGGATGACTGTCCCGGAACGCAAGCAAAACCTCGCGGCTCGGCCAGAATGCAGAAACGTCGAAGGGGATGCTGCACGCTAGGGAACCTACCGTCGGAATGCCAGTTGACACCTCCTGAGGGCGTTTCCATAATCGCGAATGGCGGGAACTCCTTGACACAACGCCAACGATCTCACGAACGTGCCCTGGAACAGGCCGTTTCCAGGGCCTTGCGCGACAATCTCGTTCCGCTGCAACGCACTGCAGACGAGTTGCAGCAGGCTTACGCGGATCTGGTCGCGGCCTGCTCCTCCAGCCGCCCGAGCAACGCGCTTCCGGCCATGTTGCGTGCCCAGACGGCCGCCTCGGCGCTCGCCGCTGGGCTGTCGGTGCTATCCAATTTCGTCGCAGTAGCGCTCAAGCCGCGGGAGGACGACGGTGGGTCCGGTGAGGAGTCGGGTGCGTCGGCATCGGTCGTTGCCGAGCCTGAGGAGCAAAGCACTACAGAGGCAGCTCCGACCGAGCCTGAATGGCCCAAGGCAGAGGAAGAGCCCTCGTCCGCGACTGAAATACCGCTCCATGCCACGGTGGTAGAGGAGTCGCCCGTTATCCCGGAGCCGGTGGCAGAAACACCCGCCTTCGACGTGCGAAGCCTTCCGACCGATCTCCAGGAGCTGCATCGCCGCGCAAACCGGGTAGCCAAAGTAGCCATGCAAGACATCAAACTATTGCGGCCCAAAGACGTTCGTCTAGGTCGTGAAAGCAAAGACATCTGTGTAAGGTTGCGAAGTGACCTCGACAAGGCCCGAAAGGAATACGATCGCCGCTTCCGCACCATTCAGGACCATCCGGTTGATTACTTTCATCATTGGATGGTTGAAATTCTCGGAGAGGGCGATCCCGAAGCGCTCGGAGAGTATCCCTATCCCTCTGCGGCCCTTCGGCATTAATATTTCCGGCATGAAATTCTCCGGCCAGATCGTTGCCACGCTTGGCGCAATGCTGTTGGCGTCATCGGTGTGCATGGCACGATCCGCGTCCAGCTCACCATCGGCATCGGGTCAAAGGCCTGTGTTCACGCAAGATCAGCTTGAAAAGCTGGCGCGGTCTCTGAAAGGCTCGACCGCAACGCGAGCCTACGCGCAACTGAGCGCCGTGGCGATCGAGAGGTCATCCGGCACCCTAGGCATGCGCGCGGCTCTCGCACTCGGTTATTTCGACTACGACAAGGGGCATTACGCCGAGGCGCTCCGGTGGCTTACGCGCGCAAAGAGCGATCCTCTGCTTGCTGACTATGCTCTGTACTGGATGGCTGAGACGAACCTCGCGCAAGGTCACAGCGCAGAGGCGCTCGTCAAACTCAAACAGTTCCGCACAGAGTATCCCGATTCGGTGATCACCGACGAGGTGCTGGAGTCGCTTGGCGCAGCTGCCATGGCTTCGAATCAGCCCGGTGAAGCCGTCGCAGCGCTCGATTCGTCTGCCTTAACCGCTCAGAGACCCGCTTTGCTTCTGCTGCGCGCCGAGGCCCGCGAACGGACGAACGACCTTGTCGAAGCCGCCGTTGACTACGAGGCGGTCTATATGCGATTCCCCACCAGCGAGCAGGCTCGCGAGGCGGGCGAGAAGCTCAACTTCCTTCGCGGCACTCTTGGCGACAAGTTTCCGCAGCTTTCGATCGCACAGCGGCTTGACCACGCTTCCACTCTGTTTGCTGAGCGGGACTGGCGTGAGGCTCGCAACGAATACTCCGCACTGTTGCCGGAACTATCCGGCACCGACCACGAACGTGCAGAACTCCGCATTCTTGAATGCGGCGTGGCACTCGGCGGGGAACCATCGGAGCTAACGGCCCTTTCGATCACCAGTACGGAGGTGGATGCCGAGCGCTTTGGGGGGCTCGCGGACTACTATCGTTCCCAGCACGACGACGAACAAATGACGGCCGCGGTCGAAGCCGCCGTTTCTCGTGCGCCCCAGAGCCCTTGGGCAGAATCCGCCCTTTTCCTAGCGGGGAACTACTATTGGGTGCGGCTCGACCGCGACCGCGCAGCCGACTACTACAAGCGCGTCGAAGAGAATTTCCCCCAGGCGGCCGATGCGGCTGCGGCGCAGTGGCGCGTGGCATGGACGGCCGTCTTAAAGCGTGAGTCCGATTCGGTGGAATTGCTGAAAGAGCACCTCCGCCGCTTTCCTGGTTCACCGTTTACCTCCGACGCCTTGTATTGGCTCGGGAGGTTGGCAGAAGAAGCAGACGCACCAACTCTTGCTCGAAGCTACTACGTCAAGTTAGCCGATCGATATCCACAGAACTATTTCGAGGGCCTGGCTTCCGATCGGCTGCGCGCGCTGGGCAGGGAACCGATGCAGGTATCGGACGTGATCGCGCAGATTCCGCCCGTTTCGGCATTACCGAAGCTGGACGGTGCCATCCCGCTCGCCGCCGTGCGAAACCGTGCACGTGCCGAGGCTCTGCGCTCGATTGCTTTCGATTCTTCGGCGGAGCTCGAGCTGCGCGCGGCCTATGCGGCGACCGGTGAAGCGCGGCTTTTGCTGGAAGTGGCTCAGACGGCCGCAACGGCTGGACACTATGGGGCGGCAATCATCACCGTGCGCCAGATCTTTCCGCAACTGGAATCGCAGAGATTTGCTGAAGTTCCGCGCGACGTATGGACCACTGCGTATGCCTTGCCCTTTGAGTCTTCGATTCGCCGGTGGTCGGCTCGCGTGGGCCTCGACCCCATGTTGGTTGCCGGAGTTGTCCATCAGGAGTCCGCGTTCGACCCGGATGCGCGCTCTGGCAAGAACGCCATCGGCTTGATGCAGCTTCTTCCCGAGACGGCTCGTCTGCTGGCGCGCGCACAGAAGATAGGTTATTCTCGTTCGCGGCTCACCGATCCGGACTACAACGTGCGGCTCGGCACCGCTTACTTGGCTCAATTGGTGAAGCAGTTCGGCACCACGGAAGAAGCGCTCGCTGCCTACAACGCGGGCGAGGATCGCGTCGAACTGTGGAACGCCGGGCAGACATACCGCGACACAGCTGAGTTTGTTGACTCGATCCCGTTCACCGAGACGCGCCAGTACGTGCAAATCATCGCTCGCAATACCGAAATTTATCGTCGGCTCTATGGACCTCAAAACGACCCCCGCGGCGCCCGCGTCAGTGGCGGCCACTAGCCCAAGACTTTCTGCGAAAGCCGAGCGGTTTACCGAATCGGTTATACGCGAAATGACGCGCTTGGCCCTCCACTACGGTGCCGTCAATCTCTCCCAAGGCTTTCCCGATTTTCCCGCGCCTGCTGAAATCAAGCGCGCCGCACAGGAAGCGATCGGCGCGGATATCAACCAATACGCCATCACGTGGGGTGCTAAGAAGTTTCGCGACGCAATCGCCCTGAATTTCGAGCGCAGGCAGGCCATGGCGGTCGATCCTGAGTCTGAAATCACCGTTTGTTGTGGTTCCACCGAAGCGATGCTATCGGCCATGATGGCGATCATTAATCCGGGTGACGAAGTCGTGGTCTTCGAGCCTTTTTATGAAAACTACGGTCCGGACGCGATTCTGTCCGGCGCCACTCCACGCTTCGTCAAGCTGCATCCGCCCAACTGGACATTTGATCCCGATGAATTGGCCGCGGCATTCGGCCCGGCGACCAAGGCCATCATTCTCAACACGCCCAACAATCCAACGGGCAAGGTTTTCGATCGAGCGGAGCTAGAACAGATTCGCGATCTCTGTGTCCAGTGGAATACCTTCGCCATCACCGATGAGATCTATGAGCACATGCTCTATGATGGTGCCCGCCACGTATCGCTCGCCACAATCGATGGCATGCGCAATCGCACGATCACAATCAACGCGCTTTCGAAGACTTACAGCGTAACCGGCTGGCGAGTCGGATGGGCGATCGCGGCGTTAGAAGTGACCGCGGCCATTCGGAAAGTGCACGACTTCGTTACGGTGGGGGCGGCCGCGCCGCTTCAAGAGGCTGGCATCCTCGCGCTTCAGATGCCCCAGAGCTACTACGAGACTTTGGCCAGAGACTATCTTGTCCGCCGCGACCGCCTGTTAGGGATCCTCACAAGCGCCGGCTTTCGCTGCTTTAAGCCTCGCGGCGCCTACTACATCATGACAGATATCTCCGCGTTCGGTTTTCCCGACGATGTGGCATTCGCCAGGTACCTGGTGAAGGAGATTGGCGTGGCGGCGGTCCCGGGTTCCAGCTTCTACCGCAACCCCGTTGACGGGCGCAACCATGTTCGGTTCACATTTTGCAAGAAGGAGACCACATTTCAAGCCGCCGCCGAGCGCCTCGCCAGGCTCCATCGATAAGGTAGCCAAGGGTTCGATCCCTTGGGCTGGGGTGCACCACTCTCTTTCAGCTTAGTTGCCGAGATCAAAGGATTGTCGGTAATCCGGGATCATGACCGGCCAGTGGTAT
The DNA here is from genome assembly GCA_964407845.1 of uncultured Acidobacteriaceae bacterium. GTDB lineage: Bacteria > Acidobacteriota > Terriglobia > Acidiferrales > UBA7541 > Palsa-295. The sequence goes on along the minus strand of CAYOXF010000081.1, from coordinate 3,697 downwards.
TGCGCTGTCACGGAGGACCGAAACGAATCCAAAGCGTGCGGCTCCCCATGAACGAGGAACGTCTGTCGCGGCTCCATCTGCATGCCTGAAAGCCATCGCAGTAGCTCGCTCTTCCCTGCATGAGCCGAGAGCTGCCCGATTTCGACAATTTCTGCGCGCACTGGAATTTGCTCGTGATGGATGCTGAGATATTTGACTCCATCTAGCAGCAACCGTCCGCCCGATCCCTCGGCCTGATACCCGACCAACAGGACCGTGTTGCGGGCGTCAGGGAGTCGTCGGGCCAGATGATGCTTGATGCGTCCTCCCGTGATCATTCCGCTTGCCGAGATGATGATGCAGGGCGTGACCACGTCGTTGATCTGCTTTGATTCCTCCACCGTGCGCGTCATATGGACTTCATGGCAATTTAAAGGGTCGCGATTCCCCGTCTTTTCGAGCGCACTAAAGTCGGCGTCATGATCTTCGTGGTGGCTGACATAGAGGGCCGTCACATTGATCGCCATGGGGCTGTCGACGAAAACAGGTAGACGCGGAATCCGCTGTTGCTCTTCGAGCTTACGAAGGTAAAACATCAACAACTGGGTTCGTCCGACCGTGAAAGCCGGGATCACCAGGGCGCCCCCGCGCTTGGCCGTCCGGTTCACGATGTCAGCCAGTTCGTCTTCGACCGAACCTGTAGGATGATCACGATCCCCGTAGGTCGATTCACAAAGCAAGAAATCGGCGCGCGTGGGAGATTCGGGATCCTTCAGGATGGGTTGGTTGTAGCGCCCTACGTCGCCGGAAAAGACAACCACCGTTTGCTTATTGTTTTCCGTAATCGTGAGTTCGAGCCATGAAGAGCCGAGAATATGTCCCGCATCATGAGGGCGCACTGAAAACTGCGGGCTGATCGTGAAGCTCTCGGCACGCGCAATCACCCGAAATCTTTCAAGGGCCGCCTTCGCCTCCGGCAGGGTGTAGAGCGGCAGAGGTGGTTTATGCACGCTATAACCCTTCTTCGCAGCGAATTCTGCGTCCTCTTCCTGTAAGTGCGCGGAATCGGGAAGGAGCAGCGCACAGAGTTCATGGGTCGCCGCGTTCGAATAGATCGGCCCACGAAAACCATCCCGCACGAGCCGGGGCAGATAGCCCGCATGATCGATGTGCGCGTGCGTCAGCAGCACCCAATCAATCGTCGAAGGATCGACGCCAAGGCCCTCCCAATTGCGCTGCTTCAATTCCTTTGATCCTTCGAATAGCCCGCAATCGACCAACAGCTTCTTGCCCTCGGCTTCGAGCAAATATTTCGATCCGGTTACAGTTCGCGCTGCACCGAGGAACGTGATTTTCGGCATCCGCCGGATTCTAGTCTACGTATAGGATCGATAGACAGACTTTTCATCCGATCAATGGCCCCAAAGACTTCAAAGCAAACAGCACGTTTAGAATTGTCGTTCAAACAGGCAAGATCACTTGTTTGACGCTCCCCACATCCGAGTGTTATAAAAAGTGATCAGCTTGTTAGCGGTGGGGCCGTGGCGCAGTTGGGAGCGCGCCTCGATGGCATCGAGGAGGTCGAGGGTTCGAATCCCTTCGGCTCCACCAGATTTTTCAGTCATTCGCGGTTATTTCTATTTCGGCGATTTTGTGCCGTGCTTTGCGCCATAACCGTCCCCTGAAAACTGCCAGACAGTGCCGCACGTCGCGTATATCCTCCTTGCAGTTCTCATTCCGGCAGGCGTCGGCTGGTTGTTGTAGGTGGCCGCAGGCGGGCAGTGAATCGCACGCGTATGTACCAATTCAGCTGCAGCTCTGGGCCATTCGCAGAAAACAGCACATCGCTCGAACGCCCCGCTTCAGAGCGAGTGCCCTCACTTATGGGTAACTGATGGGATGCGGCGGAACCTAAATCGAAATGATGTATCTGTACGCTTGTCATGTCTGTTTGAAAGGCGCAGAAGACGCCCGGAAAGAGAAATGATAATTTGCGATTCTGACCATCTCAGCGCGCAACCGCCTTGAAGGCAAGATTACAGAGATTCAGCTTGGTGGAGTCATGGCTCACGTGACCGTCAGGGTGGGCGATAACTTAATCGAAAGCGTTATAACCAGACGTAGCGCGGATGAAATGAAGCTAAAGGTAGGTGACACCGTCTCGGCCGTAATCAAGTCCACCAAAGTGATGCTGGAAAAGAAATAGTCCTCGTTTCTGCTGAGGTCATCGGCATTACACAGGCACTGAATCTGCCCTCCCCACGCCTCCCAGGGATAAATCATCTTGTACGTAACATCGGTCGTACATACTACGCGGGTTCCACCTAGCTGCGGGGACCTGTGGCCAGTCCGTCCGGCACCGCTGCGGCCGTCCTCGATTCGCTACAAACAGATTCGGAGATCTTGAAGTTGAACCTGGATGCTGCTATCCAATGTTCTATGGGCTCTCGTAACAAGATTGAGCCAACCGGTGCCAGACAAGCGGCGATCAGCAAGGAGATGAAACTGTGCTCGCAAGAGTAGCCGCTCTTGTTGTCCTCGTCGCCGTCATGGCACTATCAACCCTCGCCAAGAATACCGACTATCTTCCTGACTCGAATCCGGCTCATTACCTTTCCAGTGCGAGCAAGATGAGGCTGGTTCATTCGCCCGTTATCCAGGACCGAACGCCAAGTCATCCCATTTCGAAAACGATTCCTCAGAAACAGATATCCAAGGAAACCCATCGAAACGACCCGGGATTACCTTCAATTCAAAAGATCATTTTCATCTGTTCCTTTCAGTACCGGTCACCTCCTCCGATTCTTGCCTAGCGCCACGGCTCTTTTTCGAGGGATTCAGATTCGATAGGCATACGGCCAGAATCATTTCTGAGCAAGTGATTTATTGGTCTTGATCTTACGTGCCGCACCCTTCGAAAACGAGAAATTGACCGGCAACGTCGCCGGAAGGCGCGCCAGGGGTGAGCGGATCAATATCCGCAACAACGAGTCCGGCCCGCTAAGCCAGGGAGCTGTCAGCAAGGCCGGACTCGACGGGGGCGCTACGCTGTCAAGGAATCAACGTCACGCCTCAACTGGATCTGGTAATGACCACGCCCAGACGCTCCAGTTTCCCGTGTCGCAAAAAGCTCTCAAATTACTCTGACAAGTCAACTGAATTGACTCAGTGATATGTGTCACAATATCGTGGATTTCCCTTATCAGCAAGGCTACGGTCAAAAGCAAGCTGGATTCGTTGCGTCGATTCCGGCCTACATGAGGGACTGACTTTCAGACTTGGCCGCGACCCCTTCGCAGAAACCGCTCTCTAGCAATTCCTTGGCAATGGTTTCTGGGTACTCACCAAGAGAGAGTCCGTTGTGCCCGTTTAATATTGCGCTGCGTAAGATGTCATTTCCGATGGCCGTAAAGTGTCAACGCTGTCACAGCTAACTCTGCATCGCTTAGACAACTGACGCGGCTTTTCTGCCATCTTATTGAATTCATTGCACATCCTTCGGTTTTCGAAACAGTTAACTGTCTGTTAGGTCCTTGGCACAGGCCGTGCATGTTACTAGGCCGCCAGGGGACATAAAGGAGAACGGCGAAAAATGAGAAAGAGAGAGAAGGGATTTTCACTCATCGAGTTGCTGATCGTTGTGGCGATCATCTTGATTATCGCGGCCATCGCAATTCCGAACCTGATTCGCGCCCGTATCGCGGCGAACCAGTCCTCG
>CAYOXF010000080.1:0-12019 GCA_964407845.1 uncultured Acidobacteriaceae bacterium | reverse complement strand
AAGATGCTCTGCAACGTGACCGCCGGAATGGGCTCAACCGTCCCGGTGACGTGTATGGTAGCCGTTTGCGTGGACGAGCCGCCACAAACGTTCGTCGCGGTCAGCGTCACCGTCTTGTTCTGGTCAATCGTCCGTGTCTGGCCACCTTCCGGTACGGCGCTGGTATCCGATGGTTGGGCTGAGACCGTCTGAGTGCCGCTCGCGGAGGCCGACTTTCCATCGACCATAATGTTATCCGCATTCGATGTCTGCCAGCTCACCGTCGAGGAGGGATTGCTGAGGACCTTATCGCCGATCTGACGGTACTGCAAGTCGCTCGGACTCGCGCTAATGGAAGCATCGACGCGGGTGTTGACGTTTACGGTGGAGCTGCTCGCCACTTTTCCACCGGGGCCAATCGAGCTGAAGTCATACGTCGTTGTCGCGCGCGGCGAAACCGTCTGCGTGCCGCTCGGAGCAACAGCGCCGATATTGCTAATACTGGTATCGACCGTCTCAGCCGTCTGCCACGTCAGCGTGGAGGATTGTCCACAATTGATCTGCGTGGGCGCAGCACTGAAGCTCCCGGTCACAGGAGCGACGACGACTCGCGTGCTGGCCATGCCAGTCTTGAAGCGCGGAAGATCCTTCAGTTTTTCGCCGTCCTTCCAGTCGACATTCTTCTGGCTGTTCTTGTTAACATCGACGATGACTCTCTTGTTGACCACCACGTTCACGTCGCCCGACCAGACGGTCTTCCCTTCGCGGGTGACGGTGAAGTGGAAGGTGCCGGGAGGCATCAGCAGTTCCCCACGCCAGATGAATTCGTGGTTGAACTCATCCACGTGTCCCACAAAGTAGCCAGGCGTGGTGCCGTTCGACAGTACCGCCGCACGCTGAGTGGGTTTGAGCGCGACACCCGTAAATTGGACCTTCCCGTAGGGCCCCGGGATCGGACCGCCCGCCTGGTCGAGCTTCACGTCGAGCTTGGTCGTTTTGCCAGCCTCAATGTTGACATCCTGGGTTGATGGCTTATAACCGTAATTCGCGATGACCACGGTGTGCTTGCCTGCGCTCAGCTTAATGGTGCGCGACCAAACGTAGTTCCATTCCTGAATGGCGTTTCCATCCACGAATATGTACGCCTCCTTCGGCGTAACGGTCGTTTTTAGCTTTCCGTCCTGCGCGAACGCGGCAGTCGCACCCAACGCGATGCCAGTCACGAGGGTGAGCGTGCGTAAGAATCGTCGCATCTGCAATCTCCTAAGCAGTTTGTAGGCGGATTAAGTGAAAAGACGGTTCTCTCGCGCCCTGACAAGAGAACGCCGGCTAGGCCAGGCAGTCAAGGTATCGCCCTAAGCCCCTGCGTGTCAATAAGATTCGAACAAAGGGCGAAGATTTAGGAATTGGTTCGGACCGACCCCCCAAGGTGCTAGAGTCAAAAGGCAGCGTCGTCCGTGCCGAGCGCGCTGCCTTATACTGTTTGGGTGTTCAGCGAAACGGTTCTCGATCACTTTCGAAATCCGCGCAACTCGGGCGATCTTCCCGACGCCACAGCAACGGTAGAAGTCACCAATCCCGTTTGCGGAGACATTCTGCGGCTTGCGGTTCGTGTCGAAAACGGTCACATCGTCACAGCCCGCTTTCGCACGGAGGGATGCGTCGCCTCCATTGCTTCGAGTTCGGTTCTGACGAATCTTCTCGCTGGCAAATCGGCAACCGAAGCGCGCGGCATTACGCCGCAAGACATCTCCGATGCTCTCGGCGGCCTGCCTCCTGCCACTTTTCACGCGGCCCAGCTTTGCGTAGACGCCGTCGAAGCCTTGCTACGAACGATTTCCTGACTGTCGAGGTCTAGTCTTTTGGTCGCAGGGCCTGTTTCAGGTCTTCCCAATCGTTGAGATTCAAGATCACGCCTTCCTCCTGGGTCGAAATCTCAACGATGTCGTCCGCATGCGCCCAAACGACTTGACGGGCGCCCACTTCGGGTGAGGCCGCGAGCAATTCGTCATAGAGCGTCGACCGAAAAATTACCGGATGCCCACGGCGTCCGCGAAACATGGGCAGGGCGATCGATTTCCCGCTCGTGTCGAATGCTTCGATCAACGCCGCTACGACGGCCTGGGAGATGAACGGATGGTCCACCGGGCAGAGAATCAGTCCCTCCGTGCGATCGGCCGGAAGGCTTCGGATCGCCGCTTGAACAGACGACAGCTGCCCCTTTTGCCATTCCTCATTCACGACAACGCTCGCCCGGTGCCCGCCTAGAAGCCGGCGAATTTCTTCGACGTGCGCGCCCAAGACGACCAAAGTGATTTCAACGCGAGGATGCTGCGTCACTTCGAGCAGATGCTCGAGGAATGTCCCTCCTCGGTAAGGGAGCAGCGCCTTGGGCGAGCCCATGCGGCGCGATTCACCTCCGGAGAGGATGACTGCGGCGAGGGGCCTTGGGTGGGCGACCGCGGCAGGCATCGAACGAATTAGTCGTGGCGGACGCCGGCGGCTTGCGACAGCCGGAGCGACTTATGCGGCAGATTCTGCGCGTTGCGGCGCACCGCGATCAGCTCGGCCGTGATGCTGACGGCGATTTCTTCGGGTGAAAGCGCGCCGATGGCAAGTCCAACCGGCGCATGTACGCGCTCGAACTCCTCAGCCGAGTAGCCCTCTTTTTCGAGCGCCTTATACACCGACAGCACTTTGCGCTTGCTGCCGATCATCCCGATGTAGCGTGCGGGAGTTCGCACGGCCCACGCGAGCACGTGCATGTCGTCTTTGTGGCCTCGCGTCACGATCAGCACGTAGCTCGAGAGGTTGGGCTTGATTTTCGCGAAGGCGTCTTCAAAGGTCGTGTAGAGTTCACTCGCCATCGGAAATCGTTCGGCGTTTGCAAACTGGTGCCGGTCGTCCGCTATGGCAACCGCAAAGCCCGCCGCGTGGGCTGCGCGGGCGACTCCGAGCGAAACGTGGCCGCCACCGAAGATGTATAGAATGGGTTGGGGCAGGATCGGTTCGACGAACACCTCGAGCGAACCGCCGCAAATCAGTCCCGCGTCGTAGGCGGCCTCATGGTTCAAATTGAATGTCATTTTACGAGGCTGCTCGGCCTGCATCACCTCTTTCGCGGTGGCCCAGACCTCCGCCTCAACACACCCGCCACCGATCGTGCCGGCAATCGAGCCATCTTCGCGCACGAGCATCCGCGAGCTCTCGTAGCTCGGGATCGAGCCGTTCGTATGAACGATCGTCGCCAACGCGCCTCTCTGGCCGGCCTTTCGCATCCGTACGATTTCCTCGAACAGATCCATCGCTTTTTCTGAGCCTACGTCGGCGGCCCGGCCCTGTCAATTCATTGTGCTCGTGATCATGTGTCGACAAACGCGGGCCTTATAAAGGAGCCCATCGGCCCCGGTTTCCGTGTCCTGGACACCACCTTATCGCGATGCTACTGTAACGCGCTCATCGACTCGGAGGCTTTTATGAAGGCGGTGATTATCGCCAGCCACGGCGGTCCGGAGGTTCTGCGCTATACCGAGTTTTCCAAGCCGTCCATTGGCCCGCAGGATGTCCTGGTTCGGGTCCGTGCCTGCGCGCTCAATCATCTCGACCTCTGGGTTCGTCGGGGACTTCCCGGGCGCTCGGTTCCGTTTCCGCACATTCTCGGCAGCGACATCTCGGGCGAAGTCGCCGAGGTCGGTGAGAACGCCCAAAATGCCCGCGTCGGCGATAAAGTGCTTCTGGCTCCCGGAATTTCCTGCGGTCAGTGCGAGCCATGCATCGCCGGCCGCGATAATTTCTGCAAGGACTACGTCCTATTTGGCTCGACGGTCGACGGCGGTTATGCCGAATTTGTGAAGTCGCCTGCCGCCAATCTGATTCCCATTCCCGCGGGCCTCAGCTTTGAACAAGCCGCAGCGATCCCGCTTGTTTTTCTGACGGCTTGGCACATGCTCTTTAATCGCGCGCATCTAAAACCAGCCGAAGAGGTGCTGGTGATTGCTGCAGGCAGTGGCGTAGGCAGCGCGGCGGTGCAGATCGCGAAAGTGACGGGTGCGCGCGTGATCGCGACGGCCGGTTCCGAGCGCAAGGTCGCCAAGGCGAAGGAGCTCGGCGCCGACGACGCCCTGCTTCACGTTGGCGAGTTTGCGCGCGAAGTGAAACGCCTCACAAACAACCGCGGGGTGGATGTGGTCTTCGAGCACGTCGGCGCAGCGACTTGGGATCAGAGCGTCTACAGCCTCGCGCATGGCGGCCGCCTGGTCACGTGCGGCGCAACGACCGGTTTTGAGACCAAAATCAACATTGGCTATCTCTTCGCCCGCCAGCTTTCGATTCTCGGCTCTTTCATGGGACCCAAGTCCGACTTATTTGCCGTGCTCGAACTCTTCAAGCGCGGCTTGCTTAAGCCTGTGATGGACCGCGTGATTCCGCTTGAACAAGCCGCCGAAGCCCACCGACACCTTGAAAATCGCGAGCAGTTCGGCAAAGTTGTCTTGAGGATTCCGTGAGGTTTCGATTGACTCAGGATTGGAACATCGGTTTGACTGAGAGCTTCACGGCGTGAGGGATCTGTCTTTCGGGTTAAAGCCATGCGGCGCGAGACCACGAGCGTCTCCCAAGAGGACTACCTCAAGGCCATCTGGGAAATCGTCCAGGAGGAGCAGGTACCGATCAGCGCACGCCTTGCCGAGGATCTTGGGGTCACTCCACCCGCCGTTACCGCCGCGCTCAAGCGCATGGCACGCGCAGGGTACCTTCGTGTGCAACGGGACGGACGCATTCAGCTGACGGCCAAAGGGAAGGGAACAGCTCAGCACCTTGTCCTTCGGCATCGGCTCGCCGAAAAGCTACTGACTGAAATTATCGGTCTCGAGTGGTCGCGCGCGCACGAAGAAGCCGAACGTCTCGAGCATGGTATCTCGCCCGAGGTCGCGCGTCTGCTGCTGGCGCGTTTCGGGCGGGACAGTCGTTGCCCGCATGGCGTACCCCTGTTTGGCGGGATGTCACGCCTTCGCCGCAAACAAGGGGCTGTGCGTTTGTCCGAAGCGCGGGTAGGCCACGCCTATGAAGTCTTGCGCGTGTACGAAAAGGATCCTGCGTTCCTAGAATTTCTCGAGCAACGTAGCTTGCGCCCAGCGGCCCGTATACGTGTCCTTGGCCGTGAGTATGACGAGACGATGTCGTTGACCGTGGCCGGGCACGGTCAGGCGCGCATTCATCTCGGGAAGCCCGCGACGGAGCGCGTCTGGGTTCGCCGCTTGCCATGATAGGAATGATTTCCCACCTTGCAGTTGGTGCCCGGCGGTCGTGATACGCTGGCGCGCGGATGTTCAACGCCATGCACTACTACTGGATCGCAGCCAAGGGCTACCGGCTGCGGCCGTGGAAGTCGCCTTACATTCAGTGGCGCCTGGAGACGTTTTTCGGTCAGGATGCAGCCGACCTCGACGCCGGCAAGTTCTTTCATCTGATGTGGCGCGAGCGCCATCGCATCGAGTGCTTCCTCAATTGGGTCGCGCAGCGAAGAGCGGCGCAGCGAAAAGCGAAGTGAGTGGTGCGCGAATCGTCAAATCAGAGTAATAATCTCGGTTGAACACGGGGGAGCCATGCGAAAAACCACAAAGTATTCCGTGAACCGTCGAGATTTTCTTCGTACTGCGGCAGCAGGCACAGCCGTTTTCGTCGCCCATCCGGCTGTCGCGAAGGCGGCACCATCCGATTCTCTCCACGCCACATCTCCTCCGCTACTGAAAACAGGGGCCGCCGATATCGCCTCGAGCGTCGAAGTACTCACGGTCGATCGTCCCGGCTCCGATTTCATGGTCGACATCCTCAAGTCACTTCATTTTGAATACGTGTGTGCAAATCCGGGCAACTCATTCCGCAGCCTGCACGAATCATTGATCAACTACGGTGGCAATCAAGGGCCCGAGTTCATTACCTGTTGCCATGAGGAATCGTCTGTCGGCATGGGTCACGGGTATGCCAAGATCGAGGGCAAACCGCTGCTCGTCTGTGTGCACGGCACGGTCGGTTTGCAGCACGCGTCCATGGCGATTTACGACGCCTTTTGCGACCGCGTTCCTGTCTACATCATCCTCGGAAATTTCTCCGACGCCGCTCTGCGTTTCGGCCAAGTCGATTGGACTCACAGCGCGCAGGATCCTGCCGCGATGGTTCGGGACTACGTGAAGTGGGACGACAATCCCGTCTCGCTCGAGGCTTTCGCGGAGTCGGCCGTGCGTGCATACAAGATTGCCACGACACCCCCAACCATGCCGGTGGCTCTGGTGGCGGGCCATGCGCAGCAAGAGCACCCCGTCCCGGAGGGCACGAACCTTGCTGTGCCTAAGCTGACGATGACTTCGCCGCCCGCTGGTGATTCCGGCGCTGTTTTGGAAGCAGCTCGCCTGCTCGTGGAGGCGGAGAATCCTGTCCTCGTGACCGACCGCGTCGCACGGACCCCCGCAGGTCTTGCGGCGATGATCGGGCTGGCCGAAACGTTGCAGGCTCCCGTGATCGACCGCAACGGCCGAATGAATTTCCCGACGCGCCATCCCCTCAACATGACCGAGCACGCCGGCGCTACGGTGGCCGCCGCCGACGTCGTCGCCGGGCTCGAATTAACCGATTTTTGGAGTGTTGTGAATTCGGTCGCTGGGCAGGTCTATCCGCAGTCGCATCGGGTGATCAAGCCCGGCGCCAAGCTGATTAGCATCACAGCCAACGATCTCTACCTGAAGAGCAACTATCAGGATTTCCAGCGGTACGCGCCGGTTGATCTTGCGATTGCAGCCGATGCGGAAGCGACGCTGCCGTCGCTGATCGAAGCCGTAAAGCGACAGACTACCGACGATCGCAAGCGTGCCTTCCAAGACCGCGGTGCAAAAGTCGCCGCGGTCCATCAGCAGGTGATGCAGGCACAGCGCGACGCTGCGACGTCGGGCTGGGACGGTAGCCCCATCAGCACGGCGCGAATGTCCATGGAGCTGTGGGCGCAAATCAAGAACGAGGACTGGTCGCTGGTTTCCAATTGTCAGTTTGTCAGCCGCTGGCCTCTACGCCTGTGGGATTTTCAGAAGCATTACCAATACATCGGCGCTGAGGGTGGCTATGGCGTGGGCTACGGCGCTCCTGCGTCGGTCGGTGCGGCGCTAGCAAACCGCAAACATGGACGCCTGACTGTCAGCATCCAAAATGATGGCGATCTCATGTTTGCGCCTGGCGTGCTATGGACAGCCGCCCATCATCGCATTCCACTTCTGATCATCATGCACAACAACCGCGCCTACCATCAGGAGCTGATGCAAATCCAGATCATGGCCAGCCAGCACAACCGCGGCATCACGAACGCAAGCATCGGCAGCGTGCTGGTCGACCCGCCGATCGATTACGCGAAGCTGGCGCAGAGTATGGGTGTGCACGGCGAGGGGCCCATTGCCGATCCCAAAGACCTAGCGCCCGCGATCGCGCGCGCGATCGAGGTCGTCAAGCGGGGTGATCCGGCGCTCGTTGACGTAATCACGCAGCCTCGTTAGCTGTAGCTAGGAGATGCCTGTGCGTCTTTGGAAGATGCTCGCCATTGGACTTAGCTTGATGCTCGGTTCCCGCTGTGCTGAGGCGCAAGCGCCCGCCGAGAAGCCGGGAAATTCAGTTGCCAAAAACGTTGATAGCGGGAGGCGAATGTTCGCCAGCACAGGCTGCGGGGCCTGTCACGGAACCCAAGGGCAGGGGACGTCGCTCGCACCGCCCATCGCCCCGCCCCCCCTTGAGCTCCAAGCTCTGATCGCATACGCGCGCCGGCCGACGGGCAAGATGCCGGCCGTTCCTGTCGCGACGGCGTCGGATCAGGATCTTGCCGATATCTATGCATTTCTAAAGTCTGTCGCGCCGCCGAGCTCGTTGGCCGAGGAACTCAAAGGGAACGCCGAGAACGGCAAAAGACTTTTCCTGGCGTACGGCTGCTACGAATGCCATGGACGCCAAGGCGCAGGCGCTGCCATCGCGCCGCGCATCGGGCCACCCGCGCTCAGCCTTGCCGGAGTACTGCGCTACGTGCGTGCGCCAACTGGCCAGATGCCACCCTACACAGCGAAGGTCGCTTCGGATCAGGATCTTGCCGATATCTATTCGTTTCTGAAGACTTTTCCAGCGCCGCCGCCGGCCAGCAGCATTCCGCTGCTGAATCCGTAGCGCTTTCCAGGCTCGTGATGTCTAGCGTGATTCGGTCTTGCTCGATATTCTTCGTTGGATCTCACGCTCGAAATTCGGGAAATATCGGCCGATGACGGTGAGATCGAATCGCGCGAGAATCGATTCCTTCGGTTCATTCTCAAGCAGGAACTCGAACGAGCGCCGGACGACTTCCCCGGGCTCGATTGTCCCCGCTGCGAGGCGCTGATAATCGGTTCTTTTTAAAGTGACGCGATGTGATGTGGAGCTCTGGCCTTCGGTTATGCGGACCTGGAACTCCTCGTCACCGATTTTTTCGATCTCGATTTTTGAGGTCATGTTCGAATCGGTCGTCCCCTTCCAGGCTCCTTACGTCTGCGCTCGGCGAGTAGCCTAGCAGCGAGGAGCTGCGTGTCAAGAATGGCCTTTGCGAATGTCAAAGCTCGATTAAAGTGTCCCCATTCTTACCTCGATTAAAATGTCCCCTCTTTAGCTTTTGCTTCTAATGCTTGGTTGTTCGTTGAGCTTTGCCCGAAGCGAAGCCCTGCGGAGCCCGTAGGGCAGAGCGTTTAGGGCGCAGCGTAGGGCAAAGCTCAACGGCCGGAGGTAGCGCATTTCCTGACGACGCCCCTCTCCCACGGAAGAATTTCGCCTTAGGAAGTCCTAGGAGCGATGATTCGCAACTGGGTCGACCTATAGCATCCCCCGTTTCCGCACGTCACCGCCCCTCAGGACCGCTCACTGCTTCGCGCCGCTTTCTTCCCGCCTCTCGGAGAACCCCTTTTCGCCACGGGTGGTCCGCCGCGGGCACCCACTTCCGTTTCGGCGTTGGCAGTCTCGGCTTCTGGGCGGGTTGAACCGCAGGCTCACACGGTTTCGCGGGCGCCGGGATCTCGCGCCACTCCAACTCACGGCCCCGATATTCGATGGTGATATTCCCGTGCCGGCCTTCGTACACCACTACCTGGCTATGAGCCGGTGCGTAATGTCGGCTCTGCCGCTGCAGTTGAAAAAACCGGTTCTCATATCGTACGACCCAATCGTTGTAGATCGTGCGCGGGTTCTCCAATCGGAAAATCTGATCCAATTCGGCCGCACCCGGCGCTCGCCGGTGATAGTCCTCCGGCTTGGCCGGCACCCGGGCAAACCGCCGATTGTGTTCCGGCAGGTATTCGTTCTCCAGGAACACATTCATTTGCTGGTGACTGCTGATTTCCCTCCGCCGCAGTTTCTTCACCAGCCGATCCTGATGCGTCCCGTGTATCCTTTCGACTCGGCCTTTCGCTTGCGGCGAATTCGCGGCGATGATCTCGATCCCCAATTTCGCGCACATCCGCCCAAATTGCGTTATGGGTTCTTCCCCGCGCAGCCGCTCTTTCGCATTCGCGGGGCGCTTGTAAAGATTTTTCCAGTCCACATACAACGCCAGCGGCACGCCATAGAGCTCCATCCAGGCGCGCAACGTATCGACCACCGCCCAGATGGTTTCTTCTTCACCCATGCGCGCCAACGTTCGGTTCGTCGCATCATCGACCATGTCGATCAAGCAGCCCTCTGGCCCGCGCTCCTCCAGCCAAGGATGAAAGCTCCCGTCCATCTGCACCATCTCTCCAAAGTGCTCCTTGCGCTCGCGCCTGCCACGGTGCCGCCAGCCCTTCCGCTCCCGGCTCCACAATCCCTCCGCCAGCATCCACCGTCGCAGCGTCTCCGCATCGATTTTCAGTCTGTCTTCGGAAGCCAGATGCTCGGCTGCCAAAGTCGGCCCGAAACGCTCGCCCACAGGCCCACCGTACTTCTCCCGCACCAACTGCAGCACCTTCTTGTGAAACTTCGGGTCATGAGCATGATGCGAAGGCCGTCCTGCGCTGCGATGCTTCAGACCGGCCGCGCCCTCACCCCGATATCGCTTCCACAACCGTTTCGCCTGTCGATAGCTAACACGCATCAATCGGCTTGCGTCTGCGATCCGCAACTGCTTGCTCCGCACACGCGCTAGAACTTCCACTCGTCGCAACTCCCTCTTACTCATCTCAGTCCGCCCCAATCTGACCTCCTTCCGGAGGTCTACTTTAGGGGGACATTTTTATCGAGGAGAAAAGGGGACATTATCATCGAGGCGCAACAGAATGGCCTTTGCGAACTCCTCTACAACCTTAACTGCTGGCCAGGCTGTAGATCAGGACGGCGAGGACGACCAAGGTGGTAGAGACGTAGAGCCAGTCGCGCTCGATCGCGAACTCGACGACCGAAAATGCGACGCGCACAATGGGCGTCGCAATTAACAGGAGCAGGCCGAGCTGGATCAAGCCAAGGCCATGGCCGGAAAGCGCATCCTGGAGGATATGCCTAGCGTAACGAATATCGGATGGCTCACCGTGAAAAGCTCCGTACTGAGGGGCGGGACCACGATGCTGCACCAAGTAGAGGATACCGCCCGCGAGTACGACCAAAGCCGCCAGAATCACGCCCGCGCGGAGCAGGTTGCTGAGGAGTATTGCGAAGTGCGTGTTTGGCGGTTCCGTTGTGTCGATCATTCTTTGAAACTCCCACGTTTTGCGCAGCCAAATTCGCCGAAACGTTAGATTTTTCCCCCGATTCCTTTCGAGATCATTTCGACCGCGATCGTAGCGATTGCGATGCCAAAGACGATGCGCAGTGTGCGTACCTTCGCGCCAGGCAGAATCCGCGCGCCGAGCAGTGCCCCCGCAGCCACGCCGAGCATCACCGGCATAGCCAGTCCCGGATCGACGTATCCGTGGTGCAAATAGATTCCCGCGCTGGCCGCGGCTGTTACCCCAATCATGAAATTGCTCGTCGTGGTTGAAACCTTGAACGGGATATGCATGACGCGGTCCATCGCTAGCACTTTCACTGCGCCCGAGCCGATTCCGAGCAAACCCGAAAGCACGCCCGCGATGTACATCAGCCCGAAGCCGGCGGGCACGTTGCGAACGTAATAGTCCGAGCGGCCCCCCAGAGTCGGGTAGCTGCCGTCAAGCTTCAGAAGACCAGCGAGAGTGTCCGGTCTTTGTCCACCCGAGACATCTGCTGCGGGGCTGATCGATGCCCATGCCGAATACAGCAGGACCAGGCCGAAAATGATGGCGATTGCTCCGGTGGGGATGCGCGTCACGAGATACGCGCCGGAGAGGGCGCCGATAGTGGTTGCTACCTCAAGGAGCATGCCAACTCGCATGTTCGAATAGCCTTCGCGGAGATAGGCGGCAGCGGCACCGGAAGACGTCGCAATGACGGACACGAGCGAGGCGCCGACCGCGTATCGAATATCCACGTGGAACAGCAGCGTTAGGAAGGGAACAATCACGACTCCACCCCCAAGTCCGGTAAGCGAGCCAAGCAGCCCGGCGAGGAGCGATCCGAGGCCGACGAGAAGGGTGAACTCGAGCGTCGTCGCGTGCACCTTTCAGGCTAACAGCCGCGGCGAATGTGTCAAGCAGGGGGAAGCTCGCCTGGCACAGGGTCCTAATCAAGCCTTCGGTGGGTCGACCCTCTCGGAAACGGCGTGGTCTGAAGGAAACGGGGAAGGCAGGCCGACAGGTGGTTCCGTTCGAGCTAGGCGTATAATGATGGTAGCGGCGCGTCCATGCGCACCCAGCAACGTATCCCGGATATTGCCTCCTACCACGAAGCGCGGTGGTGGGAAGCTGAGTCGAACGGCAAAGTCCACTGCTATCTGTGCCCGCGGCACTGCCATATCGGCGACGGCCAGGCTGGTTTCTGCTTCATCCGTGAGAATCAGGGAGGCAAACTCTACAGCCTCGGCTACGGTCATCCGGCCGCTATGCAAATCGATCCGATTGAGAAAAAGCCCCTCAACCATTTCCTGCCGGGCACCCGGGTTTTCTCGATG
>CAYOXF010000079.1:0-24044 GCA_964407845.1 uncultured Acidobacteriaceae bacterium | reverse complement strand
GCGTGCCACGCCATGCGAATGAAGAGTCCCCCGTAGTGGCCGAAATCTGCCGGCCACCAGTCTTGGCTGTCCGTCATCAATGCGCGGAGGTCCTTCCTCAACGCTTTGAAGTCGAGCCTCTTGAACTCTTCGGGGTAATTGAATGCCTCGCCCATCGGATCGGACTGGGGCGAGTTCTGGCGGAGAATCCTGAGGTTCAACTGGTTCGGCCACCAGTCACTGTTCGACCTCATTCCAACATTCGTGGTCCCATGTACGATCGGGCACTTCGCTTCAGTTGCCATGATTTGCTCCTTCCTTCCGGTTGGTCAAAAATTGAGTCAAAAACTGTGGCGAATCGCGAGCCCATGTTGGCTTTCCAATCGAGCAATCGCTAGCGGCTATGCTTGCAGACGCACGCTGTTCATCCGGGATTCACGCGCGTTGGAAACCTGACGAGAAGAGCGCTGCTGAGCGCACTTCATGCAAAGCCCCCGGAAAATCAGTTCGCATTCGCGTAGAACCCGCTTGCCGAGGGTGCGCGATGCAGGCCTGGGCACGTCGTACCACGCCATATCCTCAACGTTGCCACAGCGGTCGCAGATGAAGTGGTGATGACGCATGCCTTTCGCATCGAATCGTGCAGCGCGTCCTTCGACGGCCACTTCACGCACCAATCCCGCCTGCACCAGGTCCCGCAGATTGTTATAAGTCGTGGCCCGCGAAGAGCGCGGATCCATTCGATTCACGGCTCCGAAGATTTCCGCAGCCGTGGGATGTCTGTTGCATTCCATCAAAAATGCCATCACGGCGTAGCGCTGCGGCGTGCACCGCAACCCGCTATCCTCGAAGGACCGTTTAATCGCCGCAGCGTTCATGGACGGCTTAGAATATTTCTAATGTGAAAGTTTGTCAAGACTGGCGCTCTTCATGGGCTGCGAGCAGAAAGCTGAACGATGCCGTTTCGAGTGTCCTCATCGAGTGGCCGTCCCGTTGCTCTTCACCACGTGGAATGGTCTCGACGTCGCAGGCGCGGGGTCTTGAGACGAACGGGGTGGTTGGCAACAGATTGGTGCGGGCAAACTTAGCGTTCTAACTCATTTACTTGTGTCGGAGGCCTCGCGATCTGCCAACATCTTCATCAGCTCCTGATAGGACTGGGGCATGGTCACCGTATCGCGCATGGCGACGGTTATAGGGTAACGGGTCCCGCCCTTGTGAGTGCCTTCTAAACCTTCGATGATCTCGTGCGCATATCCCCACGGGAAGGCGAAAGCCATTTCATTATCCTGGGCCATGCCAAAAACGCGATCGCCAGTGCACGGCAGGATCACCTTGGGCTCGTTTGTGGTCAGCGTTTGGATGACGATCTCGGCGCAATCCAGGCGCCCGCCGCTGGTCGAGACCACGCGCCCGCCGTGCGCGTAGAGGGATGCATGAACGAGTCGTAGCACCTGCGCGCTGTTGGCGTACACGGCAACAACGTGTGGTTCAAAAGTGGTTCGGTTTAGCGGTGCGATACAGACGTAGTCGTATATGCCGGGCTCGAATTTCCAGATGCTCGCTTCCAGGTTGGCAGCTGCCTGCTCATCCTTGCAGTACATGCCCACGGATGCAAACCCTCTCAGATACTCGTCGTTCGGTTTGCGAAACCCAAAGGCGATGGCCGCCAGTGGACAGATAACATCGTCTTTGCCCACCGCTATGGCCCATCCGTATCGGCGAGCCACGCCGATCGATTGGCATACGATCCATTGCTCGCCCATGGTCTTGCTGGGAATTTTCACGCCTTCGGGGACGGCTTCGTCCGGCTTGAGCACACGGATCGCCAAGGGAAAGGTGTCAGGGCGCACGTAACGGGCCAGTGCTTGATCGAGCAGTCGCAATGTTGAGGCAATATCTTCGTTCATAGGGAGACTCCCACCAGGAACGATACGTCAGCCGTGGTTCGTCCAGCAACTCATAGGTTTTATCCCTGAGCGGAACAAGACGAGAGCGTCAATAAAACGAGGCCCTCGCAACTTTTCGCTTGCTTGTGGGTTTGAAGCAGTCAGGAGGCTTACGCGAACCTTGACGTACACGGAATACCGGAAAGACACGATTTGTGGATGTGTGGGAGGATAGATACTGCAAGATGTCGTCGTTCCCAATACCGTTCCGTTGCATGAGGGAATTATCTCCGAAGAGGGGCACGAAAATGACTTCCGTTCGGATTCTTTTTGGAGTCGTGTGTCTGGTCGCTTTTGCGGTTTCAACCGGCGCCCAGGAATTCGGAATTCAAGAATGGACTCACTCTGTCGAGATCACCCCTTTTGGTGGTTCGCGATTCGGCGGCGCCATTGACTTGAATTCCGGTCCGTACAGTCAGTTGAACATTCGTAGCTCGTGGGATTATGGCGCCTTGCTTGACGTCGGCCTCATTCCCCATCTACAGGCAGAATTCATGTGGGGTCATCAGCCATCAGTTCTCGATGGCATTAGTGTTCGCACGGGAGCGAGCAGCCGCGTCGGCGAGGTCAATCTCAATTTTTATCAATGGGGTGTTGACGTTCCCATTCTTCGGCCTGAAGCGAAAATACAGCCCTACTTTGCGGGTGGGTTAGGCTTCACGCATTTCAGCACCAACAGTTCAGCGGTGCTGCCCTTCGAGAACCGCTTCTCCTTTAATATTGGCGGAGGTGTGAAGTATTTCGTACTCCGAAACTTCGGTTTCCGATTCGATGTGCGCTATTCGCCCACGCATACGACATCGTCCGTCGGGTTCTTTTGCGATCCCTTCTTCGGTTGCTACTATGCGGAAGTTCCGAACTACGCGCATCAAGGGGAGGCCAACGTCGGCCTGATTTTCAGATTCTAGGCTTCAGATTCCGTTTATCGTCATTGGCACACTCAACTTATTGAAAATCCACTCCGCTCACATCTGCAGATGTGATTGTGTCGCCGATGTCGGCTTTTGCGTGGTGTTCGAGCAGTCTCACAGATTCCCAAGCGACGAGAACTACTCCAGCTTCGCGTACTCCGCCTTTGGCTTGCCTCAGAACGGGATGTCGGTGTGGTTGGCGTGTTTTTAGAGGGCGAGAAAATCCCGGTAGGTAGCTTTTGCCTTCTCGATGATTCAGTAATGCGACACCTTTGGCTGCCGGCGTCATTTCTTTAGTGCGGCCTGCGAGTCTACGACGACCGTGATAGGACTTCCCGATTGCCCGGCCTGAACAGGAATGAGAAAGCGGCCGAGAGAGAAGGATCGCAGCGGCGGGGAGGTTGAGCGGCTGGAATTCCAGCGCTAAGAACTGCTTCTCATGATCGGGGGATCTCTTCGTGAAAGATAAGTTTCCTGAATTCAGGATCGTCGTGCAGGCAATCGAGATCGGTGTCCTGTGCCGCCCAATCTAGGTTGCCGTATCCAGCCGCAAGGGCCTTTTTGAGAGTCTCGAGCGCGGCTGCCTTTTCACCAAGGACACCATAGGTGCAGGCGGCGTTGTAGAGAGTATTGGGATCGCCCGGTCGAAGGGCGACTGCGGTTTGAAGGTGGCGCATGCTCTCTTGTGTGTCTTCTTTCGAAGAGCTGAGCTGCACGGCCAGCAAGATTCGGGCCCGAACATCTTCCGGCACTAATTCGAGTTGTTGACGGAGGACCTTGATGGTTTGCTCTCGGATCTGCTCCGCTTCCTTCTTCAATCCCAGCTTTTCCAAAGCCCGGCTGTATGGGACATAGGTGTTATAGTCATCTCCATTGGCTTCGATGGCTCGCTCGGTGAGCGCGGCCGCCTCTTGGTACCGCCCGGAGGCAAAATAGGCGCGGCCAAGAATGTTCCAAGAACCCTCGCAATCGGGCTTGCGTTCGATGGCGCGCTGGGCCAGCAGCGCGGCCTCATTGTATTTCTTCTGCGCATAAGAGATGCGTGCGCGCGCAACCAGTACCTCCGGTTGGTCGGGCGCAAGCGCGGTGGCTGTGTCGCACGCGGCTAGCCCTCGCTCAATCCATTTCGGATTCTGCTCTCGGATTTCGTAGATGAGCCCGCAGAGGTGCGCGATGCCTGCGTGCGCCAGGGCAAAGTTGGGATCGAGCCGAATGGCCTGTTCGAACATCTGCAAGGCATAGTCCATGTTCTCGCGCCGGGTATAACTTCGTCCGCGGAGGTAAAAATCGTAAGCCTGCGGATTCTCTGTTGGCTTTCGAGCAATCGTCTTTTCTTCCTGTGGTGTAAGTGTGATGCGCAGCGCTTGGGCGATGCTCCGTGCGATTTCTTCCTGGATTGCAAAGACGTCTTCAAGTTGTCGGTCATAGCGCTCCGCCCAGACGGAATGGCGCGTGGAGGCCTCGACGAGCTGTGCGGTGATGCGCACGCGGTTTCCTGCGCGGCGAATAGAACCTTCCAGCACGTAAGCGGCACCAAGTTGCTGGCTCACATGCTGCGCGGTTACTGGCTTGTCCCGGAAAGCAAGCATCTCGGAACGGGGAAAGATTTCAAGCTGCGCGATTTTGGAAAGCTCTGTGACAATGTCCTCCGTAATTCCGTCGCGAAAGTATTCGTCCTCTTTCGCACCACTCTGGTTTTGAAAGTAGAGTACGGCGACCGATTTCTGCTGAGTCGCCACCGCGTTCACCTCAGAACTCAGGCCATTTTTCTTTGCGGCGGGACGACGGCCCGACTCGATGTCCCGCTTCAGCCGCTTCAGGTCGGCGCGGAGTTCGGCGGCGGTCTGGCAGCGCAGATCGGGGTCCTTCTCGAACACTTTGCTCAGAATGTTGTCGAATGCCACCGGTAGGCGCGGATTGCGTTCCTTTGCGGATAAGGGTTCAGAATGTAGGATTTGATCAAAGATGACCGCGGCGGTTGAACCGGAGAACGGAAGCGACCCGGTAGCCATTTCGTAAAGCACGACGCCCAGCGAAAACAGATCGGAGCGCACGTCCAACTCGTCGCCCCGCGCCTGTTCGGGCGACATGTAGGCGATCGTGCCCATCGAACTGCCCGAAACCGTTAGGTGCTCTTCCTCGACCACGTGCGTTGGAGTCTTCATGGACGTGACGCCAACGGTTTCGGCCGCCCGGAGCGTGGGCGCGAGTTTTGCCAAGCCGAAATCGAGTATTTTTGCCTGGCCCTTGTCGACTAGAAAGATGTTCGCAGGCTTGATGTCGCGGTGGACAATGCCCTTGGCGTGCGCGGCATCGAGACCGTTCGCGATTTGAATGCCAATCTCGAGAAGTTCTGAGATCTCCATGGGTTTCCCGACCATCCGTTGCTTGAGGGTTTGACCTTCAAGCAGCTCCATCGCGATAAACGGCCGGCCCTCGAACTCGCCGATGTCGTAAATTGTGCAGATATTGGGATGATTCAACGCGGAGGCAGCGCGCGCTTCGCGACGGAACCTCTCGATCGCCTGTGGATCGTGCGAAATGTCATCCGGAAGAAATTTCAACGCAACATTTCGACCAAGACGCGTGTCCTTAGCGCTATAGACAATACCCATGCCGCCCCCGCCCAGTTTATCGACGACCGTGTAATGGGAAATCGAGCGGCCAAGGATGGAAGAAGAGTCAGGCACGGGTCATTCATGGTACGACAGTGGCTGCATTCAAGCAATCGTATTGCGAATGTCAAATCTGACGCCGACTCTGACGGGGGGCCTCGTCTCACCTCGGATTGGCGCACCACGCGCCTGTCCGCCTAAGAAGCTCAAACGGAAAGCCCTTTAACGTTCATTCACGGCGGGGGTTGGGGAGTAGTCACGTCTCATAAGGTGAAAGTCTTTGCGAATTGCGATTTTCCAAGATACGTTCAGAGCGCTTTTTGTCTTGCTGTTCCCTTGGCTTGCGCTCTACATTCGGCACACAGGTTGTGACACGTTGTATTTCTGGAGGACTTTCATGAACCGCCGCGTGCTCTTTCTTGCTTTTCTTGTTACGGTGGCCGGATTCTTGGTGGTGCACAACGCCTTTTCTCAATCGGGCGCACAGTCGAAACGTCGAGTCATCAATCTTCCGGACCGCTCGCCGCAGGCTGCTTTCAGCAGTGCCATCCTGGTTGGCGACACTTTGTACATTTCCGGAAATATCGGCGTTGATCCCAAAACCGGAAAACCACCCGAAAAGATCGAAGACGAAATTAGGAATCTTCTCGAATCCTACAAGACCCTTCTGACGCAAGCTGGTTTCACGATGGACGATCTCGTCTACGTGCAGGTTGCCTGCACCGATCTCGCTTACTACGACACGTTCAACGCCATCTACAAGAGTTATTTCACAAAAAACCTTCCCGCACGCGAGTTTGTTGGTGTCGCCTCCCTTTTACGCGGCGGTCACTTCGAGATGCAGGCGATTGCCGTCCGGCGTTGAGCGATACGACAGCGCAATTCCCTCGGCGCGGCGCTGGGTCTGCAGCACAAAGGACTCGGCTGGCGGGCCATTGCCAGCTAGAGGTCCGGGTCGGAGCTCTTATCGCGTTGGAAACGGCAGGGCGTCATTCGTCGACGTCGCACCATCAGGAGTCCCGCCGACACGCTATAGGCCAAATTCCTTCGCGAACAGAAATCGAATCGGCACGTGGGGCACGTCCGCAAGGGCGGGGAGCACCTCGACAATCGATCGAACCATCGCGGCCGTGGTGTCACAGGCCCAGCGTGCCATTTCTGGGGTTGAAATCTCTGCAAGAAACGAAGCAACGGCATCGCGAGACTCTCCGATCAACCCCTTCTGTCGCAAGGTTTCTAGGAACTTTAGCGAGTCGATCCTAGGCTCGGATGGATCGGAGGGAGTCTTGTCAGGCGGCAGATGAATAATCGCGTTTCTGAGTTTGGCGAGCAATAGGAAGTCTTGATAGGGCTGTTCGCCTTTGTCGAAGGGTTCTTTCGAGAGAATCCATCTGGCGAACTGAAACCTCTCGCTAATTGACGCCCGAGCTGCGTTTAAGTCCTTCATCAGCGGTCCCAAAGCCAACAGCGAGGAGTCGGTGGGCGCTTCGCTAGCGAAATCTGACAATTCATTGATGAACGCTTCCAGTGCGATGAACGCAAATACCACGGCAATGCGAGCCTCGCTTTGTGCCTTCGGACCGGCGAGCGAAGCCTGCAAAGCCGCTTCTTTAGCCTGTCTATAAAGCATCCCCGAATTTATGAACCACGCTGGCATGCCGAGCAATTCTACTGATTTGTGTCTTTAGACTCCATTGGCAGGGTTTCGGTGCTTGGCTTTGATTCTATTGGGCTCTGCAGATCACCCGGCGCGGCATCGAGGGCCGTAGCTTTTCTGAGCACCACCGGCTATGCACTCGCAGAACCCACTTGCAATGACGAATCAATCGTCAACCTCGACCACGTGTCCGACAAACGCGGTTCAAAAAGTGGAAAAGAGTGCGCACAGCCGAAACACCTCGGCATTTGAGAGTGAAATTCATGGCCGCCTCTTGAGCAGCTCGTTGAAAAGAAGTATGGTCTCCTCGCTTCGGGCCCGTCCCGAACAGACACCTGTGCATCGCCTGATATCACGTCGCGACATTTTGAAACTCGTCGGCTCAAGCGCCGGGGTGGCCGTCCTACCGCGTGTCGCTTGTGCGGCGGGCGAGATCCACTTTCCGGCCGGCGCTGTCATCCGCACTGTGCTGAAGGATGTGCCGCCCGAGGCTTTGGCGGGCGGCGCGACGCTCTTTCATGAGCACTTGTCGATTTCCTATGATTTTATGATGAAACTGCGGGAGGGCTTCGAGGCTCTGTTGGCTACGCCCGGACGTCAGGGTCCCGCCCTTCCGCCCGTTGCACGGCCGTGGTTCATGGAGGATCTCGGCTTGATGGTCGAGGAGATGCGCGCGGCGATGAATGAAGGCATCGCGTGCATTGTCGATGGCGGGCACCCGGACATGGGGCGCGACCTCCAGTTTCTGATGCAGCTTTCGACGCGCTCCGGAATGCCAATCGTTGCAGGATTCGGATACTACGCCGAGCCCTTCTACCCGCCCCAGATCGCGCAATGGAGCGAGGAACAGATTACCCACGAGCTCCTCCGTCAGGCACGAACAGAGCCGGTGGGAGCGTTTGGCGAAATCGGCACTTGGGACGTCATGACGCCGACAGAACGCAAAGTATTCCGTGCCGTGGGTAAGGCTCAAATTGCGACGGGAATGGCGGTTTTCACGCACACCAACTTTGGCAAAGGAGCGATCGAACAACTCGACGTGCTCGAGTCGGTGGGCGTCAAGCCGGACCGAGTGGCAATCGGACATGTCGGTGGCCTCACCGACCCCCAAGCCGAAGTGCTAAGAGCGATCTGCAAGCGCGGCGCATACGTCGGTTTCGACCGTCAGGGTGGCCCTTCTGACTCGACGCAAGTGGCAGTCATCATGACGCTACTGGAAGCCAGCTACGCGGACAATCTGCTTTTTTCGTCGGATTTTTCCTTTGCCCCTGATCTGAAGCGCAACGGAGGACCGGGATACGCGAAGACGGTGACAGTGTTCGCACCGAAACTGCGTGAAGCGGGCGTTCCAGAACGCACGCTGCATTCGATTCTTGTTGACAATCCGCGGCGCTTCCTGGCGTTTGTCCCGAAGGCACGTCGAATGGCGAGTTGGCCATGAGGCGTGAGTCGCTCATGTTCCAAAATTCAGGAAAACGTTTTGGGAATCCGGCGGAAGGTTCTCGGACCCGCTAAGCGCAAAACTCTCCTTTGGCACCTCACGGCTCCTGGTCGTTGCGAACTGTCTCGAGAGGAGCAACCATGCCGGACGCCGCAATCCGAATGCGAACCTCTGCGGGCCCTGGAATCGGGTCGGCCATTTCGCCAACCTTCAAGACTTCGAGCAGGCCCTTGCTTTTCGTACCAAGCTGCTTTCATTAAAGCGTCCCTCAACACATACTGTAGCGCCCGAGCTAATTGGCGCGGAACAACACTTCTTTCCCGGAACGCTTACGGATTCAGGAGTTACTTTAGGAATTTTCCCGTCTCAAGCTCCCGGAAAGCCTCGCGGAGTTCCTCCTGCGTGTTCATTACGATGGGGCCATACCAGGCGACCGGTTCTTCGAGGGGCTTTCCCGAGACCAACAAGAATCGCATCCCCTCTTCACCAGCTTGTACCGTCACCTCATCTCCACGATCAAACAAGATGAGCGAACGATTTTCGGCTTCTGAGGGTGGAGTGACATCGGCCCAACCGACTCCTTCCGTCGGCACTGATAGTGGGCCGGAGGCGTTGCAGAATTTTCCGCTTCCTGCAAAAACGTAGGCAAACGCGTGGCGGACCGTCTCTATCGGCAGTGCCTTTTTGCAGTTTGGAGGGACGGAAACGTCTAGATACATCGGGTCCGAAGCCACTCCCTCGACAGGGCCTCGCATTCCCCAAAACGTTCCGCAGACAACACGTACGTGAGTCTCATCATCGTCCTTGACTTCCGGAATCTCCGCCGCCTTGATCTCCTGATATCGTGGTTTGGTCATTTTAAGTGAGGAGGGAAGATTGCCCCACAACTGGAATCCGTGCATGCGGCCCGCGGAGTCGCCCTTTGGCATCTCCTGATGAATAATTCCGCTCCCGGCAGTCATCCATTGCACGTCACCGGCGGAAATCGCCCCCCGATTCCCAAGACTATCGCCGTGCTCTACCGTTCCAGATAGAACGTAAGTAATCGTTTCGATTCCACGGTGTGGGTGCCATGGGAAGCCTGCCAGATAGTCTTCGGGGACGTCGTTACGGAAATCATCCAGCAGGAGAAAGGGATCGAAGTCCGATGTGTTCCCAAATCCGAACGCGCGACGGAGACGTACGCCGGCACCTTCGATCGTCGGCTTCGATTTCACGAGACGCTTTACGGGTCGAATCGACACAGGAACTCCGTTTCTACATCGTCATGCGCACGTTTGCTGCATGCCGGAAACAAGTACCCCCCGCGCCCGTCGGCATGTTCAAGGAACTCGCGGCGCAAATAGTGCCCGCAGTATTTCCAACCTCCCGACTTGGGCTCTCAGCAGTCCTTTTCGTACATTCAGGCAAAGACCACCTCGATTAAGCGTCAATCCCGAGACACTCAGCCGCGTCTAAGGGACGTAAAAAGCCATTTCCGGGCGGCGGTGTTTGCGCGTATTTGCCTTCGGCCACAGCCTAAAGCCGCCTACGAACGCGTTTGCGTTGTCGCCCTCGCGGCAGCCTTTTGGTAGTGTCTTTAGGTATTTCACATTGCCGCCACCAAGAACGACTTCGTCGGGCTCAAGGGCAGCGGCCAGACGCATCACAACGTCGGCAACCCGCTTGCGCCACTTGGCTTTTCCATGGCGCTTCAAGCTCGCAGTGCCAAGATAATCTTCGTAAGTGCCTTTGCGATAGGGAAGGTGACCGAGCTCCATCGGCGCCAGAACTCCATCCACAATCATGGCGCTGCCGAGGCCGGTGCCCAGCCCGAGGAAGAGCATTCTGCCGCCCTTGTAACTCCCAACGGCCTGCATCGCAGCGTCATTGATCACTTTCACGGGACGTCCGAAACCCTTCTCGAAATCAAACTTTACCCAGCCAGGACCAAGGTTGTACGGCTCATGGAGAATCCGGCCACGGCGAACCACAGCCGGGAAACCGATCGAGACCACGTCGTAGTTCCAGCCGGCCGTCGAAGTCTTCACACCGGCGACCATCTGCTTCGGCGTCATGCTTGGACCCGATGCAAACTTCTGCGGCACCCTCTGGCCGGAAGCCAACATCTTCACGTGTGTTCCACCAACGTCGATTACCAAGACTCTCATGGACTGCCTTCCCCGTTGCGCCATTAAACAAATTGCGCGCTTTCAGCAATCTTCGCTTTCTCCCGAAGTCACTGAGTCTTTCACATGCCGTGCGTTCTAGCCGCCCTACCAACTTTTCAACTACCTACAGCCCTCGCTCCTTTTTCGAGCTACCGTTGGAGAGTCACAAAAAGCACTACCAATAGATATAACCAGAGACCGTCCATAAAATGCCAATACAGCGCCATCGTGCCCAAAGCCGCTTGCTGCCTGGGCTTCTGTGTCAGTCCGTTGACGAAAAACCCCACGGAAAACAGCGCGGCGATGCCCCCCAAGAGGTACAGTCCATGCGCGCCCGTAATTAGGTAGAAGAAAAAACCGCCAGGATGGGAAGCAAAATGTAGCCCTTCAAGAATAAGTTCCCGCCATGCGAATACCTGGCCGAAAAGGAACGCCACGCCCATCGATGCCGTAACAGCTATCCAACGAATGCAGTGCGAACTCTTTCCGGGGCGCAGCGAGAGACGTGCCAATTCGATCGCGAAACTGCTAAGCAGGAGAATTGCCGTATTGACGTACAAGAGGTGGGGTAAGGGAATCGAAACCCAGTCCTTCGAATGAACCCAGCGAAATTCCAAAACGAGCGTCAATGTGGCAAAAAAGGCCCCTATCCAAATGATTGCCAACGAGGTAAGCATGCGATACGCGCTGAGAGGAGTAGCCCACCGCTCCGGGTCGAGTTCTGAAGTTTCGTGCGGGTCATGCCCAGGGTCGTCAGGTCCGCCTCCGGTCCCCTTTCCGTTGTGGTCAAGCGGAGAATACTCCGGTTCAGACTCTATAGATGGAGGGAACAAGATGCCGGCCATCGGATGAGCTCACGCCGCGTCCCTGAACATGCGTGACTTTACTCGCGAAGGCAGGTGATCGCAAGAACTAGATGCGAATCCACCTCGCAACTTTCCGTGCCGCGTGACGTTACTCGAATGCCACGACCCGGCATTCGCATACCGCAGTCAAGTCTAGCGATTTTCTTAATGACAATGTTCTTTGCCTAGCGCAGCATCCTCGAAACCAGCCGGGACGCATAGGAGGACCATGCCGTGACATCTCAACAGCCTACGCATGACAAGGCCCAAGTGAACCTGGCGCTTGAAGTGGCGCTGCACATCTCCTTGGCGATTATGCTGGCCGCCGCCTGTTTCCTGATTTTGCGCCCGTTCATTCCTGTGCTTACCTGGGGCATTATCATTGCCGTCGCTGCTTACCCGGCCTTCCAGAAGTTGCAGCTTGCGCTGGGTGGCCGAGGAGTGCTGTCGGCTATCATTTTCACCGTTCTCCTTCTGGCTCTCTTAATTCTCCCAGTTGCCTTGCTTATGGGAACAGCGATCGATGGAGTTCAGATCGTCGCGGCCTACCTTAAGGGCGGAACCATGACCATCCCGCCGCCTCCTGCCACCGTCGCGACGTGGCCGATCATCGGCGCTCCCTTGACAAACGTATGGGGCCTGGCATCCAAGGACCTAACCGAAGCGGTTAAAGGTTTTGCTCCTCAGATCAAAGCCGTCATCCCTGGGCTGCTCTCTGCTTCTGCTGGAATCGGCCTCACCGGGCTGCAATTCGGTTTTTCCATCGTGGTGGCCGGAGTCCTTCTAGGGAATGCCGAGACCGCCTATGAATTAACAAACTCGTTGGCCAAGCGGGTTTTTGGTGACAAGGGGCCGGAGTTCCAACAACTAATTGGATCCACCATCCGTAGCGTTACCACCGGAATTGTCGGCGTGGCACTGATCCAATCGGTTCTCGCGGGCGTTGGCTTTGTTGTGGCGGGGCTGCCTGGCGCGGGTTTATGGGCTGTCATGTTTCTAATCGCCGCAGTGCTTCAGGTGGGAGTGCTCGTTCTTGTTCCCGCCGTGATCTACGTATTCATGATTTCTAGTGTTACGAAGGCCGTGATTTTCTTGGTTTGGTGCCTCGTTGTCGCTCTGGTGGACAATGTCCTAAAACCTCTCCTCCTGGGGCGGGGCATCGCAGTTCCCATCGTGGTGGTGTTTCTGGGCGCGATTGGCGGGTTCGTGGCTATGGGCATTATCGGCTTGTTCATCGGCGCGATCATTTTGTCCGTTGGGTATAAGCTTTCCCTCGCTTGGCTAGATTGAGTCCTACTACCAATCAGCAGCAGCGGAGTCAGCGTTCGTCGCAAGCCTCCGCAATTCGGCTTCTGGCACAGCAAACTGTGCGCAGCCACAAGCCAGGCAAATTGCCATCTTGGGAACTACATAGACCGGGATGTCATCGATAGTTTTGAGATGAACGATCATCTCCCCCGTGAACATGCTCAGGTTGCTTGAACCGCATGATGTGCAACGCAATCGCGTAACCTCAACTTGTCAGAAAGAAGGGCAAAGAATACATCGCGGACGAGGCGCTGAATGTAAACTTTTGTTGACAAGCGGTTGCTGTCGACAAGGACGAGGGAGTGATAAGAAAAGAGTGATTTCGATTCGATCGATTCTAGGGGCGGGCCCCTAAACGGCGCTGTTTTTCGTAAGGTGCACATTTTATGCGCATTAGTACAGAGGAGCAGGCTTCCTTGTTCTGCGCGAGCGGCGATTTGTCAGGACCCTGCGCAGTCAATGACGCCAGTCCTGGATCGCGGTAGACTGAAGCGCGCGTAGCAAACTGAAGGCAGAGGAACCTAACTACCATGCGCAGACTGCTGATTCGCGATGCCACAGTGATCACGATGGACCCCTCGTTGGGAGACCTGAGGCCCGGAAGCATTTTAGTCGAGGATGAACGGGTGGTGACCGTGGCGGAGCAGATCCACATAGTTGACGCTGAGGTAGTCGACGGACGCTCATTTATCGTGATTCCTGGCCTGGTGAACGCCCATATGCACACTTGGCAGACAGGTTTGCGGGCGGTTTCATCGAACTGGACGCTGCTCGAGTATTTCCGGTGGATGCATGCCGGTCTGGCTACGCGATTCCTTCCAGAAGACGTCCGCATCGCTACTCTCGCCGGCGCACTCAACCAGTTGAACTGCGGCACAACGACCCTCGTGGATTGGTGCCATAACAACCCGACCCCGCAGCATACCGATGCCGCCATCGAAGGTCTTCAACAGTCCGGAATCCGCGCTGCCTTTTTTCACGGCTCACCGAAACCGGATCCGAAGCCGGGAGAGCGACATTTCTCCGAGGTTCCTCATCCTCGAGGTGAGGTCGAACGGCTGCTGCGTGGGCCATTTGCTTCGAAAGATCAGCTGCTCACGCTCGGTCTCGCGATCCTGGGCCCGCACTACTCGACCTTGGAAGTTTCCCTGCATGATTTCCGATTGGCGCGGGAAATGAGCTTGATTGCGTCGATGCATCAGGGTGGCGGTCCGCCGAAAACTCCTGAGGGGTGGGACGTGCTCGAGGCCGAAGGGCTTGTCGGCGACTTTGTAAACATCGTTCACGGGAACGATCTGTCGGATGATCGACTCGCACGCTTTGTCGACCACAGGGTAACTTTTTCGGTGACGCCCGAGAATGAAATGGCGCAGGGACATGGTCACCCGATTATTGGCCGCCTGCGCAAACTGGGTGTAGCTCCCTCGCTCGGCATCGATCTTGAGAGCGTCATCTCGGGAGACATGCTGACGGTTGCTCGAATCGCGCTTGCGCACCAGCGCTCGCTGGACAATGCCGCGTTCCGCACCGCGAACGGCACGATTCCCGAGACAACCACGATCCCCGTGCGCGATGCACTTTCCTGGATCACGATCGAAGGGTCGCGAATGCTCCGCATGGAGGATCAGATCGGCACAATCGCACCGGGCAAGCAAGCGGACCTCGTGCTGATTCGAGCCGACGCGCTGAATGTTTGGCCGGTGCACGACCCCGTGGCCACCGTGGTCATGCAGGCGAGCCTGGCGAACATCGATTCCGTCATGGTGGCGGGGGTCTGGCGGAAGAGGGATGGAAAGTTGCTGTTCGCCGATTTGGACCGAATCAAGAGCGAGCTCTTGCGTTCCGGGAGCAGAATCCTTGCGGGGTTGGGCTGGCGGCCAGACTTGCGACACGCCGAGAGAGGAGAACGCATTGCTGCGAGCTAGAGAACTGTGCAGAGTGGATTCCTAGAGCTGCAAACTCAGTTATGGGATTTCAACTTCACCACCGCCAGGTCGGCCACGTCATCCTGATCGAGGCGGTTGGGAGACTCACGTCGATCGACGGCCACACGCGACTTCGTGACCTCATCCATGTTGTCACCGGCTATGGAGCAAAGAAGCTCATACTCAATCTCGCCAGGGTCGAGTTTATCGATAGCTCTGGCATCGGTGAGCTGGCACGATCCTATTCCGTGGTCCGGCAAATGGGGGGAGAGATGAAACTGGCCGGCGTGAACCAGAAGATATTGGAAGTGCTCGAGATCTCCCACGTGAATTCGATTTTCGAAATCTACTCGGGAGAGAGTGACGCACTTCGAGCGTTTGGGGAACGCAGCTAATCTATGGGGCGAGCTCGCTCCCTAGCCTAATCGACTTTGGCGACGGTCTCGTGGTCTTCCGGGGCAGCTGGTCACCCGCTTGTTGATTATTCCGCTTTTGCTTCCGTCATTAGCCTCCCCCTGGGAAAACAGTGACCGCGTTGGCTTTACCGAAAAACTGGGGGACTAGCGGGCCATCTCCTAAACCCTTGGCTTGGTCCAAACCTTTAGGTTACGTCGCAGTCAAAACCATGCTTTCGTCTAGGTTCGGGCTAGCTGTTTGACTGATGCGAACAAGTGCACACCGTGCCAGATTCTTCTAGGAGGATAACGATGGAAAACGCACTGATCGGCCTATCAAACCAGTTGGCTGGAGTCGTTCAAGAACTGGACCAGTACGTTGTGAGCGTACGGGCTCGTCGTCATTACCCGTCGAGCGGGCTTCGGTGGGGGCCTGACGTGATCGTGACGGCAAGCCACACGGTCCAGAGGGAGGAAGATATCACCGTTAGTCTTGCTGGCGGAGCAACCGTCGAGGCCTCGCTCATCGGACGAGACGCGGGCAGCGATTTGGCAGTTCTGAGAGTAAAAGAAGTGGGACCATCGGGCGCCGAGCGTGGCGTAACCGAGGCCGTCAGGGTTGGGGACCTAGCGCTCGTGGTCGGCCGATCACCCAATAGCGGTGTGAACGCAAGTCTGGGGATCATCAGCGCCGCATCAGGTCCTTGGCGAACGTGGCGAGGAGGCCAGCTAGACGCCTACATTCGGCTGGACGCCCGCCTGTTCCCGCAATCCTCAGGAGGGGCCGTGGTGAACGGCCGGGGAGAAATCATCGGACTTGCCACGTCGGCTCTGTCACGGATTGCAGGCCTGGCTGTACCGGTAGCCACAATCAAGGACGTGACGGGAAAATTGATGGAAAGAGGGTTCGTGCCGCGCGGTTACTTGGGAATCGGTGTACAACCGGTGCCAATTGGTGAGGGGCTGCGACGGAAGCTTTCCATCCCGAACCAGAACGGATTGATTGTCCTTACTGTTGAATCCAATGGACCTGCTGATAAAGGCGGCATCCTACTAGGGGACATCGTGCTCGGAGTCAATGATGTCAGGACCGAGGACACGGAAGATCTTCAAGCCTTCTCACAGTCTACTGAAATCGGAAAGTCAGCAAAGATCAGGCTAATACGCGGCGGCGTACTGGCGGAATCGACGGTCGTCGTAGGGGAGCGCCCAGGGAGGAGAAGTTAGAATGCCTGCGGCAGGCTTTGGAGAGATAGCGGAACGACTGCGTCGCGCCACCGTGTACGTTAGCTCAGGGCGGCGCGGACAGGGCTCGGGGTTTATCGTGAGGCCAGAAGGGGTGATCGTGACCAACGCACACGTTGTCGCGTTCAGCCCGATTCACGTCGGGCTGTGGGACGGAACACGCGCCCAGGCAAATTTGATCACCCGCGACGTTGGGCGCGACATCGCCCTCCTGCGCCTTTCGAAGTCCGGGTTGCCGTCTGCCACGCTGGCGGACTCTGATCAAGTTCGAGTCGGCGAGCTCGTGATTGCAATCGGAAATCCCTTAGGATTCATCGGAGCGCTTACGACCGGAATCGTTTATTCCGTGGGACGACTGCCCGGTCTGGGCCCAATGAAATGGATTCAATCAGATGTCCGACTCGCCCCCGGAAATTCGGGAGGGCCCTTGGCCAACGCAGAAGGGCTTGTTCTCGGAGTGAATACGATGGTCGCAGCGGGCATCGGCTTGGCCGTGCCGAGCAATACGGTTTCACGATACCTAAACGCGCAACATGGGGCGTCTCCGCTCGGCATCGTCGCCCGCCCCCTGGAAATGACGAAAATTGAGCGAGAGGGTCTCGGCCTAATGATTTTGGAAGTTGCCCAGGATGGTCCGGCGGCGATGGCATCTCTAATGCCTGGCGACATCTTGATCGGCATGGGAGACAGGGGTTGGAATTCGATTGACGATTTCGAAAAAGCGCTGGATGACGCTAGAGACCGCGTGATTCGGCTCCAGTTCCTTCGAGGCGACCGGACAAATGTCAGAACAGTTGCGGTGCGGGTTCGCCCACGAGCTAGGGTCGCAGCATGATTCGGGTATTGATTAAGGCTCCGACGCCTGTGGCCAGGGCGGGGCTCGAGACTTTGCTACGTTCGTACCCCTCGCTGCAAGTCGTTGGCGGCTACGCGGACCCACCCGACGCTTTCGACACCGTTGTGGCGGATTCTTCCCCTGATGTCATCGTTGCGCAGGTCGAAAGCGCAGACGACCCGCAACTTCAGCAGCTGCTCGAGGAGGCGGCGAGCGGCACCCCGATAATCGTTCTTGCCCGTGGCTCTTCGGCCCAGTGGGGTGCCATGTTTCGGCAGGGCATTAGAGGAGCTCTGCCGAGCAACGCTTCCGGCGATCAGATCGCCGCGGCAATCGAGGCGGCTGTCGCCGGGCTGGTCGTATTTCATGCAAGTGATACAGATCGCCTGTTCGAGCCGGGCGGCGTGCAGGAATCGATCGACTCACTTCCCGAGGCCCTGACGGCTCGCGAGGTCGAAGTCCTTCGCTTTCTGGCGGAGGGTCTTGGGAACAAGGAGATCGCGTCGCAGCTGGGGATCTCCGAGCACACCGTGAAATTTCATGTGGCATCCATCATGGGAAAGCTGGGCGTGGGCAACCGCACGGAAGCTGTGATGTCCGGGATTCGCCATGGCCTAGTTCCGATCTGAGCTTGCCGCTTTCAATTCCGGGGCTCAGCGATCGTTGACGTAAAGATCCGGGAACTGCTTTTTCAAATTGGCGACCTTGGGAAGATCGTTGATGATTATGTAGGGGTTGTCCGGATGATGGACGACGTAGTCCTGATGATAGTCCTCGGCGCGAAAGAACGCCTTAAACGGCACAATTTCGGTGACGATGGGGCTTGAAAACACCTTCGCCTGAGTTAGCTGGTTCACATAGGCTTGCGCAATACGCTGCTGATCCGGGGTTTTGTAAAAAATCGCCGAACGATATTGGGTTCCCTCATCGGGACCCTGGCGATTTAACTGGGTCGGGTCGTGTGCCACCGAGAAGAATATTTTGAGAAGCTGGCCGAAGGTGACCTTCGACGGATCATAGCTGACCTCGACCGATTCGGCGTGTCCCGTCTCGCCGCTGCCCACTTCCTCGTAACTCGGAGACTTAACGGAACCGCCCGAATAGCCCGCCGTGGCTTGGGTTACTCCTCTGACGTGCTCGAACACGGCCTGAATGCCCCAAAAGCATCCCCCTGCGAACACAACAGTTTCACGCCCCTGTGCGACGGCCGGCGACTCGTCTAGGTTCGGATCGGGAAGGTTCGTTGCACTGCTTGCTCGATTCCGTCCAAAAGCGTAAAGCAGTACCGCGGCCGCTAAGGCGACCAATACCAGAGACTTCAGAGCTCGACTCAAATTTCTCATGCGTTCCGCCACGACCGATAGGCTTCCTACATTATAAGGCCAGCCTATCCCCGTCGACACTCGGACTGTTCCGGAACGAAAGGCGCGAGTCTACGAGACTATGTCGCCGGATGGATACGATTGAATAATCGCTTTTCGTCGTCGTAAGCGAAAACTTCGGCATATCGCCCCCAACGGATGATCGTTTGCAGCGTTCTTTCCGCATCGTTTGACGACAAATGATCCTCGAGTTCGGATTTGAATCGTATGCGTGGCGCGGAATGGTCTTCACGCTCTTCGAGAACCCGATGAATGTGGGCCGCGAAGGGCACAAACCGCAGCAAGTGCTCCTTAAAAAGGCTCTTCCGTTCTTCTGTATCCACTTGTGCGAAAATCCGCCCGGCGGCGGTCAAGCGGATCGATCCGTCCCTCAGTTCTGCAAACTCGAGGATGTGAAGCACTTCGGCAAGGGCCAAGACATCTTTGGTAAGCAGAGATGGTGTGTGGGCAATCGTGCCGAGTTCGGCCTGTCCCTCGTAAGGCGGTGCGGCCAGAGCTTCGATGAATCCGATGATCCGATTGATGCCGATTGGCGGCAGGGGTTGCACGACCCCGCGGCTTTGTGCCTTCACCGACTCGATCGCCCGCGCCGTCAGGATCGAATAGAATTCGTCAACGATACTGTGGAACTCCTGGTCGAAGCGATTGCGCGGATGCGACAGCGGCACAGGGATCTCAGCGGCAATCCGACCGGGGTGTGAGGAAAGAACGAGCACCCGATCGCACATCATGACGGCTTCTTCGATATTGTGCGTGACCAGGAGCACGGATTTCGTCGGCAACTGACGTTGTGTCCACAAATCTAGGAAATCGGTGCGCAGCGTCTCGGCTGTTAGAACATCCAGGGAGGAAAATGGTTCGTCCATTAGCAGCACGGTGGGACGAAGTACGAATGCGCGCGCAAATCCGACGCGCTGGCGCATTCCGCCTGACAGCTCACGCGGGTAAGCGGATTGAAAGCCATCCAGGCCGATCAGATCGATCGCCGACATGGAACGCCGGCGGGCTTCGTCCCGTGCCACACCCGAGGCATCCAGTCCCAGTTCGACATTCTCGAGCACCGTAAGCCAGGGGAATAAGGCGAAGGTCTGAAACACCACGGCGATCCCTTCCGCTGGTTTCTTGAGCGGCTTCCCGCAGTAGAGAACATCTCCGGAGGTGGGCTCGATCAATCCGGCAGCGATCCGAAGCAGAGTCGACTTCCCCGACCCGGAACGCCCGACCAAGCCCAGGATCTCGCCGTCGTCGAGAGAGAGATTGATCTCCGAGAGCACCGCCAACGGTTCCCCGGAAGGGCGCGAAAACGACTTGCAGATGTTGCGCATTTCAACAACGGCGAGGCCTTGTGATGTCATGAGGTCTTTAGTCCAGGCGGGTCCGCCGCTCCGCGAAGGCATACAGTGGCCGCCAGATGAGCCGATTCAGAGTAATGACAATCACCGACATCACCGCAACACCGAGCGCAATCCTGGGATAGTCACCGGCCAGTGTGGTCTGGGCGATATAGGCGCCGAGCCCGGATCCGCTGAGTTGCTTGGGGCCCCAACTGACCGCCTCTGAAACGATGCTGGCATTCCAGGCGCCACCGGACGCAGTGATTGCGCCCGTGACGTAGTAAGGAAAAATTCCTGGAAGCATGACCTGGCGCCACCAGCGCCATCCTTGCACTCGAAAACTCGCCGCCGCCTCCCGGAAATCGCTGGGGAAGGCACTGGCACCGGCAATGACGTTGAACAGGATGTACCACTGTGTACCCAGGATCATCAAAGGGCTCAGCCAAATCTTCGGTGCGAGGTCATAGGTAACAATCAAGTAGACCGCGATTGGGAAGAGAAGATTGGCTGGGAAGGCCGCAAGGAATTGAGCGACCGGCTGCACCTTTTCTGCCAGCTTGGGTCTGAGGCCCACCGCCACTCCAATCGGAACCCAGATCGCGGATGCCAGAATAATCAAAATGACGACCCGCAGGAGCGTCAAGGCACCGTTGCTTGCCACAATGCTCAGGTCGTTCCATCCGAGAGTGGGGCGGGCGAACTCGGCTAGTTTCCATCCGACGCATGACACAACCCCCAGAATGGAGGTAAGCCAGACAACGTCTCCGAGTCGTTGAGGCAGGTGGTAGGACAGCGGCGAACGGATCACGGCGGGAAGTGAGAAACGCCGCCGTATCAGCGCTTGCATGCCATTCTCGACAGGCTGGGTCACTCGCTTCAACAGGCGTGTTTGGCGAAAAAGGTCGAGAACCCAGCTACGGGGAACCACAGGCGCTGCGGTTTGCTCAAAACGGAACTTGTCGGCCCATGCCACCAGTGGACGAAACAGAAGCTGATCGTAAAGGATAATCGTCGCCGTCATCACTACTATGGCATAGCCGACGGCTCTGAGGTCGCGCTGCTGAATGGCCACGGCTACGTAAGAACCGATCCCAGGCAGAGCGATCTGGATGGCTCCGACGGAGATGGCCTCCGATGCTACAACGAAGAACCAGCCACCGGACATCGACATCATCATGTTCCAAACGAGCCCCGGCATGGCGAAGGGAGCTTCCAAGCGCCAAAAACGCTGCCAAGCCGACAATCGAAGCGCGCGGCTCGCTTCATCCAGGTCAGTAGGAACGGTTCTGAGACACTGATAGAAGCTGAAAGCCATGTTCCAAGCCTGCGCCGTAAAGATTGCGAAGATCGCAGCAAGCTCCGGTCCCAACCAACTGCCGGGAAACAACGAGACGAAAAAGACGACCGTGAAGGACAAATAACCGAGCACGGGAACCGACTGCATCACGTCCAGTAATGGAATCAGCACCATTTCGGCACGGCGGCTCTTTGCCGCGGCTGTTGCATACGTGAGAGTAAAAAGAAGTGAGAAAATCAGCGCGGCGAGCATTCGCATGGTGGTGCGGAGCGCATACGCTGGCAGAACCGAAGGGGAGAGCGAGATCGCCGGTTGCTGCGTCAGAACGAAGGGGGCCACCATTTGATGGCCACCGAGCCCAAGCAGAATTACGATCCCGGCCACAAGGAACACGGCCACGGTGTCGCGCCAGCCTGGAATGCGCTGGTGCCACGGCTTTCCGATCAGCACCTCGGCGTGTTGTTCCACACCAATCCTTGGGTTGCTCGGGCAGACAGATGTTGCTTGGCCAAAATCACAACTGCAACACCATTTTCCCGGGAGTCGGCATGCCGTAAACGGTGAGCAACCTTAGCAAGGAATGGAACCCGAGTCGATAATCGAATCACGAGAACGGAACGGCGCAGATCGATCGCGCTACGCCAGGATGTGGGCGTAGAGAAACAGCAGGGCAAGCGAGGCAGCGATGCCAAGAAAGAAGCCTCCCAGGTGCAGCCGCGGGTGGATGGCGCGAGCGTAGCGGACGCTTGCAAAGAAAAAGGCCACATTCGACAGAACTGCGAACGCAAATCCTCCGAGGGCGAGGATTTCCGCTTGGAACACCTTCCAGCCCCAGCCGGCAGGCGCCACGGTTATGAAAGTGAGCGCAGCGGAGCCGAGTGTGACGATGGCAGCGGTGGCGACCGCGTAGCCACTCGCAAAGCCCACATTTGCGTGTAAGAGAACAAGCAGCAAAGCGATTGCATACTCGATCAGCACGACAGCGACGACAAGAATGCGGTGGCCAGGGTCCACCTGGCCGAACAGGCGCGTCACGGAAAAGAAGACTGCCGGGATGAGGGCGTTGGCGACTGCAGCGATACCAAGCGCAACGAGAACCTGCTGGCGCGGGCGAACCGTGCCAACTTCCTGTGCAGGAGTCGCGGAGATGCCGGCGGTCACGAAGAATAGCCCCACGGATTATACAGTAGGGCAGCGCACCAGCGCACTTCTGCGTGGGAGGAATCGAGGCAATGAATGCGATTAGATGCGTGCCAGTGCCGCGGCTTCGTCCTCGGCCAGGCTTAGAACACCGTCCAGCCGCACCATTTTCAGCAGCATCATGACGCGTTTATTCGGGGAAAAAAAAGTGCACTTTCCACCCGCCCGCTTCAGCATGGTGTAGGCGCGGACCAGGGCACCGATGCCCGAGCTGTCTAGGTCAGTAACACCCGCGAGGTTGATGGCAATGTGCGTAGAGCCGGCGTCCATCAGCTTTTGAACCTGGTCGCGAAATTGCTCCTGCGCCGGGCCCAGTTTCAACGGTCCATCGAGATCGAGGATCGTGGCCGAACCTGCCGTGCGGACGTGAATCTTCAAGCGGACCTCTCCATGGCCTGTAACCTAACCGAATTGGCTTCGGCGATCAAGGGCTAGCGATGTAGATTCTTGACGCGTTCGTGCTGCATTTGCTAGGCTTCGCCATCCGCTCTTCGTCCCGTGCTGGATGTGATTTCGCGAGGCGAGGGCGCTTCTTCCCGCCTCCGGGGGAATCGTGCAAACATCTGCCGCACTGTTCGAGCTGGCGAGCGTGTCCCTCGCCTGCCGCGATTCAGACACACTCCTGAAGACCTTGGCAGCGCGCATTGGATCGGCGCTAGGCGCCAAGGCCGTGCTGATCTGGCTGGGCGACCTTGAAGCAGGGTTGGTCTGCCGGGCACGGTGGACGGCGCCGGGGGAACGGTTTAACCCCTCGGACGAGCCTGCCGTAAGCGGCCTACTGGCCGAAGTATTTGAATCCGGCGAGACCCGCCGCCTAGGCTCGAAGCAAATCGACCCGAAGGACTTTGACCATCTGGACGAGGGCAGCCGCGTTCGCGTCAAGACGGCTGTCTGTGCAGCTTTGCCTGGGGTAGAGGGTCCCCGGGGCGTCGTCGAAGTATTGGGCAAACTCGCGGGAGATTTTGCATTTGACGACGCCCAGTTCCTGGAAGAAGCCAGCCGTCTTGCCGGCCACGCACTGACGAATCTTGAAGCGATCGAATCTGAGCGCCACTCGCAGCTCGCGACTCTGGAACGCTTAACGGCCCTCTATGACATCGGCCGAACGTTCACCTCGACGCTCGAGCTTGCCGAACTGTTGCCCGTGGTTGCGGGAAAAATTCAAGATGTACTGGGCGCCGGTGCTTGTAACGTCTGGCTGACGGCCGCCGATTCCGAGGAACTCTATTTGGCGGAACGTGCGGGCGAAGATCCGACGGCGGAAAAAGGCGCCCGCGTTTCCTCGACAGAGGGACTGCTCGCCGAAGTTGCGCAGCAGGCAAATCCCAAGCTTGTCGCAGAACCGACCGAGGAACCGGGACTTTCCGAGCGCCTGGAGGAAGGCGGCGATTTCGAAATTCAGTGTTGGATGGCGGCGCCCCTCCGCAAGGAAGACGAAGTCCTTGGCGTTCTAGAGCTTTTAAACAAGGCGGATGGTGGTTCGTTTGATGAAGATGATCTCTTTCTACTTGCCAGTATCAGCGAGCAGGCCGCTATCGCTTTGCACAATGCCAATCTGCTCGAATCCGAGCGCAAG
>CAYOXF010000078.1:0-12101 GCA_964407845.1 uncultured Acidobacteriaceae bacterium | reverse complement strand
ATTTCATTGACATGGCGGAGCACTCGATATGCCAGCCCGGACGACCCGGACCGATGCGGGTCTCCCAGAAGTGTTCGCCCGGCTTAGGGGCCTTCCACAGAGCGAAATCGCGGGCATTTTCCTTGTCGTATTGATCGACGTCCACGCGCGCCCCGGGTTGAATGCCGGTCACGTCGATCTTGGAAAGCTTGCCGTACCCGGGAAACTTGGAGATGCGGAAATAGATCGAGCCGTCGCTTTTGTAGGTGAGGCCTTTTTGCTGCAGGCGCTCGATCAGCGCGACCATATCCTCGATATGATCGGTGGCGCGGACAACCTCCTCGGGAATCTCAATCCGCAAGGCGTCGATATCTTCGAGGAATGCCTGGATGTATTTTTCGGTGTACTCCCGGATGCCAATTCCCGCAGCGGCGGCGGCGTGGATAATGCGATCATCCACGTCGGTGACGTTCATCACTTGCATGACGCGATAGCCTTGCGACTTCAAAAAGCGTCGTAGGATGTCCTGGAACACGAAGGTGCGGAAATTTCCGATGTGGGCCGAAGCGTAGACCGTGGGGCCACACGTGTAGATTCTCACTTCGCCTGGATGCACGGGATCGAGTGGTTCGAGCCGGTTCGCCAGCGTGTTGTAGAGGCGTATCTCGGTCATTGTCAGACAGTTCACAAAGGCGCCATTTTATCCGAGGTTTGCCTGGCGACAAAACACGCCCTCTGGCTAGCCCCCGCGGGAAGATCGGTCGTCGTCCGAAACGAGAAAGTTGTCGGCATCGGTCCCGCCCACGCCATACGAATGCAAGATATCGGGAAGAGCGACAATGCCGAGAATCAGACGGATGTCGGCGCGGCTGACAACGGGAAGGATGTCTAGCTTTGCAATTCCCATGCGTTCGAGCGCGATGTCGAGTGGATGGTCGGCGTGCACGTGGGGGAAACCCGCCACTCCGGCGAGATCCATCAGCCGCGTGGCCCCTTCTCCCATGGCCATCGCGCGTTCAAGCGCAGCCCGTCGAACGATTCCTCCGAGGTTTTGTTGATCCCGAACGAGCCAGGCCTGCCGTGTACTGCTGCGTGTTTGTTCAACGGCCTGCTGTATGGTCAATTCCCCGGAAAGGATTTCGGTCGCCGGTCGCATAATTTGGGCCACGTTGCGTTTGGCGAACTGCTTGCGCACTTCCTCTCCGGGCAGGTGGATGCCGTCTTGCACGGCAAGCGCTTGTGAAATCGAGAGAGGTTGCAGCTGGCGTGCAATCACGAAGCTCACCAGATTCGCAATCATGAGCGGGACGATTACGGCGTAATCGTGCGTCGTCTCGAAAATCATTAGGACCGAGGTCATCGGCGCGCGCATAATGCCAGCAAACAAAGCACCCATGCCGACCAGCGCGTAGGCGCCCGGCTCCGCCGTGAAGGTGGGCCACACATGGTGAGCTACGCTGCCGACCACCGCTCCCACCATCGCTCCGAGAAACAAGCTCGGCGCGAAAAGGCCGCCGGCATTGCCCGAAGCGTAGCTCACGATGACCGTGACGAACTTGAGCAGGACCAAAAGCCCGATGATGCGAAGGGCCATCCTTCCGTTTAGCGCGTCGCCAACGTAGGAGTATCCGACACCTAAGACCTGAGGGACCCACCAACCCAGCAATCCGACCAGCAGACCTCCCGATACGGGTTGCAACCCGCGCGTGCGGGCCGGAAGCCTCCGAAAACCCGCACGGGTTTCGATCATGACCTTGGCGAATATCGCTGAGAACCCGCCGCCAATGATTCCGAGCACGGCGTAGATCGCAAACTCCCCTCCGTGGAGCAACTGGTATTGCGGCGCTTGAAACAAAGGGTTGTTGCCTAGGATCAGGCGCAGCACCATCCATGCCGTGGCAGACGCGAGCACGATCGACCCGAGCACCGGCGCGTTGAGATCGCCTACGATCTCTTCCAAGGCGTACACAACGGCTGCCAAAGGAGTATTAAACGCCGCCGCGATGGCGGCTGCTGCTCCGACAGGAATGAGCGATTTCACGCTTTCCGTCCGCAAGCCAAGCCGGCGTCCCAGCACCGATGCAATGCCAGCGCCGATTTGAACCGAAGGTCCTTCCGGTCCGAGTGGGATTCCGCTTGCGAGCGTTACGGCCGTGCAGATGAATTTGCCGAAGACCGTCCGGAGGGTGATGACCCCCTCGCGAATGAATAGGGCCACTTTGGTCTGCATGACCCCGCTGCCCCGCGCGTCGGGAAAATAACGGAACAGCACAAACCCCATTGCCAGAGAGCCGATTACGGGAGTGGCCATGCGGCGCCACACGGGACTGCCCACTGGGTACAGGCGCAGTCCCAGGCGCTCGGTAAGCAGGATCAGAGCCACGACCACCAAGCCGGTCAGGGCACCAATCATGATGCTTAAGATCAGCAGCAGCTGCTGTTCGCGTTCGGCGAAGCGCGAGGCCAGCCATCGAAGCGGTGACTGCCGCCACGGCACGGCCGGCTCATCAACCATCTCACCCATGTTCTCGTATCCTCAGAAAACATCATAGCCAGGTTCGAGCGGCTTTGCCCCAGAGGAACGTCTCCTATGGCAGGAGTTGCACTCGGCGAATGACCATCGTCACGTCGCCATCTTGCGACGCCGTTGCCGTGAGCGGCCGCGCGTGCAACAAAAATGTGCCTTCCTCAGGCAAACCATAGCTCTCATCGAGCACGGAGACCTCGATCGCTTTCCCCATCGGGAGCGAGAAGGTGATTTCCACGCCGGTCGCGGGCATGGTCGGACATGAGTAGGCTAACCAATTATGGAGGTACGTTCTCACGCGTGAGGGCGGTGTTGGTTGCGGCAACCCGCCCACGGTGATGGACCGAATGTCAGTGCCCGGCGGGAAGAGAACCGAGGCGAAAGGCGCCCCGCGCTCGGAACGCAACAAGGCGCGATAGCTCCGCCTGCCCTCGTTTTCAGACGACTCCAGAATCGTGAATGTGGGCGCCGCAAAGCCCTGATCCGGAGCATCGGCGAGGAAGGCAGGGTTCGTGTTCCACGGCAGGTAACCTCTGTCGGCCCGTCGGAAATTGGCTGCAAGCCGAATCGGCTCTGGCAGGCGGCCCGATTCTGCTTCGACTACCCACCGCGCGTTTCCGGAGTCCCCATCCTCGATGTATCGGAAATTAACCCGTTCGGGCGACTTGGCCGAATATGCGGGCACCACCATCGCTGCGAATAGGAATAGCGTCGTAAAGCCTACGAGAATCCACGGCACAGCCAAACCCCGCACGCCTCTGAGGTCCACACAGAATGGTGCGACGGGAGTGAACAATAGCCCGGCCAACATGGCGATCGGAACCAATGCCCTTGCGCCCAGAGCGGAATACATCTCGAGCAGCAACCCAGTCAGCACGATTCCGGCTCCCGCGAGGGGTAGAATCACGGCCAGACTCGAAGCCGCGGTCCCTTCGGCAGAGCGCATTGCCGCTGCGAGTCCTGCACTCACCGCCAGACCCAGCGGAATCAGTAGCATGTGGCTCAGTCCTGGCGCCTTAAGCGAGACAACCACGGCCCAAAGCGACCACCATACCCAGACACCGCTCCAAAGCCCCCAGAACTGCACGCGCTTGGAAAAAAGGATCGCGTTCGTCACCACCACAACCATGGCCAGCGATGCAAACGCAGCCTCGAGCGGCACCGGATACGCCACCCAGTTGACGGGCGTTGCCCCGGCCATGCGGACCAGCCGCGCCACAACGAGTGCCACGGCGGCCGTCACCACCATGGTCACCAACCAGCCCAGCATCCCCCACAGAAGCTCTCTTGACGTGAGGCGCTTCGCGCGGCTTAGCCACAGGATTTGCGCGGCCAGAAGAAACGTCCCGATCAAAGCCCATTCAATCGAACGCCGGGCCGGCCAGTGCACCATCCAGCGCCCGAAGATGGTGAAGTAGACGGCATCCCCTGCGGGCCAATTCGATAGATCCGCATTCGCCAGAGCGAAGACGAGCGGCAGCACATGATCGCCGTGATCTTCGACGCTTCGGGCGCTGACATTTGTTGAATTGTCAAGCGGCGTGTGATATTGGTTCACTCCCTTCAGGTAGGCGAAGTTCAGCCCCTGATAGCCGGCCTCCTTGAATATGGTGAAGTCCGTGTCATTCGGAAGCAGTTTGTAAATGGTGTAGGCGATGGAGTCGGCTCGGGGAAGTGGCACGTAGCGCGCATAGAACTGAGCTGCCCAGTCATTCGCACTTCCCGTCTCAAACATCATGCTCGGCCCGCCGGTACCGCGATTGTCGACGTTGACCGCAACGCGCACCTCCTTCGCCCAGGGGTGCGAATCCACAAATCCTTGCGCTCCAAGCAGTCCTTCTTCCTCACCCTCATCGAGCAGGAAAATGACGGGGTG
Source organism: uncultured Acidobacteriaceae bacterium (assembly GCA_964407845.1). Lineage (GTDB taxonomy): Bacteria > Acidobacteriota > Terriglobia > Acidiferrales > UBA7541 > Palsa-295. Next base: position 7,719 of record CAYOXF010000078.1, on the reverse strand, counting down.
CCGGCGCGGTGGAAGCGATTGGAGCGCGCGCGCAACTTCCAGCACGGTGACCACTCCCGTACCATCGTCGGAATCGCCGGGTCCGGCAGGCACCGAGTCATAGTGGGCCGCCAGCAGGACGGCGCCGCTTTCTCCCGCTCCCTCTAGACGTGCCAAAACGTTTTTGACTGTGGCGCAGGACGCATACTTCGAGCAGGCGAACGTCGTTTGTACCTGTGGTTGGTAGCCCAAGCGCATGAACTCGTCCACAATGCGTTCGCGGACGCTGTCGTCGGCTGGGCTCCCGACGGGATGAGGTACGTCGTCCTTCAGAATTCGGCGGAGTGCGTCCACCGCGCGCCCGGCAGAGAACTCGGTTTTAGGTGCATTCGATGGCTTAGGAGCCGGGGGCCGCTCGCCCAGGATGGAAAGGGCGAGGACGGCAGCTAGGACTAGCGCGCTCGACGCGATTCGGCGGATTCCGGGACTGCTGGGGGAGTCCAAGAAGTCTCCTGAGCGGGTCATGCTAGGCTTCGTCGGCATCGCAAGTCAATCGGCGAAGGCCGTTATTGCGCAGAGAAGTACGAGCGTCCATAGGCTTCCCAAGGTTACAGCTGTGTGAAAGATCTGCCGAAGCCCCAAAACTCTTGAGCTTTGTGATTCCAATTCCTGGGCAGGCGAATTACTCTACCCGCTCCTAATTTTCATTGGGGAGACGGTTCATGCCATTGCTCGATATCCTGCTCGGCAAGCCTCTGGCAACATCGGATGAGCGCGCCGAGCAAATCGGCACGTCTGCCGGAATTCCCATCTTCGGCCTGGACGCACTCAGCTCCGCGGCATATGGACCGGAAGCCGCCCTAACGCTTCTTATTCCGCTGGGCGCGGCGGGAATCGGTTACATCGTACCCATCAGCGTCAGCATTATCGTGTTGCTGACGATCGTTTATTTTTCCTATCGCCAGACCATCGCCGCGTATCCTGGCGGCGGCGGATCGTACACGGTCGCATCGGAAAATCTCGGAACATATCCGGGATTGCTCGCCGGGGCAGCCTTGATGATCGACTACGTTCTCGTCGTCGCGGTGGGTATCTCGGCCGGCGTGGGAGCACTGGTTTCCGCTATCCCCAGCCTCGAGTCACACACCCTGCTGATTTGTCTGGGGATCCTGGTCGTGATCACCATCGTGAACCTAAGGGGCGTCCGCGAAGCAGGCTTCTTTTTCATGGTGCCCACCTACCTTTTTCTTGGCACGCTGCTATGGGCGATCCTGGTCGGCGCGATCAGGACAGTTCTTGCCGCTGGCCACCCCTTGCCGGTCGTGGCTCCTCCCGCACCGCCCACGACCACGATGGCCGTGGCCAGTACGTGGCTCCTACTGCAGGTCTTCTCCAACGGCTGCACGGCGATGACGGGTGTCGAAGCCGTCAGCAACGGCGTTCGCGCCTTTCGCGAGCCGGCCGTGAAGCAGGCGCAGCGCGCGCTAACCGTCATTATCGGTTTGTTGATTGTGCTGCTGGCCGGCATCGCCTATCTGGTTCGGGCGTACGGCATCGCGGCAACTGATCCGGGCCAGCCGGGATATCAAAGTGTGCTCTCCATGCTGGTTGGCGCCGTGCTAGGGCGCGGATGGTTCTACTACGTCACCATCGGCTCGGTTCTGTTGATCTTGTCTCTTTCGGCGAACACGGCCTTCGCCGATTTTCCGCGACTTTGCCGTGCCGTTGCGCAAGCTAACTTTCTGCCGCACGCGTTCGGATACCGCGGCCGGCGCCTTGTTTACACGGAAGGAATCCTTGTGCTCGCTGTGCTTTCGGCAGTCCTTCTCATACTGTTCGGAGGCGTGACGGATCGCTTGATTCCCCTGTTTGCCATCGGTGCGTTCACCGCGTTCACATTGTCGCAGGCCGGGATGGTAGGCCACTGGAGGCGGCAGCGAGGACCGGGGTCGACCAGAAGCATGATCGTCAACTTTTTGGGGGCTGTGGCAACCGGAATCACGACCCTAGTCGTTCTGGTCGCGAAGTTTGCCTCGGGGGCCTGGGTCAGCGCTCTCCTGATCGCGCTGCTCGTCATAGCCATGCTCTGGGTGCGACATCACTATCGCCAGGTTGCCAGGGAAGTCTCCAGTGTGTCTCCGCTCAGGGTGGAAGACGTGGAGCCACCTCTGGTGTTCGTGACGGTTCAGACTTGGGGAAAGATTGCGCAGCGGGCGCTGCAATTTGCTCTGACTCTGTCGCCCGATATTCGTGCCGTACACGTAACGACCGAAGAAGAGATAGAACCGCTGCGCGAGGAATGGGGCAAGTACGTCGAAGAGCCAGTGAAAAAAGCCGGGCGCAGGCCCCCGGAGCTTGTCGTGCTGCCGTCGCCGTATCGCTTGGTTATTCGTCCGATCCTTGATTACGTGCTCAAGGCTGAAAAGGAGCATCCGAATCGCCAGATCGCCATCATCGTCCCCGAGCTCGTCGAGCGCCATTGGTATCACTATCCGCTCCATAACCAGCGCGCGGAGATTCTGAAGGCGTTGATCCTGTTGCATGGAAGCGATCGGATCGTGCTGATCAATGTGCCTTGGTACCTGAAAACCTAAGAGCCAAGGAACACGCCGTCCCATCCACGCTAGGCCAGCAACGGTGCGATTTCTTCCATCGTCTCGCAACACACGCCAAAGGGCGCTTTACACGTTCTAGCGACCGTGCTACCTTGTAGTTCCGTAACCGCCAACTCTGCAGCGCCAGGCGGAAGGGCCACGGACATCGACCCTCCGAACGTTTCTGTCTCGAAATAACTCAAAACAAAAACGATGCTTTATCCCTTGAGGTTGGATCAGAGGGAGAGCGATCGCTGCGAGGGACCGGGTGCTCAAACTCCGCAAAGTTGAGCTGTTTGGCTTCAAGTCGTTCTGCGAGAAAACGCCGATCACGTTCAGCGGCACAGGCGTCACCTGTATCGTGGGCCCAAACGGCTGCGGCAAATCCAACGTTGTCGACGCGGTCTCCTGGGTCCTCGGCGAGCAGAGCCATAAGATGCTCCGCGCCGAGCGCATGTCAGACTGCATTTTCAACGGCACTGCCAAGCTCCCGCCCATGGGCTTGGCCGAAGTGACGCTCACGCTCGTCGATCCTGAGCTCTCCGAAGCGGTTGCCAAGGTGATGGATGCGGATCCGGGCGAGGCCGTTGAGGCAAGCACACCCGACGAGATCGTTGCCGGAGAAGCCTCCGAAGGCCGTAAGGTCTGGAAGAAACGCGTTCCGGAAAAGCCTCTGATCGCGCTGCGCCCCGGCGAAGTCGTGGTCGGACGTCGCCTCTATCGTTCTGGCCAAAGCGAGTATCTCATCAACGGCCGCGTCGCGCGGCTGCGTGACGTCCAGGAAATCTTCATGGGCATTGGCCTGGGCCCGGACAGCTACGCGATCATCGAGCAGGGCCGCATTGGTCAAGTCCTGAATTCCAAGCCGATGGATCGCCGCGCCATCATCGAGGAAGCTGCCGGAATCACGATGTACAAGACCAAACGGCGACTGGCCGAAGCGAAACTCGAAGCTTCCAAGGTCAACCTCTCGCGCGTGAACGACATCTTGGTAGAAGTCGAAAAGCAGCTCGCCTCGCTCAAGCGGCAGGCTTCCAAGGCGCGTCGCTACGCGGAATTGCGCGAACAGATGCGCGGCGTGCTGCGGAGGGTGCTCGCGAGCAAGGCCGGACAACTCGATTTCGAAGCCTCTCGTCTGGAAACGCTCGTAGGTGAACTGGAGGCTGCCGAAGTCCGGGAGTCGGGCCTGGTACAGGAGCTCGAAGACGAACAGGAACGCCTCAGCGCACGCACGTATGAACTGGATGCCGAGCTCCGTCACACACAGAACGTGCTGAACCAGACAGCGCTCGATCTGGATCGTGCGGAGAACCGCATTACGTTCAATCGTGAGCAGGCCGCCCAGCTGCGATCGCGTGCGGCGCGGTTGGCCATCGATATCGAACACGCTCAGCGGCAGGCATCCGAGCTCACGGGGCGTGCCTTCGAGCATCGCCAGTCCCTCGCTCGACTCCGCGACGAGGCCCAATCACTGGAATCAGGACTGCGCCAGGCGGCCGAACGTGTCTCGGCGAGCGCCGCAGATCAAGCGCTCCTCGAAACGAGGGTCGCCGAGCTTCGCCAACTCGCCAGCGGACTCGTCGAAAAAGCGGCGCACGCGCAGGCGGAATCGCTACAGGCTCATGAATCGTCGGCGCGGCACAGCGCCTCGGAGACTCAGCGGATGGCGTCCTTGCGCGCCGTCGAGCAGGAGCACGCCCATCTCCAGGCGAGCGTCCGAATCGCCGACACGGGCTTCGAGCAATCCGAGCAGCGCGCGCACAAGCTGGCCTCGGCGGCTCTGGACGCGCAGTCCCATCTCGCCCGCCTCCGTCAGTCACATCAGGAAACCGCCCAGCAACTCGAGCGGGCCCGACGGGAATTGTCCGCCGAACGGGCGCGCCACGCCTCGATCGAGCAGATTCTGCGCGAGCGCAGCTACACGGCCGACGCGGTGCAGAAGCTGTTCAACGCCAGCGGCGAAGGCAACGCCAGTGGCTTCCGCGCCGTCGGTCTGCTTGCCGACTACGCGGAAGTACCGGAACAATATGAGGGCGCCGTCGAGCAATTCTTTCGTGACGAGCTCGAGTATGTTGTTGTCGAATCGTTCGATCAGGCACGCACCGGAGTCGCCCTGCTCCGCAATGAAATGGGTGGCCGAGCTACATTTTTCGTCGACTCGATCCACAGTCTCGATGTCGACAAATCCGAGATCGATCTCGGCTCATCCATGCCGGGAGATTTCATTGAACGGCTCGATCGCCTCGTCGAGTTTCGTGAGCCGCTGGGCCCGAACACGAAATATTTTCTAAAAAAGCTGCGCACCGCCTACCTGGTCGAGGGGTCGGCGATTGCTGAGCGCATGGCCCGCGAGAATCCGCACAGTTATTTCCTGACACCGGACGGCACGTGCTACCACGGCCGGATGGTTTCCGGTGGACGCAAGGGGGAGGCCGGTCCGCTGGCACTCAAGCGTGAACTGCGGCAACGCGAGACGGAATCGGCGAAGCTCGAAGCCATCGTGCGGGAAGGGGAACACGAGCTCAGCCACCTAGAATCGGAGATCGCTGCTGCCGAACTCGGTCTTTCGGCAACGACCGCTGAGCACCTTGAAGCCGAGAAGAATTTAGTCGCGGCGCTCCATCAGCGCGAACACGCCCACCGCGAATTTGCTCGCATCGAAGAGCGTGTGGCGACCGAACGCGAGGAAATCGCACGGCTTCGAGCCGAAGCGGAAACAGCGCGCATCCGGGCCGAGCAAGCGCGATCCGAACATGCCGAGGCCCTGCGTTCCCGCGCGGAGGCCGAAGCAGAGGCCGAGCTGGCGGCGGAGACGTTGAGTGGCCTGCGTCGTGATTTCGAACAAATGCAGGAACAAGTGGTGGCGCGCCGGGAAGAGCTGGCGGCAATGACCGAGCGGCTCGGGAGCGCCGAAGCGGCCGACCAGCGCCTGAACGACGAGATCCGACAGGCCCAGGAACGCGTCGCGGGGCTCGACCAGCAGCATGCGGCGCTGCTCCGGGAGGGAGATGAAATTGACGCCACTTCGGAACAGGTTCGACAGCAAGCCGACGATCTCCGTCGCGAAAAGACGCGATTGACCGATCATCAGACGACGCTCGAGGCCGAATGGACCGAGGCACGATCCCGAGGCGGCCAAATCGATGAGTCTTTGCGCGGCCGCCGCCAGTCGCTCGATGAGCTTCGTGCGGAGCGCGGCCGCCGTCAAGTGGAAAAAGCCCGTAACGATTCCGATCGCGACTACCTCCGCCAAACCTGCCTGTCCGAGTTGAACGCACAGCCGGAGGAGTTGATGGCGCAGGAGCCCGAGCTCCTCGGAACCGAAGAACTTCGGTCGGCCGAAGCAAACTACAACGAGATGAAGGCGCGCGTCGAGGCAATGGGTCCGGTGAACATGATGGCGCTCGAGGAATTTCAGGAATGCGAGCAGCGCGAGGCATTCCTGCGGCGGGAAAGGGACGACCTGGTACAGTCGATTGAAAATACCCAGCTCACCATCCATGAGCTCGACGAAGTCTCGCGCAAGAAATTCGAAGAGGCCTTCCATTCCATCAATGCGCATTTTGCCGTGGCCTTTCAGTCGCTGTTCGGCGGCGGTCACGGCGAGATGCGCCTGAGCGAGCCCGATAGCTCGGGCGAGTCCGGGATCGACATCGTCGCCCAGCCGCCCGGAAAGCGTCTTCAGAACGTCTTTCTCCTCTCGGGTGGCGAAAAGGCTCTGACCGCACTGGCGCTTTTGATCGCCGTTTTCCGCTACCAGCCGAGTCCCTTCTGTATTCTCGATGAAGTGGATGCGCCGCTGGACGAGGCGAACGTAGGGCGCTTCAATAAGATGCTGGCCGAGATGTGTGGACAGACGCAATTCATCGTCGTCACCCATAACCGCAAGACGATGGAAATCGGTTCGGTCCTGTACGGCGTGACGATGCAGGAGCCCGGCATTTCCAAGCTGGTTTCCGTCAAATGGGAAGAAGACGCGAAAGCTTTGCCCGACGCCGCGAGCACGAGCCACGCCGCATAACGGGATTCTCTTAGAACAACTCCGTCCTCGCGAACTCGAGATGAAGTTTCGTTCAGCGCTTAGCGATTGACAACACCTCACCCTGCGCTAGAATACCCGCCTCCGTAATCCGAGGACTCAAAGCTCGTGGCTTCTTCGACGACACAAGCTCTCATTTCGCAAACAAATTTTCCGCGTCTCAAGCTCCGCGGACGTGGCAAGGTTCGCGACATCTATGAGTTGGACGGCGGGCTCTTGCTTATTGTGGCGACGGACCGGCTCTCGGCTTTTGATGTCGTTCTCCCGACGCCGATTCCGGATAAGGGACGCGTGCTTACGCAACTCTCGGTCTTCTGGTTTGATTATTTAGAAGATGTTGTCAAGAACCACGTGATCGCCTCGAAATTTTTCCCCCCCGAGCTTGAGCCCTATGTCGATGAGTTGCGAGGCCGCGCCATGCTGGTTCGGGAAACCGAGCCCATTCTGGTCGAGTGCGTTGTTCGCGGCTACCTCTCCGGGTCGGGCTGGAAAGAGTACCAAGAGTCGGGAAGCGTCTCAGGCATCCGTCTTCCTGCCGGTCTCGTCGAGTCCGGCCGTTTGCCGGAGCCGATTTTCACGCCTTCGACCAAAGCCACAACCGGCCACGACGAGAACATTTCATTCGACCAGGTCGTTTCTGAGATCGGTCGCCCACTTGCAGAGCGTTTGCGCGAGGTGAGCCTCACGCTCTACCGCCGGGCTGCCGAGCACGCCTTGGCGCGGGGAATCATCATTGCGGACACGAAGTTCGAGTTCGGCACTCTGGGGGAGGACCTGGTCTGGATTGACGAGGCCTTAACACCCGATTCATCGCGATTCTGGCCCGCCGACCGCTATGAGCCGGGTAAGGCACAGCCCTCCTTCGACAAGCAGTACGTTCGCGATTATCTCGAGCGTATCGCCTGGAATAAGCAACCGCCGGCTCCAGCGCTTCCGCCAGAGGTGGTCGCCGGCACACAAGAAAAATACCGAGAAGCCTATCAGCGCATTACCGGCCACGCACTCGACTGAACCCTGGGTATCCCGTTTCCGAGCGGTTTTGCGGAGCGTGCACACGTGAAAGAGCAACTGGAATCGCTGGTCGGAATGATGGTGGATCGCGGGATC